>NZ_VFMY01000001.1:1231081-1538851 GCF_006715305.1 Arthrobacter sp. SLBN-100
TCCGCTGCCCACCGAGGTGGCCTTGGAGCATCCCTACAATCCGGCCCAGGCCATTGGAATCGTGCCCTTGGCCGGGCAGGCCCTGTGTGCCTCTGCTTCCAACCGCCGCGCCTGGGGTGACGGACTGCACCACGTGCTGGACGGAACCACCGGGCAACCGGTCGGGACCGCCGTCGCCACCTGGGCCCTGGCGGACACCGCGATGCTGGCCGACGCCCTGGCCACCGCCCTTTTCTTTGTCCCCGGAGACCAGTTGCAGGAGGAATTCGATTTCTCCTGGCTGACTGTTTTTTCCGATGGCAGCGCGGCCCGCTCCGCCGACTTTGAAGGGACACTGTTCACATGAGCCCTGTTGAAACGCTAAAAGCCGGCCCTGTCCCCTCAGTGGCCGGCCGCGTGGACACCGCGCTGGGCCGGTTCACCATGTACCGGCTGATCCTCCTGGTCCTCGCGGCCCTTGCCCCGTACAGCCTGTTGCTCGATGCCCTCGGCTGGCTGACTTTCGGCATCCCCGAAATGCTCGGGCACCTGGCCCTGTGCCTTGGCCTGACGTACGCCTCGAACAGGGCCCTGGCCGCACTGTTCCATGTGCGGCCCCATTCGGAGTCCTCGCTCATCACCGGCCTGCTGCTGTATTTCCTGTTCTGGCCTTCCTTCGCGCCAATGGATACGGCCGGCGTGGCGTTGGCCTGCGTGCTGGCGTCGGCGTCGAAATATGCGCTGGCGTGGCGCGGCCGCCATATCTTCAATCCAGCGGCTGCAGGCGCCTTCACGGCCGGGCTCACGGGACTCAACATTGCCACCTGGTGGGCGGCGACCCCTGCCATGCTGTGGCTGCTGGTTCCCGGCGTCCTCCTGGTCCTGTACCGCACCCGGAAGCTCCTGATGGCCGCCGTCTTCCTTGTGGTGGCCACAGCCGTCATCAGCCAGGAACTGCTCCAGGCCGGTATGTCCGCAGGAATGGCCTTGTGGCAGGCTCTTGCCCAGCGGCCGCTGCTGTTCTTTGTGGGGTTCATGCTCACCGAGCCGCTGACGCTGCCGCCGCGCAGGTGGCAGCAGCTGGGGTTGGCGGCTGTAGTGGGCGCGGTCTTTGCCGTCCCCTACAACTTCGGCTTCCTGGCCAATTCACCCGAGGCCGCGCTGCTGTTCGGCAATCTGCTCGCCTTTATGGCGAGCCAGAGGGGCAGCGTGAGGTTGAGGTTCACCGGGTCGAGGGCTCTGACGTCCACCACCACCGAGTTCTCCTTCGAGCCCTCCCGCCCTGTCCGTTTCCTGCCAGGGCAGTACATGGAGCTGGACTTGCCGCACAGCAAGGCGGACGGGAAAGGACGACGCCGGGTGTTCAGTTTGACCGGCTCCCCCGGTGAGCGCGTGGTGAAGTTCGGTGTACGGACCGCCGAGCCCGTCTCCGCCGCCAAGAAGGTCCTGCTTTCCTTGAAACCGGGCGATGAGGTGACGGCCACGTCGGTAGGCGGCGACTTTGTCCTCCCCCGCGATCCCAGGAAGCCTGTGCTGCTGATCGCTGCCGGGATCGGCATCACGCCGTTCCTCTCGCATCTCTCTTCCGGCGGCCTGCGGGACCGCGACACTGTCCTCCTCCTGCTTGCCAGAACTGCTGAAGAGGTTGCGTACGCGGACGAACTGAAGGCCGCCGGCATCCGGGTTATGGCCCGGATTGCGGACGGATCGGAACCGCCGCCGCACATCACCGCATTTCCGGCAGACGGATCCCGGCTGGACGGGGGCGCCCTCAAGACCATGATTCCCGATGTCGCTGACCGCGATGTGTATATTTCGGGTTCACCGGCGAGCGTCGCTTCCTTACGGCGCGCGGCGCTGGAGGCGGGAACGCGACGCATCCACGTGGATTCGTTCTCAGGGTACTGATATTCAAGTCCCTGCCGGCCCGGGCCGGCCTCGGCGGACCCGCGGGCGGATGGCCGATTTTCCCTTGCGGGCCACCTTACTGCTAAGCTCTAGGACGTCCCGCCAGCAACGGCAGGAACCCCGGATTGCCCTCGTAGCTCAGGGGATAGAGCGTCTGCCTCCGGAGCAGAAGGTCGTAGGTTCGAATCCTATCGAGGGCACACAGAAAAACCCGCCGTTTCAGTTCACTGAAACGGCGGGTTTTTACGTTTTCACAGTTTGCGGGTCTTCCGGGTTAGCCCGGTCTTGCAGATTGGCCCGTATGCGCCCAGGTCCCCTTCTTCGGGGAGGACTTGGACCGGCCCGATGCGTTTTGACATGCCCCATCGGCCGACCATCATCCGGGCAAGGTGGGTGCTGGTCTGCAGGTCGCTTTCGGCGCCGGTGGTGACGACTCCGAAGACGAGGTCTTCGGCCGCCATGCCGCCCAGTGCACCGACGATCCTGCCCTTGAGATAGTTTTCGTCGTACCCGTACCGGTCTGTGTCGGGTGTGGAAAGGGTGCCGCCCAGGGGACGGCCGCGGGGGATGATGGAGATTTTCCGGACAGGGTCGGCGCCGGGCTCAAGCATTCCCAGACGGGCGTGCCCGGATTCGTGGTAGGCGGTGCGCCTGCGTTCCTCGGCGGGCATCACCACGTTCCTGACGGTCATCCCGGGGTGATGCGGCTGCCGGCGTCAAGATCCACGTCGGCGGCGAGCTTGTTCCCGGGTGCGGCCACCGCCCTGGAGCGGGTGGGATGGTTCAGTCTTCGCATTCGGTGCAGTACTTTTTCCCATCTCTTTCCTTGGCGAGCTGGCTGCGGTGGTGGACAAGGAAACAGGACATGCAGGTGAATTCGTCGGACTGGACCGGGATGACCTGGACGAGCAGTTCCTCGCCAGAAAGGTCAGCGCCGGGCAGCTCGAAAGCCTCGGCGAGATCGGCCTCATCGACGTCGATGACAGCCCCCTTAGGGGTGGCAGCCTCTGTCTTAAGCTCCTCGAGGGACTCGGTGCCCTCGTCCTCGGCCGTCGCCCGTGGAGCATCGTAGTCAACGGACACTCAGATTCTCCTTCACTTCCAATCAATCAGGGATCACTGCTAAACCCGGCACGCTGGCGCCTTATTCCCTGCCGCTTCCCCGGCCGGAAAACCCGAAAAAACGGGCCGCGGGCTGGAAGGTTTTTCGTCCTCCGGGTTGTTTATTTTGGCGGACCAAAGAAGGCACCGGAAAGGTATTCCGCCATGATTCGCATAGCAATCGTGTTGGGGAACAGCCGCCCGGGACGGCTCGGAAGGGCTGCGGCCGACTGGGTGCACGCACGGGCAGCGGAGCGCGAGGACGCGACGTTCGAGGTCCTGGACGTCGCCGACTTCAATCTGCCGCTGCTGGATGAGCCCCTGCCGCCCTCCACGGGCAGATACAGCCGCGGGCACACGAAGGCCTGGTCGGACGCAGTCGCTGCTTTTGATGGCTACATCTTCATCACCGGCGAATACAACCATTCCGTTCCCGGGGCGCCGAAGAACGCCCTGGGCTACCTCTATAAGGAGTGGAACAACAAGGCCGCCGGGTTCGTCAGCTACGGAAGCGCCGGCGGTACCCGGGCGGTGGAGCATTTGCCGCCTATTGCCGGGGAGCTGCAAATGGCGGACGTCCGCGCCCAGGTCGCCCTGTCTCTGGCCAGTGAGTTTGAAAACCTCCGGACGTTCACGCCCTCAGAGGCCGCCGAGAAGAATCTGCAGACCCTTCTTGATCAGGTCATTGCCTTGGCCGGGGCGCTGAGGGTCCTGCGCCCGGGCAAGGATGAGGACAAGCCTTCCTATGTTCTCGCCGGCCCGGGCAGCGAGTAGATCGAGAATGGGCAACGTTTCCTGAAGGCGTGCGGGAGGGAGCAGCGATGAGTGCCGAACTTGACCAGCTGCGGGCTCTGGCAACAGTGATCGGGACCGCCGAGGCAACCCTGGACGCCGCATATGCGGCATTGCGGGGATCGGCGTCGGCTTTGCTCGCCAGCGGAGCCTCGTCCTTGGCGGAGGTGAGCGAGGCCTCGGGACTGTGTGAGGGTGAGCTCCTGGACCTGCTCACCCTGGCGGCAGATAACTCGGCTTTCGAGCACTTGTTCCATGAGGGGCCGCCAGGGCCGGGCGGACCTGCCACGGAACACTAAGGCAGGCCCCTTCGAGGCCCTTATCGCGAGGGCTTACTTTTATTGGTGTCCAAAAAGTGATCCGGCCTAAGCCGGCGGTTGCGGCAGGGCCGGGCAGCAGAGAAGGAGGTGGCCCCAATGGCCAACGTTATGCGCTGAGTGGCGCTGACATCACTGAACCCGTTCGCCGGTTCTTGGAAGGGGATGTGGCTTCCTGGCTCCGGGTTGAGGAATACCGTGGGCCGGATCCATGGTGGTCAAGGCCGAAGTCCCCGGTATCGATCCTGAGAAGGACGTCGACATCGAACTGGTCGGCATCGACCTGCGGATCCACGTGCGGCACGAGGAGAAGTCCGAACACAAGGACAAGGAGGGCTACAGCTCCGAGTTCCCGTACGGGACGTTCTCGCGCACCGTGAGCCCTGCCGGGGCCCGTCAGCGAAAATGACATCTGTGCGACCTACGATGACGGGATCCTCGAAGTCCGCATCCCGCTCCCGGAAGACTCCGGGACGGCGGCCCGGAAAATACCCGTCAGCAGGGCAGGAACATCTGCCGGATCCGGTGCCGGCACCGCTGCTGGTTCAGCCGCAACAGGCGGGCCCCACGGCCTAAAGCGTCCGTCGCCGGCGGGCAGGTGACAGTGCAACCTCGAACAGCGGTAACAGGCAAGGCAAACAACGGCTGCGATGGCGATGGATGCCTGGAAGGAAGCCGTTGTGGCGGGCCCACATCGACCCTGGACGCTGTCGATCAAATCCTCGAGGATTTCCCAGAAGTCCCGGGCGCGCAGCGATGTAACCGGTCCTCTTCCCTGGGCCTGCCGGAGCGGCATTCGCCACGGCAATCGCCTCGGCGAACAGTTCAGCAGTCACGGCCGGAACGCGTTCGGATTCGAGGGCGAGGATGTGTTCGACCATGGCTCGGGAGTGCTTCCCAGTCTCCCCGTCCCGATCCGTGCCCAGTCTGCTCGGTTCAAGACGTGCCTTTGCTGTGTCGAATCCACGGTCAACATGGGGCGCGAAACCGTCGTCCATGTACTGGGTTGTCATTGTCCTCCATTCACGTCACCTCAGGGCAAGATGGCCTGTTGGACAAGGAAGCTCTGTTGGCACCGGAAGGCACCGCCGCCCAAGTCCAGGAAAAAATCCCGAGGTGTTGTTGTGGTTCGCGGTGCGGCATGAAAGCGGTCCCCGGGTCGCGGGGACCGCTTTTCGGGGACGGATGCCTTGCCTTGATGGTGCTTGTGCGCTGAAGGCGCCGTGGCGTCTTGCGATGTAATCAGCCGCCCTGTGCAGCCTTGGCCTCGGCATCTGTCCGGGTCGGTTAGGCGCTGATCTGCTGCTGCCCGTGAGCTCCCGACGTGATTTCGATCTTCCGGGCTGCGCCTTCTCGGCCACCGGGATGCGACGGGTCAGGACGCCACCGTCGTAGCCGGCTTTCACATGCTCGGTATCGAGCGCTTCGTCCAGGATCAGCTGGCGGCTGAAGACACCACGCGGCCGCTCGGAAGCGATCAACTCAACACCTTCACCAACAGCGTCCTTGCGCTCGGCACGGACGGTCAGAACGTTCTGCTCAACGTTCACATCGATCGACTCGGCCTCCACTCCAGGCAGGTCAACGGCCACCACGAATAGCACCGGGACCAAGAGCCCGCAAGGGGTCGCCGGGAGAGATCACCGCACATTCCTGCAGAAAAACGTCCTGCCGGAGTTGGGGAGCCGCTCACATATTCACCGTCGCCACGCCCTCACCGCAGGGGCGCCAAGTACATGTCCCACCGGCGCTCGGATTCTTCACTGCGGCGGCACCGCAATTCTTCAGCTTCAGGATGACGTTCCTCATTCCGGGAACATCACGTCAGCCAAAAAAGTTATCCACATACAGACGTTAGCTATCCACAAAAGGGGGTTGTAAAAGTGAGCGCGGTGAAGCCCGATATACCGGGCCGTCGTGTTCCCGCCGTCGTCCTGCCCGGCGGAGACGGAATAGGTGATGAAGGACGCCGACGTCCTTGGAGCCGATATGTGGCCCTCGGGGATTCGTTCACCGAGGGGGTGGGGGATCCCGAGCCAGGGAGCCCCGGCGGGCTGCGCGGCTGGGCCGACCGCGTTGCCGAGGAACTGGCCGTGGGGAACGGGGACTTCGCCTATGCAAACCTTGCCGTCCGCGGCCTGCTCCTTGAACAGATCCTGAGCCAGCAAATCGGCCCCGCCCTGGCCCTGGGCCCGGATCTGATTACACTGTCGGCCGGAGGAAATGACATGGTTTTCCATGGCAGTGATCCAGACAAGCTCGCGCACAAACTTGAGGCCGGGGTGGGCGTGCTGAGCCAATCGGGCGCGGCCGTGGTGCTGTTCACCGGACCTGACTGGGCGTCCACTCCCGTGTTGGGCCGTAACCGGGCGAAAGTGGCGATCTTCAACGAAAACGTCCGTGCGATCGCTACCCGCTACGACGCGTTTGTTGCTGACCTGTGGTCCTTGAGACAGCTGAGGGACCGGCGGATGTGGGATCCAGACCGGCTGCACCTCTCGCCGTTGGGACATTACGCCGTGGCCAAGATGGTGTTGGAGACCCTCAACGTCCAGCACACGCTCCAACCACTGGAACCCAAGGCTCTCCCGGCGAGCAGGTGGCATAAGGCAAAGGCCGGAGATCTCCTCTGGGCGAGGAACTACCTTGTTCCTTGGGCACTCAGGCAACTCCGACCGCACCCAGCGGCGGAACTCCGGGCGAAACGGCCGGAGCCTGCCCAGGTATTCACCGGCGGGAAGCTGCCCGGGCCGTACCCGTCCATCGCTAAGGGGTAATCACCATGACTGCGACCAGGCCTATTCTGAGGGCATGGCGCAGTCGGATGAGATACTACCTCCGGTGCTTTGCCCACCGCTGGAGGTGGTGTTGGCGAAGGCGGTGAAAGGCATACCCCCGCCTGCCGCACTGCCGGGCCAGGTGCTTTTCGAGCCGAAATTTGACGGGTATCGGATCCTGATTTTCCGTGACCGCAACGGGGTGGGCTTGTGGTCTCGTCAGGGCAAGGAGTTGACCAGGTATTTTCCGGAGTTGGTGGAGGCGGCAGCGGCCATGATTCCGCCTGGCTGTGTGGTCGATGGTGAGGCAGTGGTGTGGTCAGGGGGCAGGTTGAATTTCGAGGCCTTGCAGCGGAGGTTGTCTGCTGGCAGGGAAGGACTGCAGACCATGGTCCGTGAACGGCCCGCAAATTTTGTCGGCTTCGATGTCCTCGGGGTGGCCGGGCAGGACGCGAGGGACCTGCCGCTGGCGGACCGCCGGGCCCTGCTCGAAGAGCTGGCCACGGTTTGGGTTCCCCCACTATCTCTGTCTCCTCAAACGGCGGAACGGGACCTCGCCCGGCAGTGGTTTGAGGGACTCCCCGGGGCAGGGATGGAAGGGCTTGTAGCCAAGAGCAGCAGCCAGCCCTATGAGGGTGGGAAACGACTGTGGCTAAAGGCCAAGCACGTCTCGGAAGTGGACGTCGTCTGTGCTGCCGTTATCGGCCCCATCGAGCGGCCGACCGAAATCGTGGCGGGCCTGCCGATCGGCGGCGAGCTGCGAATCGTTGGTCGCAGCTCCCCCCTGAAAGCCGCGGACAGCAGGACGCTCGCCCGCTGGCTGCAGCCCGCTGCGGGACCCCACCCTTGGCCGGCCATGGTGAAAGGGACCACACTGGACCGGTTCAACCGTGACGCATCCCCTACCGAGCTGACGCTCGTCGATCCCGTCGTCGTTGAAGTCCTTGCCGACGCTGCATGGTCCGGTCAATCATTCCGGCATCCGCTACGGTTCCGCAGAGTCCGTCCGGAGCTCAACCCTGCCGACGTCGAGGTTCCGGCAAACCTTGGCCTTCGATGACGACGACTATTGAACTCGCATTCCCTTCAGGCCCGGAACCAAGGGACCTGGAAGGTGGAGCGGGCATTTCGTCTCGGCGGCAGCGAAGGTGCACGAGGCTTTCCTCGAGTGCGCTGACCTCGCCCAAGCACTGGTGCTGCCGGGCTTCGTCCAGGCGGTCCTCAGCGCTGGCGGTCATGTCCTCAAGGCGTCCGGACTGGGCGGGGTCAATTTGGAGGAAACGGCATTTCAAGCAGGCGTGCTCGTGGGTGCAGGGGGTGGCGTAAGGGCGGTGGCAGGTGCCCAACGCTACTTTTCTCGGGAGGAAGTGCTGTTCAAACTCCTTCCACTCCTCTGCGATGCGGAACGCAATTCGTCCTCCGCGCGGGTTTGTCGGCGTCGTTCGATGAAGGCGTGGTGCGCTTGGATGACGTGTACTGGGAAGACAGCCGTGTACCCCCTCGTTGATTCCACGTTCAGGTGACCGAGGAGGGTGGAAACGATATGCAGGGGCAGGCCAGTACCAACCAGTTCGGTAGCGAAGAGTCGACGGAAGTCGTGGGGGTGAACATGACCGGCGCGCCAGCATCACAAAGTCCAGCATTGAAGGCGATAGCGTCAAGGATGCACCGGATGTAGGCGTGGGAAAGCAAATTCTGTGTCGGCCTGACTAATCGCGCGAACAAATGCGGCAGGGCCTCACCGAAGGTCTTCTCGGAAGGGTCGTACCGGACAGACAACGGCACCGTCTGTGAGGTTCCTCGGGCACGGCGCTGAACTTCGACGAGGATTTTGACCAGTTCCGGCGACATCGGAATCAGTCGTTCCTGGTCCGTCTTCGAGGGAACAATGTGGAGCAGGGGCACGATGGTGTTGGTCGTGGGGGCAACGTAGTGACGCAGGGACAGCTGGGTCAGCTCCTGCAGCTCTTCGACTCTGATGCCGGTCCTCCTTCAAGGTCGACGCGACTGCCCAGCCCCAGAATCCGTCCGCTTCCACCCTGGTGATGTCTGCACGCTTGCCAACCGCGACCGGGGACGCGGCTCCTTTCTCCGCGGCAACCACTTCTGCCCACACACGTGCCCTGGTGTTTGCAATGACCCGAACCGGCGGGTCGTGCCGCCGGTAAGTCACACCGTCGATCGTGAAGGACTCGCCGTGGGCCGTGGCTAAGCTTGGCTCCAACAGGCGATGACCGCGGTCACGTAGTGCGGTAGCGGAGCGCATGAAGGCAGGAAGGATCGGCGTCAGGGAGCGGGTCCGCTGCTGCATCCGGAATTGGACCTGTTTGCCTTGTTTCGAGACCGTTCGGACCACGGTCCGGGGCATGGGAGTGGGGGCCACCCAAATGGCCCACCGCTCAGGTTCCTCGTGGGACCACTCCGCAACGTCGCGGTGGAGGGCGCGGACAACAAAGTACGTAGAAGCGGTCTCCCGCCGAGGCTGTCCCTCCAGCGTCATGGTGAGCCGCTCCCGCCGCTGGGCGGCGACGGCGGGTGAGAGACGGAGGTCTTGCTGGTTCGGGTTGCTATCAATAACTTCCGCCCAGAAGAGACGCACGAGCCGAGGGCGCCCATCCTCTATTGGTCAACTCGCGGCATTGATCGGACCGGGATCCTGAGTAGCATTGCAAGCACATCCAGGCGAGGGGGCATCATGGACAAGCCCGACGACACGGCGGCGGCCACCGGCTTACAGGGCAGGGCGTACAGGCTCGGAGCCGGCGAGGGGACTGCCCTGTGGTTCACGAACGCACTGGTCACAGTCAAGACAGGCGGCCCCGAGACAAAGCAGCGGCTGACCGTTATGGAGATTCTGCATCCGGCGGGCTACGCACCGCCGATGCACCGGCATCTGGTCGAGGATGAATCCTTCTACATTCTTTCGGGCACGGCTCTCTTCGAGAGCGACGGTGAGCGCTTCACCGTGCAAAGAGGCGATTTCGTGTTCCTTCCGCAAGGTTCCACCCACACGTTTCTGGCGGGCCCGCACGAGTCATTCCGGTGCCTGGTGATCACCGTGCCCGCCGGCTTCGAAACCTTCGCCGCCGAGGCGGGAGCGCCCGCAGCACGGAGGGAACTGCCGGACCCCGCACCCATCGACGCCGAAGTATTGGCCAGCATTGCCGCCCGCCACAACATCGAGATCATGGGGCCGCCGCTTACTCCTTGACCTGCACATCCTCGGTGCCGACCGCGGCACTACGGACCCGGACCTCCTGCGGTTCCTCTCACCCCTGGGTGGGAACACATCAACCTCACCGGCGACTACACCTGGCCGCGCGCCAACTAAACAGGGGCGGAGCCGGCGGGACGCAGCAGCCGACTGAACCGGGAAGAAGGCGGTCCCCTCCATGGCCAAATTCGGGACATCCTTCACCGGCAGATCGTAGATCTGCAGCTCTCACCAGGTTCCTCACTGCCCACCGAAGAGGAACTGCAAAGGCAGTTCGGCCTTTCCCGCGGCGTCGTACGCCAAGCCCTGTCCGGTCTCGCCGACCTCGGCCTGATCAGGCGGCAGCGCGGCCGCGGCAGCGTAGTAGCCGCAACGCCAGTCCTCCGCCGGCATGTTCAGCGGGTGGTCTGGATGAGCAGGCCGCCGCACACGGCCAGCGCCTGCGAACTCACGTCTTTAGGCCTCGAATGGTTCAACGTCTGGCACAGCCCCAACACGGTCTTCGACTTGGACGCACAAGTCACAACCCAGCCCGCACGCGTATCCCAAGAACACATCCGACGCCTACGGAACCTGAGCCAGCAACTCGAATCAGAACTAGCCGATTTTAACGAGGCGCGCGCTAAGAACCGCCCATCCAGTGCAGCCAACTTCTGGCATTGGTGCAGACGACTCCAGAAACCGACATCCGCTCGGGGCCACTAAAAGTGTTAAGAATCAGGTTTTAGGCCGGGTGGAGTTGTGGCCTTCGGAGCTTTGTGGCGGTGTTTTGTTGGCGCTCTTTGTCGTTGTTGCCGATGACGAGGGTGCTGGCGGCTGATTCGATGACGCTGGTCG
This sequence comes from Arthrobacter sp. SLBN-100, assembly GCF_006715305.1. Classification (NCBI taxonomy): domain Bacteria; kingdom Bacillati; phylum Actinomycetota; class Actinomycetes; order Micrococcales; family Micrococcaceae; genus Arthrobacter; species Arthrobacter sp. SLBN-100. The sequence continues at coordinate 1,242,007 of NZ_VFMY01000001.1, forward strand.
ATGCCGGGCATGCCGATGAGGATGATCCCGAGCTGGGTACGGTCGTGGTTGTCACGGAGAAGTTTGCTCGTACCGCTGTCATAAGTCACGCAAACGCGTCCGGCGGCTGGCCTTCGGCGGGTTTTTGGCTGCCCGCGTGGGCGAAGAACTCGAGCGCCTTACCGGCCACGAGGTCCGGCCGGTGGTCGACGATGAAATGCCCCTCGTCCGGGACGATCTCGGTGGTGATGTTGCCGCCCCGGCCGCGTCGGTGGCCCATCTGCTGCAGGGTGGCGGACGGTTCCCTGGCTCCGATGACGGCAAGGGTGGGCACGGTGAAGGCACGTTTGCCGTATACGTCGAAGATGATCTTCATGAATGCCGGGAGGATCGTGCCGCGGTAAACGGCAGACCCTGCGCGTGCTGTTTCAGGCCGGGCCGCGGAGGAGCTGTACAGCTCAACGTCCTTCCCGGAAACTCCGCCGGCGGGTTCGAAGGCCGTGAAGAGGTGCCGCATCATCTTCTTGTTGCGCTGGATCCGGGCGCCGACGACCGGAACGGCGAGCACAAAGACGTGCCAGAGCTTGGGAAGAACCGGCACCAGTTTGACGTTGGGCCTGATGTGCACGTCGGGCGCGCCCGTGACGATCAGCGCCTCCACCAGGTCGGGCCGCTGCATGGCGAGGAGCTGCCCCACGATGGAGCCCCAGTCGTGGGTGAGGAAACGAGCACGGGTGATGCCAAGTTTCGCCATAAGTTCAACGATGTCCGCTACCAGGGATCCTGCGGTATATCCGCGGCGTGGAACGTCACTCCAGCCGAAGCCCCGCTGGTCAGGCGCGATCACCCGGTAGTGCCCTGCCACCAGCGGAATGACGCCGTGCCATTCCCACCAATGTTGGGGGAAGCCGTGGAGGAGAATCAAGGGTTCACCGCTCCCGGCCTCGGCGATGTGCATCCTTATCCCGCGGACGTCGATCCACCGGTGGGTGACGTTGTCGAGCTCAGGCATTGCGGCGGCGTTGCCTTCCATGGACCTAATTTACCTCTGCTTGCATCCCGGGTTCATTCTCCGGCGACCCTGCCCGCTTGAAGTTGGAAGGATGTACTGCCATTGCCCTTTGGCGCGCGGCTTCCACATGTAGTGTCTGGGCGATGTGAAGCTCGCGGATGTTTACAGGCATGCCGCCCCTTTCAAATCCAGCCACTTCGCCAGCAACGACTGCTTCGTCGATAACTTGCCAGCGCAGTGGCACTCTGACTTCTACGTTCAAAGCCGGTCCGGCCTCGCAATCTGAGGACCCGTCTCGACACCTCTACAGGATGACAAGCACGGCGAGGCCAGCTATAGGGCTGAAAGTCCTGTTTGTTTGCGTGCGCAGCAGCAAAGGTAGTGTTATGCGCTGGTAATCCACGCGCTTCCCTGCACACTGATCGGGTTGTTGGGGTGGCCCAGGAGCCAGACAGACGGCCATGTCGGCAGACCCGTCCCCGAATAGTGCGGGGGTGGATGTCGCTAGTTTCGAGGCTCGCTCGAGAACCAGAAGAGCTTCTTTGGCAGACGTCTTAGAAAATATAGGGCTGTGAGGCTCCTACTCCAATCGGAGCAATTACGCATAATTTTTTGGGACCGCGACCGGGTGAGCATATGAACTCGCTGCCGCGATCGCATCCGCGATTCCGTCGGGATGCGTCATCGATGGGGAAGCCGTCATTTGGACCGAAGGCCCACTGAACTTCTCCGCGCTGCAACAACGCCTCAGTGCCGGCCGCAAGACCCTGCCGGGCTTGATCAGTGAAGCCCCGGCAAACTATGTCGCTTTCGATGTACTGGCCGTAGCCGGACACGACGCCCGGCAATTGCCGCTGCGTGACCGAAGGGCACTCCCCGATGAACTCGCAGCCAACTGGATGCCGCCGCGCTAACGCTCTCCCCCACCACCACTGATCCCAAGCTCGCCGCCCGCTGGTTTGAGGAACTGCCCTTCACCGGCTGGAGGGACTGATCATCAAGGGCAGCGACCAACCCTATAAACCGGAAGCCAGGGCATGGCTGAAAAATAAGCGCACGGTGAACTCCGAATTGTGGGCGCTCCGCACCGCTCAAAACCTCCAGTGCCCGCGACCTCGCCAAGTGGCTGGCACCACCCCGCGCCACTCACCCATGGCCAGACACCGTCAAGGGAACCACCTTGGACAGGTTCAACCCGCGGCAAGGAACCAGTCGCCCTGACACTTGTGGAACCTGTCGTAGTGGAAGTCATCGCCGACACCGCTTGGTCAGCGCAATCCTTCCGTCACGCGCTACGCCTCATCAGGGCAAGGCCAGAAATGTCCCCACACGAGGTTGCTCCACCTGAGAGGCTGCATATTGCGGACCGAAAGGCCTGATCACTCAGCTCCAGCGAGCCCTCACCCTGAGCACATTTCCACATCGACCTCCGATGCACGTCCAGTGGCGGCCGCCTAGTGCAGATAAGGCCTAACGTACGCATCCGACGCGCCGCGGGCCGTATCCCTGCCTGATGTCACTGCCCCCTCGTAGGCTGTTCACACCAGCAGAAGCAAAGGGGTCTCACATGTACTGCTCCATCATTCCGCCCTACCTGTTGCGGCGCCTGGCCAGGCAGGACGCGCCGGAGTTTTCTGCGGCAGCGAGGGCTGCCAGGGAAGCGCTGGGGCACGTCCGCTCAGTCCATGCAGCGCGCACGCAGGCCATTCCGGACATTCCGGCAGGAGTGCGGCAGCCAAAACCGGGACCCTCAAACCGCACCGTTTTCGACGCCGGCGGTTCAGAAATCCTTCCCGGCAAACTTGTCCGCAAGGAGGGTGAGGCCGCCACGGGAGATCCTGCGGCCGACGAGGCCTATGACGGCCTGGGCCACACACACCGGCTCTATGCAGACGTCTTCGGCAGGAACTCCATCGACGGCCGGGGATTGCCTTTGAACGCCACCGTGCACTTCGGCAAGCTGTACGACAACGCCTTCTGGGACGGCACCCAGATGGTCTTTGGTGACGGCGACGGCGAAGTCTTTGAGCGCTTCACCAGGTCCCTCAGTGTCATCGGCCACGAGCTGGCCCATGGCGTCACCCAGCATTCAGCCGGGCTGGTGTACCGGAACCAGGCCGGGGCGCTCAACGAGTCCATGTCTGACGTGTTTGGCGCCCTCGTTGAGCAGTATGTCAAGAACCAGTCCACTGCCGAAGCCAGCTGGCTGATCGGGGAGGAGCTTTTCACGTCACAGGTGCAGGGGCAGGCGCTGCGCTCCATGAAGGCCCCGGGAACGGCGTACGACGACGACGTGCTGGGCAAGGATCCACAGCCGGACTCCATGGACTCCTACGTCAAGACAAGCGCTGACAACGGCGGCGTCCACATCAATTCAGGCATCCCCAACCGGGCCTTTTACCTTCTGGCGGAACAGCTGGGCGGAAACGCGTGGGACACTCCCGGGCGGATCTGGTATGAGACGCTCACCGGAGGTTCATTGCCCATGGGCGCCACCTTCACCGTCTTCGCGCGCGCCACGGCAGCTGCTGCCACCGAGCTTTTCGGTTCTGGATCAAAAGAGCATGACGCCGTGCGGAACGCGTGGGAAACTGTGAAGGTCAAGCTTTAACGGGATGCCTGGCCGCCGTACCTCGGGCCACCAGGCTCAACCGACCAGGAACCAGGCCATGAAGATCAGTGTGGAGCGCACCGGCGGCGTCGCAGCGATGACCCGGGTTTGGACTGTCAACGCTGAATCCGAGACTGCGAGGAACCAGTGGCAGCCGATTGTGGAAGCATGCCCCTGGGATGCCGTACCCCGGACACCGAGGGCTGCCGCAGCGGAATTCGCAGGAGCCCAGCCGGACCGGTTCATCTACTCCATCCGCGCCGGCCAGCGCCGGGCCGCCCTTCCCGAGCAGGCGGTCACTGGTCCCTGGCGCATACTGGTCGACAGCACCAGGGCCGCCGCTGAAGAGGCGAAGGGCTAAACCACTTCCGCCAGCTGGCCCCGGAAAGCCCGGCGGTAGGACTGGGGACTGGTATCCAGGACTTTTGCGAAATGGTGCCGCAGCAGCACCGGATGGCCGAAGCCGGACTCGCGCGCGATTTCGTCGATATTCAGGTCCGTGGACTCCAGCAGTTCCTGCGCCCGAAGGACCCGCTGTGAGTTAAGCCAGGCTGCCGGTGTTGCGCCGGTTTCGGACCTGAACTTCCGGGCGAAGGTCCTGGCGGACATGTGCACCCGGGCCGCCAGCTCGCCGACGGTATGCTCACGGTCCAGGTGCTCCACCATCCACCGAAGCAGTTGCTCCATCGGTGCTGAGCCGCACGTGGGCATGGGACGGTCGATGAACTGCGCCTGGCCGCCATCGCGGTGCGGAGGAACCACCATGTCGCGGGCAATCGCGGCGGCCACGTGCGCGCCGAGTTCGGTGCGCACCAAATGCAGGCAGGCGTCAATGCCGGCGGCCGTACCGGCCGACGAGATAATGTTCCCGTCCTGCACATAGAGGACGTTCTCGTCCACCAGCACACGCGGATACTGCGCAGCCAGCTGGCCCGAATAGTGCCAGTGGGTGGTGCAGCGCCGACCGTCCAGGAGGCCGGCCCGGGCAAGCGCGAACGCTCCGGAGCAGATGGACATGACCCAGGCTCCCCTGGCATCGGCCGCGCCCAGCGCATCAAGGACTGATTCCGGCAGCTCATCGTCCCTGCCGTAGGGCGCCATGATGACCAGATCGGCGTCGGCGGTGGCCTCGAGGCCAAGCTCCACCTTCAGGGACAGGCCGGATTTGAGCGGAACGGTGCCGGGGTTGGGGGTACAAACGCGAAAGTCAAAGGCGGGGACGCCGCTGCCCCGGCCGGACCTGTCGATCCCGAACACCTCGCAGGCGGTACCGAATTCGAACATGGAGAAGTTGGGAACCACGATGACTGCTACTGATCTCAGCACGCTTCCATTGTGGCAGGAATTATAGCTTTTTGGTCATTTCTGCCACTTTTTCTTGGTCGCTCGCAGGAGAAGCATGGAGGCATGGAAACCCTCGCAACCATCCTCATCGTCCTCCTGCCCGTTATCCTCGCTGCCACCGTTTCAGCGCTCCTGGGCGACGGGCGGCGACATACACCTCCGGCGGAATTCCACGAAGCCTGGTCCGCCCTGGACCCTCCCAGCACCAACTACACGCTCCGCATTTTCTAACCCCCTGCTTTTCCAACCACTGCTTTTCCAATCAGCGCCCCGCCAGCGCCATAGCGGGTAGAACAGCCGCGCGCGGTCGAAACGGGAAGCCCGGGCTCCCGCAGTAGACTTGCAGCAGCCATGACACTTCACATCTCCTATCCTGCCGAGCTGCCGGTTTCCGAGCGCCGCGAAGACCTGATGGCAGCCATCGCCGCGAACCAGGTCACCATCATCGCCGGCGAGACCGGTTCCGGTAAGACCACCCAGATCCCCAAGATGTGCCTTGAACTGGGCCTGGGCGAAAACGGCCTGATCGGCCACACCCAGCCGCGTCGGCTCGCAGCCCGCACGGTAGCCGAGCGCATTGCGGAGGAACTGGGCGTAGACATCGGCCAGGAAATCGGCTTCCAGGTCCGCTTCACCGGCGAGGTCAGCCGCGCCACCAAAGTGAAGCTGATGACCGACGGCATCCTGCTGGCCGAAATCCAGCGCGACAAGCTGCTCCGCAAGTACAACGCCATCATCATCGACGAGGCCCACGAGCGCAGCCTCAACATCGACTTCATCCTCGGGTACCTCAAGCGGATCCTGCCACAGCGCCCGGACCTGAAGGTGATCATCACCTCCGCCACCATCGATCCTGAGCGGTTCGCAAACCACTTCGGCACGTCGGAAAAGCCCGCCCCCGTCATCGAGGTCTCCGGGCGGACATACCCGGTGGAAATCCGGTACCGGCCTTTGTCACAGCCGCCGGCCGGCAAGGACGAAGAGGAGGCCTCGGACGACGAACTCGAGGAGGACCGCGACCCGCTCGACGCCGTCTGTGACGCCGTGGACGAACTCGCGGCAGAAGCTCCAGGCGACATCCTGGTGTTCTTTTCCGGCGAGCGCGAAATCCGCGACGCGGCCGACGCACTGCAGGCACGCATCCAGTCCAACCGGCGGCTCACCGGGACGGAAGTGCTTCCCCTGTTCGCGCGCCTGAGCCTGCAGGAACAGCACAAGGTGTTCCATCCGGGCAACAAACGGCGCATCGTGCTCGCCACCAACGTGGCCGAGACATCGCTGACCGTGCCGGGCATCAAGTACGTGATCGACACCGGCACGGCGCGCATTTCCCGGTACTCGCACCGCACCAAGGTCCAGCGGCTTCCCATTGAGCGCGTCTCGCAGGCTTCAGCAAACCAGCGGTCGGGACGTTGCGGCCGTGTCTCCGACGGCATCGCCATCCGGCTGTACTCGGAGGAAGATTTCGAGTCGCGGCCCCAGTTCACCGATCCGGAAATCCTGCGCACCAACCTCGCCGCGGTCATCCTGCAGATGACCGCCATGGGTGTGGCTCGTGGCCCTAAAGATGTGGAGGACTTCCCCTTCGTGGAGCCGCCCGAGACGAGGGCAATCAACGACGGCGTCACGCTGCTGCGCGAGCTCGGCGCCTTGGCGCCGGCCCGGGCGCAGAATGGCACAGATGGGGCCAAAAGCGGCGGCGGCCTCACCGCCGTCGGGCAAAAGCTGGCCCAGCTGCCGGTGGATCCGCGGCTGGGCCGCATGATCGTGGAAGCCGGCAAACGCGGCTGCGTGCGGGAGGTGATGATCCTGGCGGCGGCCCTCACCATCCAGGACCCCCGCGAGCGTCCTACGGACAAACAGCAGCTCGCGGCGGAAAAACACAACCGTTTCAAGGACGAGAACTCGGATTTCACCGGCTTCCTCAACCTCTGGAACTACCTGCAGGAAAAACAGCAGGAGCTGTCGTCGTCGGCCTTCCGCCGACTGTGCCGGGCCGAGTTCATTAACTACCTTCGCGTGCGGGAATGGCAGGACCTGTTTGCGCAGCTGCGGCAGCTGGCACGGCCGCTGGGCATCAGCCTGGACAACAAGCGCCTGGCCGATCCCGTGGGCAACCACGACGGCGTCCACATCAGCCTGCTGTCAGGGCTGCTGAGCCATATCGGCATCCTGGACGAGCGCAAGCGCGAGTATGCCGGGGCCCGGGGAACGCGTTTCGCGATCTTCCCCGGCTCGGCACTGTTCAAGAAGTCACCCACGTTCGTGATGGCGGCGGAACTGGTGGAAACCAGCCGGCTGTGGGCGAGGGTGGCCGCAAAATTCGATCCGATCTGGGCGGAGCAGGTGGCTCCGGACCTCGTGAAGCGCAGCTACAGTGAACCGCACTGGTCCACCCGCCAGGGTGCAGTGATGGCCTACGAGAAGGTCACCCTTTACGGCGTCCCCATCATCGCCCAGCGGAGGATCAACTACGGCAGGGTGGACCCCGTCGTCGCCAGGGAGCTCTTCATCCGGCATGCCCTGGTGGAGGGTGACTGGAAGACCCACCACAAGTTTTTCCACCGCAACCGCGCCCTCCTGCAGGAGGTGGAGGAACTTGAAGCCAGGATGCGCCGCCGCGACCTGCTGGTGGACGACGAGACGCTCTTCGAGTTCTACGACGCGCGGATCGGCCCCGATGTGGTGTCCGAGCGGCATTTCGATAAGTGGTGGAAGGACGCCCGGCAGGACAACCCGGACCTGCTGGATTACGACAAGTCCCTCCTCCTCAGCGATGACGCGGACAACCTGGATGTCTCCGCCTACCCGAAGACCTGGCTCCACAAGGGCTTTGAGCTTCCGCTGACCTATGAGTTCCATCCGGTGGCCCCCGGCTCACCTCCGAACCCAAACGACGGCGTGACGGCTGAGGTGCCCGTCCTCTTCCTGAACCAGCTGGACGACAAAGCCTTCCGCTGGCTCATTCCCGGGCAGCGCGTGGAACTGGTGACGGCCCTGATCAAGTCCCTGCCCAAGCAGATCCGCAAGAACTTCGTGCCGGCCCCGGATGTGGCACGGCAGGCAGTGGCCGTGCTGGAGTCAGACTTCGACCCGGCCTCCGATGAACTGGAACCGTCCCTCGAACTTGCCCTCCGCCGCATCCGCGGAAGCATCATCCCGCCCGGCGCGTGGAACTGGGACGCTGTGCCCCCGCACCTCAGAGTGACTTTCAAGGTAGTGGACAGCAAAGGCAAGGTCCTCGGCGAAGGCAAAAACCTCGGCGCCCTCCAGGAGGAGCTCGCCCCTGCCACCCGGAGGGCCATTGCCGAATCCCTGGGCGCGACGCCCGCCTCTACCGCCCCGGGCAGCAAGGCGGCGCAAGCAAGGGGCACGGCCGACGGCGGGCCTTCCCGGGCACAGGCTCCGGCCCAGGTGCAGCCAAGCTCCGGCCCTGCCGGGTTCCGGGAACAGGAAGGCCTGACGGAGTGGAGCTTTGGGACCCTCCAGCGCCAGGTCACCAACATCGTCAACGGCCACACCGTCACGGGTTATCCGGCTCTCGTGGACCAGGGGAAATCCGCGGCACTCCGGGTTTTCCAGACGGCGGACGAGCAGCAGGCCGCCATGCGCGGCGGCGTGATCCGGCTGCTAGCCTTGCGGGTTCCGGCTCCTGACCGCTACGTGCTGGAGCACCTGAGCAACACGGAGAAGCTGACGTTCAGCCAGAACCCCCATGGTTCGGTTTCCGCCCTCATCGCCGACTGTGCCCTCGCCGCCATCGACAAACTCACGCCGGCGGAGCTCCCCTGGGACCGGAAATCCTTCGATGCGCTCTACGAAGTGGTCCGGGCCGAGCTGATCGATACCGTATTCAGCGTGACGGCGGTGGTGGAACGCATCCTCGCCAGCACCCGGCGGATCGAAAAGCAGCTCAAGGGCACCACCAGCCTGGCTCTGATCAGTGCGCTCAATGACATCAAGAGCCAGCTGGAGCAGTTGGTGTACCCCGGCTTTGTGGCACGGACCGGCTACGCCCAGCTCAGCCAGCTCCCGAGGTACCTCGCCGCCATTGAAAAGCGGCTGGAGCGCCTTCCGGGCAACGTCCAGCGCGACGCCTTGAGCATGGCGGTGGTGCAGCGGCTTGAGGACGACTACGACGACGCGGTGTCCGCCCTGCTTCCGGGACGGCGGGCCGGCGGCGAGCTTGCCCAGGTCCGGTGGATGATCGAAGAGCTCCGGGTGAGCCTTTTCGCCGTCGAACTGGGCACCGCCTATTCAGTGTCCGAAAAGCGGATCCGCGCCGTGCTCAACAAGGCGCTCGCCCCGGCCTAGAGGAGTGGCCGGGGCGAACGGCCTACGCCGGGACGAACTGGCCGTACCCCGCATCCCGAAGTCCCTGCCTCAGTTTTTCGGCATTGGCGTCCAGGACCTCGGGGGCCGGGTTCTGGTCTGCGGTCGCGAAGTTGAATTCTGCCATGCTCCGCGAGGGCCACACGTGCACGTGGAGATGGTTGATCTCGTAGCCGGCCACGATCAGCCCGGCGCGCGCTGCCCCAAAGACATCCACCTGGACGGCTCCGATCCGCCTGGCCACCTCCATGACCCTCGCCAGGGTCTCCGGGGAAGCGTCAGTCCACCGGTCCACTTCCTCGGTGGGGACCACCAGGGTGTGGCCGTCAGCCAGCGGGCCGGTGGTGAGGAAAGCGGACACATCGTCTTCCCGCCACACAAACCGGCCGGGGATTTCGCCGTTCAGGATCCTGGTGAAAAGCGTGCTCATGCGTCTGCCTCCTCGGCGGGTGCCTGCAGGGTGCTGGTATCCAGCACAAACCGGTATTTCACATCGCCTGTAACCATCCGGTCGTAGGCCTCGTTGAGCTGGTCCGCGCGGACCACTTCGATGTCCGCCACCACCCCGTGCTCCGCGCAGAAGTCCAGCATTTCCTGGGTCTCCGCAATCCCGCCGATCAGCGAGCCGGCGTAGGCGATCCGGCGCCGGATCAGCGCCCGCGGGTTCACGGGCGGCATTGCCTCAGACGGCAGGCCCAGCTGGAAGAGCGCACCGTCAACCCGCAGGGTGCGGAACAGCGGGTTCAGGTCATGGGGTGCTGCCACGGTGTCGATGATCAGGTCGATGGTGCGGTTTGCCGCGTCCATCGCCGCTTCGTCCCGGGAGAGGACAACCTCATCCGCGCCAAGTTCCAGGGCGGCCGGCACCTTGGACTCCGACGTGGTGAACACCACCACTTTCGCTCCCATGGCTTTGGCAAGCTTGACGGCCATATGGCCGAGGCCGCCGAGTCCCACCACACCCACAACGTCGCCTTCTTCGACGTCGAAATGCCGCAGCGGCGAATAGGTGGTGACACCGGCGCACAGCAGCGGCGCGACGGCGGCCGGGTCCAGGGAGTCCGGCACACGAAGGACGTAGCGGTGGTCCACGGTCACTGTGGAGGAGTAGCCGCCCTGCGTGATCGAATCGCCGTTCCGGCGGTCTATGGCACCGTACGTTCCGGTCATGCCGTTTTCGCAGTACTGTTCGAGGCCGTCCAGGCAGCTTCCGCATTCCCGGCAGGAGTCCACAATGCATCCCACCCCCACCCGGTGCCCGGGAGCGAAGTCTGTGACGGCTGACCCGACGCGGCTTACGGTCCCGACGATCTCGTGGCCGGGTACCAGCGGATAGGACTGGCCGCCCCACTCACCGCGCACGGCATGGACATCAGAATGGCACAGCCCGCAAAACTCAATGGCAATTTCGACGTCGGCGGCCTGGGGCGCCCGCCGCGCAAGGGTGAGCGGAACCAGGCCGCTCACCGCGGAGGTTGCGCCGTACGCGGCGGCCAGGACACCGCCGTCGGAATCTTGGGATCCGGTATTAACGGGGGTGACAGGTTTTGCAAGAGGCGGCGGCACGGGACGTCCAGGAGTCATAGTGTGACGCTACCCCTGCGCCCGGTGTTGTTTCCACTCAACCGGCCCATCGCCGCCGAGGGGCCCTGGTCCGGTCACCACCGGCAGCAGCGGGTTGCTGGACCACTCTGAGAAGGACCCGGGATACAGCGCGGCGCGGAATCCAGCCAGTTCAAGCGCGGCCACCTGATGCGCGGCCGTGACGCCGGACCCGCAATAGACACCCACCTCGACGTCGCCGGTAATCCCCAGCGCTTCAAAGCGGCGGCGCAGCTCATCGGCAGGCAGGAACCGTCCATCGCTGTCCACGTTCCCGGAGGTGGGCGCGCTGACCGCGCCGGGAATGTGGCCTGCCCGCGGATCAACAGGCTCTAGCTCGCCCCGGTATCTCTCCCCGGCCCGTGCATCGAGGAGGACCCTGGCCGGCTGGGGATGTGCCTGAACGGGTCCATTCTCCATCCACGCGGTCACGGCGGCTGCGTCCAGGGCCGGCATCTGCCCGTCCGCCAGTGTCACGTCCCCGGGAGCGGGCCGGACTGCACCTTGTTCGAGCGGCAGGCCTGCCGCGCGCCAAGCCGCAAGGCCGCCGTCGAGCAGGTAGACGTCGGCCATGCCGGCGTTCCGCAGCATCCACCATGCACGCGCCGCGGCCATATTCGCACTGTCGTCATATGCCACCACGACATCACCGTCGTTGATGCCCAGCGCCTGGCGGCGTCCTGGAACTTCAGCGGCGACGGCAGCGGGTGCCTTCCGCGCTCCGGCACAGCGGGGTCCGCAAGTTCAGTGGCAAGGTCAACAAACACCGCGCCGGGCAAATGCCCCTGCAGGTAGTGGTCGTGGCCGTGCGGATCACCCAGCGCCCACCGCACGTCCAGCAGCACCGTCCGCAGGCCACCGGCACGGCGCTCCTCCAGCGCGGCAACATCCAGCAGTGGCTTCATAATGCTCCATTCGTCAGGCGGCCAACGCTCCCACTCTAAGGGAGCCCCGGGAGGCGCAGGTAGGCTGGTGCGGTGAAGATCGAGCGCAGCGCGGGCCGGGCCTGGGCGGACGAAGCCATCCGGAAAATCACGGCAGAAAACAACCGCTCCGCCGATACCCACCTCTACTTCGTACCCCTGCCCGAACACTGGGGCGTCCAGCTCTACCTTAAGGATGAATCGACGCACCGTACCGGCAGCCTCAAGCACCGGCTGGCGCGCTCGCTGTTCCTGTTCGGGCTGGTTAACGGCTGGATCAGGGAAGACACCACCATCGTTGAGGCGTCCAGCGGCAGCACCGCCGTGTCCGAAGCGTACTTTGCCCGGCTCCTGGGGCTGCCGTTCATCGCGGTCATGGCGCGCACCACCAGCCAGGAAAAGATTGACCTGATTGAACAGTTCGGCGGTTCCTGCCTCCTGGTGGACCACGCCTCCGAGGTCTATGCGACGGCGGAAGAGGTCGCCGCCGCTTGCGGCGGGCACTACATGGACCAATTCACCTATGCCGAACGGGCCACGGACTGGCGCGGAAACAACAACATCGCGGAGTCCATCTTCGGCCAGCTCGAACTGGAGGAGCATCCCGTACCGGACTGGATCGTGGTGGGCGCGGGAACAGGTGGCACCAGCGCCACCATCGGCAGGTACCTCCGATACCACAGCCACCCCACCCGCTTACTGGTGGTCGATCCGGAGAACTCGGCCTTCTTCCCCGGCTGGCGAGGAAGCACCTCCCGCCCCGCCACCGGCCTGCCCTCGAGGATCGAGGGCATCGGCAGGCCCCGCATGGAGCCGAGCTTTGTGCCGTCGGTCATCGACCACATGATCCAGGTTCCGGACGCCGCATCCGTCGCTGCCATGCGCCACCTCCGCACGCTCGCCGGACTGCACGCCGGCCCCTCAACGGGGACCAACCTCTGGGGAGTGTGGCAGCTGATCGCCCGGATGATCGCCGACGGCCGCAGGGGCAGCATCGTCTCGCTCATGTGTGACGGCGGGGAGCGCTACGCCGGCAACTACTACAGCCCGCGCTGGCTGGCATCCCAGGGCCTGGACCCGGCACCTCATGAAGCAGTGATCAGGCACTTCTTTGACACTGGTTCCTGGGACGGGGAGCCGGTTTAGACTTCCAGCGACTCCCCCGCGGCCAGGTGCCGGTACTCGGTGCCGTACTTGGCCCCGAGCCGCTTGACATGCCCTTCGACGATTTTCAGCCCGTTGTCATTGAGCAGGCCGTCATGAATCTGGAAGGCGCGGGGCGCCCGCACGCCGATCACGAAGTCCACCACCTCTGCGGCCTTGCTCCATGGTGCATGAAGGGGAACCAGCAGCGTCTGCACGTTGATGCCGTCTGGAATCACAAAGGAATCACCGGGGTGGTAGACGTTCCCGTCCAGGAGATAGCCGATATTGGCCACCACCGGGATCTGCGGATGGATCAAGGCGTGCTGGCCTCCGAAGCTGCGGACATCGAAGCCAGCCGCATCGAAGGATGAGCCGGGGTCCACCGTGTTGATCCGGGCCGCGGCATCAGGAGCTTCCTTGCGCAGGTTGTCTGCGACGCCCGACGGGGCGAAGACCGCCAGGTTCCCGTTTTCCTTCAGTGCATTCACGACCGCCGGCACGTCGATATGGTCCCCATGTTCGTGGGTGACCAGCACGGCGTCGGCACCGGTCAAAGCCTCCGCGGATTCAGAGAATGTTCCGGGGTCCAGCACCAGGACCCGGCTGTCCTTCTCGAGGCGGACGCAGGCGTGGGTGTATTTCGTCAGCTTCATAGCGCCAGCCTAGGGTCCGGTCCGGACAGTGTCCACGAAGCTCCGGCTGGTAATCTGGATCTTTGCCACCATCCTTAGGGAAGCGAGTCCATCCATGCCGTTCGGCACCAAGGCTGAATCCACCAAGCCCGCTTCGGCTCCGGCTTCCGGGGCCGCAGGGACTGCGGCGGGTACAGCCGGCGCAGGTGCAGTCAAGGAGCAGCGGGTCACGAAACAGCGGCTGGCAGTCAGTGCCGCGCTGGACGAACTGGATGACTTCGTCAGCACGCAGGAGCTCTACCGCATCCTGCAGAACCAGGGAATCTCGGTTTCCCTCGCCACCACATACCGGATCCTCCAGTCCCTTGCCGACGAAGGGCTCGTTGACGTGCTGCGCAACGGCGACGGCGAGGCGGTTTACCGCCGGTGTGCCGTCACGGGGCACCATCACCACCTGCTGTGCCGGAACTGCGGCAAAGCGGTGGAAGTTGAAGCGCCGGCCGTCGAAACGTGGGCGGCGCGGACTGCAAGCGAACACGGGTACACCGAGGTGGCGCACACGGTGGAAATCTTCGGACTCTGCCCGGAGTGCACGGCACGCAAGGCCGCCGGCACCCTCTAGGAAAAAGCCCGCGCCTGCACAGGCCGCCCCATCAGTGCTGGCCCGCCCCTCGCGGGGTACTCCAGGTCACTGAGCCTGCAGCACCCGCCCGTTGATCCCCCGGGAAGCACGGACGGAACCGATAATCCGGCACACCACATAGATTAGGAACGACAACGTGGTGACGTAGGGGCTGATGGGGATGCGTCCGCCCAGCGCGAGCAGGATTCCGCCAACAGTCGCAGTGATGGCAAAGGCCACGCTGAGCACCACCACGGCCACCGGCGACGACGTCACCCGGAGGGCAGCCGCAGCCGGTGTAATGAGCAGCGCCAGCACCAGGAGCGCGCCCACCACCTGGATGGACAGGGCCACACTGATACCCAGCAGGACCATAAAGACGATGCCCAGCGTTCGGACCGGAACGCCGCGGGCCTCGGCCAGTTCTGGATCCACGCTGGCGAAGTTCAGTGGCCGCCAGATGGCCGCCAGGACCACCATCACCACCACGGCCGCTCCGGCCAGCGCCTGAAGCTGGACGGTATCCACCGAAACGATCTGCCCGGTCAGCAGGCCGAACTTGTTGGCGGCACGGCCTTCATACAAGGACAGGAACAGGATCCCGAGGCCCAGCCCGAAAGGCATGATCACCCCGATGATCGAGTTTTTATCCCTGGCCCTGACTCCCATCAGGGCCAGCAGCAGCGCAGCAGCCACTGAGCCGATCAGTGAACCGAAAACGATGTCTGCGCCAATCAGCAGGGCGAAGGCCGCACCGGCGAAGGACAGTTCCGAAATGCCGTGGACCGCAAACGCCAGGTCACGCTTCATCACGAACGTCCCCACCAGGCCGCCGAGCAGGCCCAGGACGGCACCTGCCCAGATGGAGTTCTGCACCAGGACCAGCAGCTCGCCATAGTTCTCGAAACTGAAGATCGCGCCAATAATGCTGTCGGCGTCCATCAGGCCACCTCTGCGGCAAGGGCGTGGGCCTCCGCATGATGATGCGTGGTGGCGTCCGGCAGACCCACCACCACAATGCGTCCGTTGGCGTGGATGACTTCAACGTGGCTGCCGTACAGGTCGGAGAGGACCTCCGTAGTCATCACTTCCTGCGGTGTTCCCACCTTGAAGCGCCCGCCGGCCAGGTACAGCACCCGGTCCACATAGTCGATGACCGGGTTGATCTCGTGGGTGACAAAAACCACTGCGCTGTTGCGCTCATGGCATTGTTGGTTGATGAGCGCGCTGACAGCCTGCTGGTGGTGCAGGTCCAGGGAAAGCAGTGGCTCGTCGCAGAGCAGGACCTTTGGATCTGTTGCCAGCGCCTGGGCTACCCGGAGCCGCTGCTGCTCGCCGCCGGAGAGCTGGCCTACCGGAACCTTGGCGTAGTCTGCCGCTCCCACCAGCTCAAGCAGCTCGTCAATCCTGCGGTTGGCCTTCGCCGACGACAGGCGAAGTCCCCACCGGTGGCCGTCGACCCCCAAGCCCACCAGGTCCCGGGCGCGCATTGGCGTGTCGCGGGCGAACGATTTCTGCTGCGGGATGTAGCCGATCAGGCTGCTGCCGCGCTCAACCGGGTGTCCGCCGAGCGTGGCCTTGCCCCGGTGCAGGTCCTGGAGGCCCAACAGGACTTTGAGGAAGCTGGTTTTGCCGCTTCCGTTGGGTCCGAGCACGGCGAAGAACTCGCCGGGCCTGATCTCCAGGTCCAGATCCTCCCACAGCGTCCGCTGGCCAAAGGCGAGGGACGCCCCGGCGAGGCTGACCACAGGTTTCAACTATTTGTCTCCAGAACTTTGCTGACGTTGTTCACATTGTCCGTCATCCACTGCAGGTAGGTCTTGCCCTCAGGAAGGGTTTCACTGAAATCGACCACCGGGACGCCTGCCGTCCCGGCCGCCTTCTTCAGCGCTTCGGTCTGCGGCCCTTCGGTCTGCGCGTTATAGGCAAGGAACCGGACGGACTTTGAGTCAACCAGGTCAGTTGCGGCCTTGAGTACGGCCGGCGGAACGTCCGATCCTTCCTCAATCGCAGCAGTGTAGTCCTCGGGGGTAGCGTTCTCCAGCCCCGCATCGGCCAGCAGGTACAGCGGCACCGGCTCGGTGACGGCTACCGTATCCCCTGCCGCCTCCCTCTTCAGCGCACCCAGCTTCCCGGCCAGTTCGTCGAGCTCGGCCTTGAAGGCACCGGCATTGGCTGTGAAAGTGGCGGCTGAGCCAGGTTCCAGCTCACCTAGCCTGGCGGCAAGGTTATCGGCCACGCGGCCCATGGCGGCCAGGCTGTACCAGACGTGCTCGTTGAACCCACCGTGATCGTGGGCCTGCTCATCCGTTGTTGCCGACTCCGCCGGCGCCGCTTCGGCCGAAGCCTCCTCCTCGGGATGCGCCAGGCCGGAAAGTTCGACGGCGTTCAGCAGGTTGTGTGCGTCAATGCTGCTGTCCTCCACCAGGGTGTGGAGAAAATCATCGTAACCCCCGCCATTTTCGACCACGAGGTCCGCCTTGGACACAGCAAGCCGGTCCTGGGCCGTGGCCTCGTAGGAGTGCGGGTCCTGGCTGGTCTTGCTGATGATGGCAGTCACGCTGACTTTGTCGCCGCCTACCGTCTTTGCAATATCCCCGTAGACGTTGGTGGAGGCCACCACGTTGATCCCATCAGCTGAATTGCCGGCAGAGGATTCGGGCTGAGGGCTGCAGGCGCTGAGCAGCAGGCTAAGACCGGCAAGGGCGGCAAGGGATGTTCGGGCGGCGGATCGGCGCACGGAAACCTCGTTCAGTGGTTGTGGGATCGGAAGGAACCACTTAAGCGTATACCTAAATAGGAATGATTCCTATTTAGGTATACGCGGGAGACAGGGAGCCTGCCTGGCCGGAAGGCTTCCTGCTGCAACTCTTCCCTCGGCTGCTAGGCGCCATTAGGCTGTCCCAGGCGGCGGACACCCCTGGCCTGCGTGGCGTCCCGGATTTCGCCGACCAGCTGCTCGATCACGTCTTCGAGGAAGAGGACGCCCTTGGTGTTCCCGTCGGGCCCGATGACCCGCGCCAGGTGCGAACCTGTACGCTGCATCACCGACATCGCTTTTTCAATCTCGTCGTCCAGGGCCAGGTTGGCCAGGGACCGGATCCGGCTCTCGGCGATGGGCCGCTCGTAGGCCACCTCCGGGATGGGCAGGACGTCCTTCACATGGAGGTAGCCGTACAGCATGTCGTCATCGTCGAGCATCGGGAAGCGGGAGAATCCGGTGCGGCTCACGGCCTTCTCGAACTCCACGGGGGTGGTGGCCGCCTTCAGCATGACCAGCTTTTCGAGCGGAACCATGATGTCCGCCGCGCTGTACTCGGAAAATTCCAGAGCACCGGTGATCAGCCCCGCCTCGTCATCCACCAGGCCGTGCCTGGTGGACTCCTGCACGATGGACTGCACTTCCTCCAGCGTGAAGGAGGAGTTCACCTCATCCTTGGGCTCAATACGGAGCAGCTTGAGGATGTGGTTGGCCGACCAGTTAAGGACGGAAATAACCGGGTTGACCAGCCGGGCAATGAACATCAGCGGTGGGGCCAGGAAGAGCGCCGCCTTGTCCGCCACGGACACCGAGATGTTCTTCGGCACCATTTCACCGAAGGTCACGTGCAGGAACGTCACCAGCATCAGCGCCACGGCGAACGCCGCGACGTCAGCGATCTCCATGGGCAGG
Source organism: Arthrobacter sp. SLBN-100 (assembly GCF_006715305.1). Lineage (NCBI taxonomy): Bacteria > Bacillati > Actinomycetota > Actinomycetes > Micrococcales > Micrococcaceae > Arthrobacter > Arthrobacter sp. SLBN-100. Next base: position 1,259,883 of record NZ_VFMY01000001.1, read on the forward strand.
CCCAGTGTCTCCAGCGGCACAGCCAGCAGGTGATGGATGGCCGGCTCTGCCACTAGCAGGATCAGCAGCGAACAAACGGTAATGCCCAGCTGTGCACAGGCGAGCATCAGCGAAACATTCTCCATGGCCCGCAGGGTGGTCTGTGCCCGCTTGGAGCCGGCCTCGGCCAGCGGCTCGATCTGGCTGCGGCGGGCCGACATCACGGCGAACTCGGCGGCAACAAAAAACGCGTTGCCGAACAGGAGGACCACCAGCCACAGCATTCCGGCCCAGTCGCTCATCGTTTGGTCCTGTCGTTGTTCGTCCAGCCGTTGTTCGTCCTGCCGTTGTTCGTCCTGCCGGCATGGTCTCCGGCTTCGGGTTCCGGCTTGGCCGGGCGGAAACAGATCCGGTCGATCCGGCGGCCGTCCATCCTGGTGACGCTCAGCGTTCCGCCTTCCACGGGCACCGTGTCCCCTACTGCAGCGATCCGGCCGAGCTTGCTCATGACATAGCCGCCCACTGTTTCGTATGCTGCCTCATCCGGGACCGTCAGGCCCGGAATCTGCTCGGACAGTTCATCCGGGCGGAGCAGGCCTGGGAAGTACCAGTCGCCGGATGCGCTCTGCAGCAGGCCGGGGCGGACCTTGTCATGCTCGTCCGCCACCTCCCCCACGATCTCCTCCACGAGGTCTTCAAGGGTCGCGATGCCGGCGGTTCCCCCATATTCGTCCAGCACAATTGCCAGCTGCAGGTTGCCATCGCGCAGCTCTGCCAGCAGGGCATCAAGGTGGATGGTCTCCGGGACACGGAGGACTTCGGTCATGATGGCCCCGGCTTCGAGGTTTTGCCGGCGGTCCCAGGGCACGGCTACTGCTTTTTTGACGTGCACCAGGCCCCTGATGTCGTCCGCCGATTCACCAATAATGGGGAACCGTGAGTAGCCGGTGCGGCGTGCGGCAGCGAGGATGTCGGACACCGGCTGATCCGCCTCGATCGTTTCCACGCGGATGCGGGGCGTCATGACATCTGCCGCTGTACGGGTGGAGAAATTCAGCGTGCGGGCCACGAAGTTGGCCGTACCCACGTCCAGCGTCCCCATCGCCGCAGAGCGCCGCACCAGGGATGCGAGTTCAGCAGGGGTCCGGGCGCCGGAAATTTCTTCCTTCGCTTCCAGTCCAAAAACATTGAGGATCTTATTGGAGAAGCCGTTGAGGACCACGATGGCGGGCTTGAACACGGCGGTGAAGACCAGCTGCGGCCTGGCCACCGCGCGGCCAATGCGGAAGGACAGCGCGATAGCCATGTTCTTGGGCACCAGTTCGCCCAGGAGCATGGAGAGCAGGGTGGCGAGCACCATGGCCAGGACCAGGGAGACGGTGGCCACCACAACGTCAGGAAGTCCGACGGCGGCCAACGGGGCTTCCAGGAGCCGGCCCACCGATGGCTCCATCACGTAACCGGTCAGCAAGGTGGTGAGCGTAATGCCCAACTGGCAGCTGGATAGCTGCGTTGAGAGCGACTTCAGGCAGGCGAGCAAAGGGATGGCGCGGTCGTCGCCGTCGGCAATGGCTCTTTGGACCGTGGCCTGGTCAAGTGCAATAAGGGAAAATTCGACGGCGACAAAAAAGCCGGTGCCGGCGATCAGCAGCAGTCCCGCTGCGAGGAGGAGCCATTCCATTCAGCATCCCGCCTGGACAGCGGCAACGGAGGAGAAGGGCGAAACAGCTAAGGGGCGATGCCAGGAATACCGGTCCGGCGGAGGGTGGTCAGCCGAGGCTGACGCAGTTTCCCTTGCAGCTCCTGCAGGCATTGCCAGCGAATGGTGATGGGCGCGTGTTCGGGGTTTGCCGGCTCTTCGGGTGGACTGTGCGGCGCTGCTTACGCCCCGCTGACAGCCCCCAGGCCGGCACCTAGATTTACTGTCCATAAGAATTTCAGTCTACAGGAGCAGTACGGTGCCGCCGCGACCCTGCCAACGGCCCCGGCCACGCCTGGCCGGCCGGCTGGTCCGTTACCTGCAACCGACACGGGGCCAGCTACCGCGGCCGCCATATTCAGCCTATTTCGCGTCTCATCATGATTTGGGTCACCCTTATTGGCAGTTACCACAAGATGCTCACTAGACTGGCAATGGTCTGGGTTCAGAGGACGCAGAGACCGGTTGAAACGTAGTGCTGAGGCACCGTGGGCCGGAGAGAAATCAAACTCATGGAAGAGGCGTATTTCAAGTGCCAGAGCAGCCTAGCCACCGTCTACCAGAGGAATTTGGCGGAAACGAGTGGCTCGTTGACGAACTGTACGAGCAGTACCAAAAGGACAAGAACACTGTTGACGCCAAATGGTGGCCGCTGTTTGAATCCTTCGGCTCGGGCAGCAGTTCTTCTTCCAACGGAAATTCGGCGCAAGCCACCATCCACCCCGCAACCAGGGAAATGCCGGTCGTGAACGCGGCTCCTGCGGCACCGGCAGCGCCGCCGGCTGCAGCCCCTGCCCTGCCGTCGGCCCCGCCCGCCTCTGCGGCACCTGCCGCCGCCCCGGCACCGGCGCCCGTCAAAAAAGCCCCCGCTACTGTGGCCCGCGACGGTGCGAAGAAGACTGAACCCGGCACCGGTTCGCAGCCCATCCCGGCACAGCTGCCCAAGAACGTCAAGGCTCCCACGGCTCCGGAAGAGGACGTCGTGTCGGTCCTGCGCGGACCGGCCAAGGCCATTGCCACCAACATGGTCACCAGCCTTGAGGTGCCCACCGCCACCAGCGTCCGGGCTATCCCCGCCAAGCTGCTGATCGACAACCGCGTGGTCATCAACTCCAACCTCGCCCGCGCCCGCGGCGGCAAGGTCTCCTTCACGCACCTGATCGGCTACGCCGTCATCCGCGCCCTGTCTCAGTTCCCTTCCATGAACGTGTACTACGACGAAGTGGACGGCAAGCCCGTTGCAGTCCAGCCGGCACACGTCAACTTCGGCATCGCCATCGACATGCCGAAGCCCGATGGAACCCGCCTGCTGATGGTCCCGAACATCAAGAAGGCAGAAACCCTTAACTTCTCCGAGTTCTGGCACACCTACGAGGACCTCATCAAGCGCGCCCGCAACGGCAAGCTGACCGCTGATGACCACCAGGGCACCACAGTGTCCCTGACCAACCCGGGCGGCATCGGCACCGTGCACTCAGTGCCCCGTCTTTCCAAGGGCCAGGCGGCCATCATCGGCGTCGGCGCCTTGGACTACCCTGCCGAATTCCAGGGTGCCAGCGAGAAGATCATCGCCCAGAACGCCATCAGCAAGGTCCTGACCCTGACCTCCACCTACGATCACCGCGTGATCCAGGGTGCCGGCAGCGGCGAGTTCCTGAAGCTGGTCCACCAGCTGCTGCTCGGCGCGCAGAACTTCTACGACGAAATCTTCGAGTCCCTGCGTATTCCGTACGAGCCCGTACGCTGGAGCGCGGACAAGCAGGTTGACCCTGCCGACGAGATCAACAAGGTGGCCCGGATCCAGCAGCTGATCCACTCCTACCGGGTCCGCGGCCACCTGATGGCGGATACGGATCCGCTCGAATACGTCCAGCGCAAGCACCCGGACCTTGACGTCCTCACCTACGGCCTGACGCTGTGGGATCTGGACCGCGAGTGGCCCACCGGCGGATTCGGCGGCAAGCAGATGCTCAAATTCCGCGACATCCTGGGTGTCCTCCGCGACGCCTACTGCCGCACCACGGGCATCGAGTACATGCACATCCAGGAGCCTGCCGAGCGCAAGTGGTTCCAGGACCAGCTCGAGCACCCGTACTCGAAGCCCAGCCGTGAAGAGCAGCTGCGCATCGTCTCCAAGCTGAACGCCGCCGAGGCCTTCGAAACCTTCCTGCAGACCAAGTTCGTGGGCCAGAAGCGCTTCTCCCTTGAAGGCGGCGAGTCCCTGATTCCGCTGCTGGATGCCATCATGTCCGACGCCGCTGATGACGGCCTGGACGAAGTCGCCATCGGCATGGCGCACCGCGGCCGCCTGAACGTGCTGACCAACATCGCGGGCAAGACCTACGCACAGGTGTTCCGCGAGTTCGAAGGCACCCAGGATCCCCGCTCGGTCCAGGGTTCCGGCGACGTCAAGTACCACTTGGGTACCGAGGGCACGTTCACCTCGGACAACGGCAAGGAGACCAAGGTCTACCTGGCGGCCAACCCGTCCCACCTGGAAGCAGTGGACCCGGTGCTTGAGGGCATCGTCCGCGCCAAGCAGGACCGCCTGGACCAGGGCGAGTCCTTCCCGGTCCTCCCCATCGTGGTCCACGGCGACGCCGCTTTCGCCGGCCAGGGTGTGGTTGCTGAAACCCTGAACCTGTCCCAGCTGCGCGGCTACCGTACCGGTGGAACCATCCACGTCGTGGTCAACAACCAGGTGGGCTTCACCACGGCTCCCTCCTCGTCGCGCTCGTCCACGTACTCCACCGACGTTGCCAAGATGATCCAGGCACCGGTGTTCCACGTGAACGGCGACGACCCCGAAGCTGTAGTCCGCATTGGCCAGCTCGCCTACGAGTTCCGCCAGCGGTTCCACAAGGATGTTGTCATCGACATGGTCTGCTACCGCCGCCGCGGGCACAACGAGGGCGACGACCCTTCGATGACCCAGCCGCTGATGTACAACCTGATCGAAGCCAAGCGTTCGGTGCGCAAGCTCTACACCGAGTCGCTCATCGGCCGCGGTGACATCACCGAGGAAGAAGCCGAACAGCTGCTCCGCGACTACCAGGAGCGGCTGGAGCGCGTCTTCGCTGAGACCCATGCAGCCCAGACCTCCCCGATTCCGATCATCACCGCGGATTCGGCAGCAGTATCGGACATCGAGCGGCCCATCGCCCAGCAATCCGATTCCAACAGCAACGCGCCCGTATCCACGGCCGTCTCCGCTGACACTCTGGCCCGGATCGGCAAGGCCCACCTGGAGGTGCCCGAGGGCTTCACCATCCACGCCAAGCTCAAGCAACTGCTGGAGAAGCGTGAGCAGATGTCCCGTGAAGGCGGCATCGACTGGGGCTTTGGCGAGATCGCAGCCTTTGGCTCCCTCATCATGGAAGGCGTCCCTGTACGCCTGGCCGGCCAGGACTCGCGCCGCGGCACGTTCGTGCAGCGCCACGCCGTCTTCCACGACCGCGCCAACGGCAAGGAATGGCTGCCGCTGGGCAACCTCTCCGATGACCAGGCCAAGCTGTGGATCTACGATTCACTGCTGTCCGAATACGCAGCCATGGGCTTCGAATACGGCTACTCCGTGGAACGCCCGGATGCCCTCGTCCTTTGGGAAGCCCAGTTCGGCGACTTCGTCAACGGTGCCCAGACCATCATCGACGAGTTCATCTCCTCCGCCGAGCAGAAGTGGGGCCAGCGCTCCTCGCTGGTGCTGATGCTGCCGCACGGCTACGAGGGCCAGGGCCCGGACCACTCCTCCGCAAGGATTGAGCGGTTCCTGCAGATGTGTGCCGAAGAGAACATGATCGTGGCCAACCCCACCACGGCGGCCTCGCACTTCCACCTGCTGCGCCGCCAGGCGTACAGCCGTCCGCGGAAGCCGCTGATTATCTTCACGCCCAAGCAGCTGCTGCGCCTCAAGGCTGCTGCCTCGTCCGTGGAAGACTTCACCACCGGCAGCTTCCGCCCTGTGATCGCCGATCATGAGCAGCTGGCCGCAGACGCCGTCGAGCGTGTCCTGCTGGTTTCCGGCCGCCTTTACTACGATCTCCTGTCCACGCGGCAGAAGACCGGCGACAAGACGACGGCAATCGTCCGGGTGGAGCAGCTTTACCCCCTGCCCCACGCGGAGATCGCTGCGGAACTGGCCAAGTACCGGAACGCCGAGGTTGTCTGGGCGCAGGATGAGCCGGCCAACCAGGGGCCGTGGCCGTTTATCGGCCTGAACCTTCCGGATGCGCTTGACCGGAAGGTCCGTCTCGTGTCGCGCGCGGCGTCGGCCTCCACGGCTGCCGGTTCCATGAAGCGCCACGCCGCAGAGCAGGATGCGCTGCTGAAGCAGGCATTTGCACGGTAATAACCAGTAAGGCTGCCCGGCCGGACGTCGAAATACCAGACTCCGGCCGGGCAGTTCTGTTTAATGGGATGGACAGCGTCCGCCCGGGCAGCCAGGAAGAAGTCGCGGGTTGCGGCGGGCAGTCAACACCGAAGTAAAGAGGAACGTGTGGAAGACAGGAAGCTGCGCATCGCAGCTGTAGGAGATGAACTGCTGGCCGGACTGGGTGACCCCCGGGCGCTCGGCTGGCTGGGCAGAGTACTGGCCCGCACTCCGCAGGACGGCATGGTCCTGGAAAGCTATTCGCTCCCCTGTCCGCAGGAAGGTACGGAAGGCCTGGCTGCACGCTGGCTGGACGAGACCCGCCGGCGCTTCAGCGACCAGTCCGAGAACCGCCTGGTGATAGGGCTCTCGGGCCGCGATATCGAGTTCGGGCTTTCCACTGCACGCAGCCGCCTCAACCTGGCCAACATTCTCGATTCTGCCTCGCAGAACCGGCTGGAGGTATTTGTTGTTGGACCACCGCCCACCCTTGACCCCGTCCAGAACAGGCGGCTGGACGAGTTGAACACCGCTTTCGCGGACGTCACCACCCGCCGCAAGCACCTCTACGTGGATACCTTCTCCCCTCTCCTGAACCACGAACAGTGGCGCCAGGACCTTGCCGCAAACGGGGGCACCCCAGGGCAGGCCGGTTACGGCCTGATGGCCTGGCTGGTGCTGCACCGCGGCTGGTTCCAGTGGCTGCGGGTGGCAGTTCCGGAGTAAGTTCTTCGCGATATATCTTGAAGTCCGTCCATACCGCGAGTAGGTTGGTCAAACACGATATATCGTCTTTGGAGGAACCATGGCTGATCAGAAGTGGACTGTCACCGCCGCCCAGACCCTGGACGTCGAGTCCGTCTCGGCACTGAAACTGGGCATGGTCCGCGGCCGGTTCGATGTAGTAGCCCATGAGCAGCCTTATACCCGGATCGAGGTTTCCGAGGTGCACGGCGATCCCGTAGCCGTTTCACTGGAAGACGGCCGGCTGGAGGTCCGCCACCAGCTTCACGGGCCCCAGGGCTGGTTCAAGAACCTCATGGGAACGGTCAATCACCACAGCGAGAACTATGCCGTCATCAGCATTGCCCTGCCCGCCACTGTTGATGTCGAGGCCGGCACCGTCAGCGGTGACGGCCTCGTGTCAGGGATGGCCGGCCGTACGCGCCTGAACACCGTTTCCGGTTCCGTGATGGCTGATGGCACCGATGGCGAACTGTTCGTCACGACCGTCAGCGGCGAGGTCAGCGCCCGGCATCACAGCGGGGTCCTCACCGCCAAGACTGTCTCCGGCCAGGTCACGGCCTCCGGCCACTTCACCCATATCCGCGCCAACACGGTCAGCGGCGACATGAATTTCGACCTGTTGGGTTTCACCCAGGATTTCGGTGCGAATTCCGTCTCAGGGGACCTCACTATCCGGATCCCCCATGACGTCGGAGTGGATGTCGTCGCCAAGTCCGCCACCGGGGCCGTAGTTATCGGCAACCAGCAGTACCACGTAGCGGGCGGCAAGGTGGAGACGATCGCCGGCCCTGACGCCAGGCTCATGCTGGTGAGGACCAACTCTGTGTCGGGCAAGACCTCCATCGTCCACAGTGCGCGGCCGGGGGAAGCGAACGGAACCATTCCAGGATCCGCGGAAGAACGGCGCTGATGCCCGCTGTCTTCGCCCACGGCGCGCTGCGGCTTTACCTGCTGGCCCTGCTCGAGTCGGGTCCCAAGCACGGCTACGAACTCATTAAGGCCCTCAAGGAGCGGTTCGGTGGCACCTATTCCCCCAGTGCCGGCACCATCTATCCGCGGCTGGGGAAACTCGAGGAAGAGGGGCTGGTAGCCACCGAAGCCGCCGGCCGCCGCACCAACTACCGCATCACACCTGCCGGCCTGGCAGAACTCAACCTGCGCCGTGAGGAACTGGCAGGCGTAGAAAAAGAGATTTCCGCCTCCGTGCGCCGGCTGGCAGACAACCTCCGGGAGGACATCCGCAGCAACATGCGGGGACTTCGGGCCGACCTTGCGGCCACTGCAGAGGCTGCCCGGGCCGGCGCAGCGTCCGCCGCTTTCACAGCCCTCAAAGGCAGCCCGGCCGCGGACGGCAAGGCCGCTCTCAAGGAAGCCGAGCTCATGCTCCAGGCCTTCAGGGATGACCTCCGTGCCGAACTCCGGCTGCAGGCAGGCAACCAGCCACTGAGTCCCGTGGTTCTGGAAACGGTCAGGACAGTGCTGGAGCAGGCCGGTATCGCCATCCGCAACTCGCTCCGGAACTAGCTGCAGAGCCGGGTTTGGGAGCATGGTCCGGGACTGGGTCCGGGGCGGATGGTCACTGAACCGCAGGTCATGCAGGGGTTGCCGGTTCGCGGGGCGTCAGATCATGTGGGAGACTTGAGGGCAGCTCTTTTGAGTACCAACAGTAAGGAGGCCAGCTATGAGCAAGCGTGCACGCAAGCGTCGTGACCGTAAGCGTGGCGGCGCGAACCACGGGAAGCGCCCCAACACCTAGGCACATGCCAGGTACAGCGGTTACAGCAAAGGACCCCGGAAGCCACTCGGCTTCCGGGGTCCTTTGTATGTGGACCTATCTGCAGGCTCCCGCTGTCCCGTGTCCCGTGTCCCGTTGCCTTGGACTGGGGACGGTGCACTGTGAGTAAGGTACCGCCTATGCGCCCACTGGACGGATCGAGTGGATCCGGTCCAGGATGGCGTTCTTCAGGTTCTCCGGAGCAGCTTCGGTGCAGGAACGCTTAACCATGTTGCGGATTACGCACTCAAGGTCATACTGCTCCGTGCATTCCGGGCACTCATCAAGGTGCGTCTTGATTTCCGTGATGTCGTCACGAGTCAACGCGCCGTCGAGGTACTCGTAGATGCGTTGCATCCTGGTATCGTCGCAGTCGCCCAATCCCTGGCAGTCGCTCATTTCCTGTTCTCCTGTTGTTTGCTTTCCGCCGCGTCCGGTGCCTCTGCGGCCGTTTTGAATCCGCGCTCGGCGGCGTATTCCCCGAGCATGTCCCGCAGCATTCTCCGGCCGCGGTGAAGCCGGGACATCACTGTGCCGATGGGGGTGTTCATGATGTCCGAAATTTCCTTGTACGCAAACCCTTCAACGTCCGCAAAGTACACCGCAAGACGGAATTCTTCGGGGATGGCCTGAAGGGCGCGCTTGACGTCCGAATCCGGAAGGTGATCCAGGGCCTCTGCCTCAGCGGAACGCAGCCCGCTGGAGGTATGTGACTCAGCACGCGCCAACTGCCAGTCCTCGATGGTGTCCGAGTTGGACTGAAGCGGTTCGCGCTGCCGTTTGCGGTACAGGTTTATATAGGTGTTCGTCAGAATCCGGTACAGCCACGCCTTGAGGTTGGTTCCCGGCTTGTACTGGTGGAACGCGGAAAAGGCCTTCGTGTAGGCCTCCTGGACGAGGTCCTCTGCGTCCGCCGGGTTCCGGGCCATCCGCATGGCCGCCGAGTACAGCTGATCGACGTACTGCATGGCGTCGCGTTCAAACCGGACCCGGCGCTCCTCGTCCGATTCCGTGGAAACGTTGACCGCTTCCTCAGCCGCTTCCGCCGGCTCCACGGAGCCTTCCGTTGGCACGGAGCCTTCCGTTGGCACGGAGCCGTCCGTTGGCTCTGGCGGCTCAGGCCGGGTATCAGCGCTGCTCTTGGCTTCGTTCTGCGAAGCGTCATACATGGCCGAAACGGCCGGATCCAAGGTGCTCATTGCCTTCAAGTCTACTGTCAGGCTCTGCGCACGCGCCGACCCATACCCGGGGGGTTCGGTCCCCAAGGACTCCATGGCCACCGGGCCTGCTGCATCGATTCCGTCCAACACCCGCCTCAAGGGCCAACTCCGCTCTGTTGTCCGGTGCTTTGTCTTGTGGGCCGGCTTTTCAGGCCCAGTTTCGATAACCTGCGGCTTCGGGCAAATATTCCCCAAAAGTGCAAGACTAGAACGGACTCCGCCGCATCAGACGCGGTTCGTCCACCCAGGAGGAAATCCATGTCCTTTGTCCGCACACTCGCACGGCCCATGCTGGCTTCCAGTTTCGTTCTTGCCGGAATGGATAAGCTCAAAAACGCCGACGATACCGCGCAACAGCTCTCGCCCCTGCTGAGCAAGGCAACGGCCGCGTTGCCGTTCCAGACTGATGAGAAGACACTGGCCCGGATTATCGGCGGCACACAGGTGGGCGCCGGTGTCCTGTTCGGACTGGGAAAGTTCTCCCGTCTTTCAGCTGCCGTGCTGACCGTGATTTCCCTGCTCAACACGTTCGTCGAGTGGCGCAGCGCTGACATCAGCAGCAAGGAAGGCCGCGGAAACCGCCGCAACCAGCTGCTGAAGAACCTGTCCTTGAGCGGCGGCGCATTGCTTGCTTCCGTGGACACGGCAGGCAGGCCGGGGCTCGCGTGGCGCGCCGAACACCTGGCGGCCGACGCGAGGAAGGGGGCCGCGCACCTGGCCGCCGACGCCCGGAAGACCACCAACAAGAAGCTGCACAACGCCGACAAGGCCGTCCGCCGCGCCGTCGAGCAGGCCACGGGGGCATAAGCAGGACATGACCGCACCAGCCGCTGCCGCCCGGGACAACTCCGGAACATTCCTCCCCCACTGGCCCGCCCCCTTCGCCTCCCGACCGGTGGATGCCACGGTCACGGTGCCGGGCTCGAAGTCGTTGACCAACCGGTACCTGGTGCTCGCCGCACTCGCCGACGGTCCGTCGCGCCTGCGCGCACCGCTGCACTCCAGGGACTCCGCGCTGATGATCGAGGCGCTCCGCCAGCTTGGTGCCACCATCAGCGAGGTACCGGGGAACGGGGCCTTCGGGCCGGATCTTGAGGTCCTCCCGATCCCGGCAGACGCGGCACCGTCCGCTGCAAGGATCGACTGCGGCCTCGCCGGCACGGTGATGCGGTTCGTGCCGCCGCTGGCCGCGCTGCGTAACGGTGCCAGCCTGTTCGACGGCGACCCGCACGCCCGCAATCGCCCCATGGGGACGATCATCGAGGCGCTGAAGGCGCTGGGTGTGGCTGTATCCGCTGAAGATGGCAGCACGCCGTCGTCCTTGCCGTTCGTGGTGCAAGGCACAGGCGAAGTCCGTGGCGGCCACCTGGTCATCGACGCAAGCGCCTCGTCGCAGTTTGTGTCGGCTCTGCTGTTGGTGGGTGCCAGGTTTATCGAGGGGCTGCACCTGGAGCATGTCGGCAAACCGGTGCCAAGCCTGGACCACATCAATATGACGGTTGCCGTCCTGCGGGGCGCCGGCGTTGTGGTTGACGATTCAGTCCCGAACCACTGGGTGGTTGCTCCCGGGCCCATCCGAGCCTTCGATCAGCGGATCGAGCAGGACCTCTCCAACGCCGGGCCATTCCTGGCCGCGGCCCTGGCCTCCGGCGGAACCGTCCGGATTCCAGGCTGGCCGGAACAGACGCAGCAGGTAGGGGATCTCTGGCGCAGCATCCTGGCCGAGATGGGGGCCGACGTCAGCCTGCGCGACGGCGTCCTCACCGTCACCGGCGGAGCGGAAATCAAGGGCGCGGATTTCGCGGACACCAGCGAACTGGCCCCCACAGTGGCCGCACTCTGCGCCCTGGCCACCGGCCCCTCCCGGCTCACCGGAATCGCGCACCTGCGCGGGCACGAGACGGACCGGCTGGCAGCCCTTGTCACCGAGATCAACCGCCTGGGCGGCGACGCCGAGGAGACCAGCGACGGCCTGGTGATCCGGCCTGCCAGGCTGCACGCCGGCGTTGTGCACAGTTATGCGGACCACCGCATGGCCACCGCCGGAGCCATCCTTGGCCTGGCTGTGGAGGGGGTCCAGGTGGAGGACATCGCCACCACCGCCAAGACCATGCCGGACTTTCCCCGGCTGTGGGCGGACATGCTGGCCCAGACGGGCTCCACCGGTACTGGGGCGGAAGGTTCAACCGGTGGCGCGGAGCACTGACTCCTGGGACGAGTCGGATGTCCGCATCCGGCCCAGCAAAAAAGGCTCCAGGCCCCGCACGAAGGACCGGCCAAGCCACGACGACGCCGTCACCGGCCGGATCGTCACCGTTGACCGCGGCCGGTACACGGCAGTGGTGGGTGAAGACTCCGGCAACGAGCGCGTTGTCATTGCCGCCCGGGCACGCGAGCTGCGCCGGAACCCCGTGGTGGCCGGTGATTTTGTGTCGCTCGTGGGAGACGTTTCCGGGGACCCGAACACCCTGGCCCGGCTGGTAAAGATCCAGGACCGCAAGACCCTCCTCAGGCGCAGCGCCGACGATACCGATCCAGTGGAACGGGCGGTGGTGGCCAACGCCGACCAGCTGGTGATTGTGGTGGCTGCCGCCAACCCGGAACCGCGCACCGGCTTCATCGACCGCGCCCTGGTGGCTGCGTACGACGCCGGGATCGAGCCCATCCTGCTGGTCACCAAGGCCGATGTCAAGGATCCGGCGGAGCTGTTGGCCAATTACAAGCACCTGGACTTCCCCGTGATCATCAGCCGGACAGCGGATTCCAGCGCTTCGGGCATCGACGCCCGCTCGGATGACGGACTGTCGGCCCGCCTGGACGGCGAAGCGGTGGCGGAACTTCGGGGCTACCTGGGCGGAAAAGTCACGGTGATGCTGGGGCACTCGGGCGTGGGCAAGTCCACCATGGTGAACGCGCTGACCGGGGCCGAGCGTGCCACCGGCGGGGTTAACGCGGTGACGGGCCGGGGCCGCCACACGTCGTCGTCCGCCCTGGCGCTGAGGCTTGCGGATGCACCGGCAGGCAGCTGGATCATCGACACCCCCGGCATCCGCTCATTCGGCCTGGCCCACGTGGACCCGGACCGGATCCTGCGGTCCTTCCCGGACCTCTCCCCCGGCATTGAAGACTGCGAGCGGGGCTGCAAGCACACCACTAACGCCGTGAACTGCGGCCTGGACGCCTGGGTGTCCGGCGGGCATGCCGGAGCCACCGGAGAAGCCCGGCTGGCCTCCCTGCGGCGGCTCCTCGGCACCGACCCCCGGATGGAGGCCCAGGAGACCAAGGAGCTTGGCAGCGTCAACTGACAACGCCGATCTCCCAGCAGAACCGCGCGCAGACGGTAGTTTGGAACCATGATCCAACCCGCTTCAAGCTACAACGATGACCTGCGCCTGGCCCATGTCCTGGCCGACTCGGTGGATGACCAGACCATGGGCCGCTTCAAGGCCCTGGACCTCCAGGTGGAGACCAAGCCTGACCTGACGCCGGTTACCGACGCGGACAAGGCTGCCGAAGAAGCCATTCGCGGCCAGCTTTCCCGTTCCCGCCCGCGCGACGCCGTGCTGGGCGAGGAGTTCGGCAGTACCGGCCACGGGTCGCGGCGCTGGATTATCGATCCCATCGACGGCACCAAGAACTTTGTCCGCGGCGTCCCGGTCTGGGCCACCCTGATCGCGCTGGTGGACGAAGGCGAGCCGGTGGTGGGTGTGGTCAGTGCACCCGCCCTGGGCAAGCGCTGGTGGGCGGCCAAGGGCATGGGGGCCTACATGGGCCGTTCCCTCGCCGCGGCCACGCGGCTGCGGGTGTCCAACGTCTCCAAGCTCTCCGACGCCTCCCTTTCCTATTCCAGCCTGGGCGGCTGGAAGGAACGCGGCAATCTTGACAACTTTCTGGGCCTCACCGAGGACGTGTGGCGGACCCGGGCGTACGGCGACTTCTGGTCCTACTGCATGGTGGCCGAAGGCTCAGTGGACATCGCCTGCGAACCTGAACTGAACCTTTATGACATGGCTGCCCTGGTGCCGATCGTGGTGGAAGCAGGAGGGCGCTTCACGTCCTTGGAAGGCGAGGACGGGCCCTTTGGCGGCAATGCGCTGGCCACCAACTCCATCCTGCACTCCGAGGTGCTCCGCAGGTTGAATCCGGACCTGGACGACCTCCTTTAAACCAGTTCCACCGAACAAACAGCGGCGGGTGCCCCCACAAGGAGGCACCTGCCGTCGTTTGTTCGGCAAAAAGGCCCTTTTCAGCCGCGGCGTAACAAAGCGCTTAACATTCATGCCGGCTTCAAACCTTCCTGCGCCATGTCTTACGCTCTTAACCAGGTCACGAGTGCCAGCGCTAAACCCCGGTTTGCTGGCCGGCAACCCTCCAACCGCGGTGGGGTGCCCCGGGTGACGACCAGGCCGGTCCGGAACGGATGCGGCAAGCGCGGATTCCCGGCAGAGGGAGTCCTTTTTCGAAGTGAGGTCTCTGTGACAACTGCCACCGTCTCCCCCAACGCCACTGCTGCTTCTGTTGCTGCCACGCCTGGAACCATTTTTGATGCCCGCCATGCCGCCGCCGGCCGTCCGCTCGCTGCCGTCACCGGCGCCGAAATCCAGGCGCCGCTGATCCACGGCGGCCACGTCCGTTACGCAAACCTTGACTACGGCGCCTCGGCTCCTGCGCTCTCGGTGGTCTCGGCATACCTGAACGAGATCCTTCCGTTCTACGCCAGCGTCCACCGCGGCGCCGGCTACGCGTCCCAGATCAGCACCTCAGTCTACGAAAACGCGCGCAACATTGTCCGTGAGTTCGTGGGCGGCCGCGCCGGTGACTCCGTGATCTTCACCCGGAACACCACCGATTCGCTTAACCTGCTGGCCGGCTGCCTGCCTGCAACGGACGGACGCCCGGACGGCGACGTCCTCTACCTCGACATCGAGCACCACGCCAACCTGCTGCCGTGGCAGGGCGTCCCGCACCGCAGCATCGTTGCCGCCGACACCATCGCCGGCACCATCGAAGCCATCCGGGCGGAGCTGAAGCAGGGCGGCGTGAGCCTGCTCGCCGTCACCGGCGCGTCGAACGTCACCGGCGAGATCCTTCCCATCCGCTCCCTGGCCGCGCTGGCCCACGAACACGGCGCACGGATCGTGGTGGACGCGGCCCAGCTTGCACCGCACCGCCGCGTGGATATTGCAGCGGACGACGTCGACTACCTCGCCTTCTCCGGCCACAAGCTGTACGCACCTTTCGGTGCCGGCGTGCTGGTGGGCCGCACGGACTGGCTCGACGCGGGAACGCCGCACCTTGCCGGCGGCGGCGCCGTCAAGGAAGCAAGGCTCGACGGCGTCAGCTGGGCCACCGGCCCGGCCCGCCATGAGGGCGGCTCACCCAACGTCCTCGGCGCCGCCACGCTGGCCCGCGCCACACAGGTGATCGCCGGGCTGGACCAGGATCAGTGGCACGCCCATGAATCCGCCATCCGTTCCTTCCTGGTGGAAGGCCTGCAGGAAATCGACGGTGTGACCGTCCACCAGATCTTCAAGGACACCAATCCGGATACGGACACCATTGGAGTGGTCAACTTCTCCGTGGAGGGCTACGACGCCGGGCTGGTGGCGGCCTACCTGTCCGCCGAGCACGGCGTGGGCCTGCGCGACGGCCGCTTTTGCGCCCACCCGCTCCTGAAGCGCCTGGGCCTGCCCTCCGGATCCCTCCGTGCCAGCTTTGGCGTCGGCTCCCGCCTGGAGGACGCCGAACGGCTCCTGGCCGGCATTGCGGCTCTGCGCAGCAAGGGGCTGGGCTGGGACTACGTGGTGGACGCCGGGCGCTGGGTTCCCGCAAACGACACACGGACGTACCCGCACTGGGCACCCAACACTCCGGGAACTGCCGGGGCCGCTCCCTGTCTCGACGACTAAAGCGGCGCTTGGGGTAGATTCAAAGGATACCCAAGGGCATCAGGCGAAGGAGGCCACAAGTGGTACGGGGTGGCCCCAGACTTGATCACGGACGGCGCCGGGAGCTCGGCCAGAGCTTCCAGGACGGTGGCCGGCACTACCAGCGGGTCCGCCCGGGCTATCCGGAAGAATCAGCACGCTGGCTGGTCCCCGCCGCGGCCCGCGATGCACTGGACGCCGGTGCCGGCACCGGCAAATTCACCGAACTCCTGCTTGGTATGGGACTGACGGTCACCGCGGTGGACCCTTCTGCGGACATGCTCGAACAGTTACGCGCGCACTATCCCGCGGCCACGGCTGTGCAGGCCACCGCCGAGGACACCGGCCTGCCCGCGGCTGCCTTCGACGTCGTGAGCGTTGCCCAGGCCTGGCACTGGTGTGACGCCCCCGCGGCAAGCACCGAACTTGCGCGCGTCCTGCGTCCGCACGGAACGCTGGGCCTGGTCTGGAACCAGCTGGACACCTCGGTTCCCTGGGTTCACCGGCTTTCCCGGATCATGCATGCCGGAGACGTTTACAAGCCAGGTTCCCGGCCGCAGGTTGGGCCGGAGTTCAGGGACCTTGAGGGCCACGTGACGCGTTGGCAGGACCGCGTCACCACCACCGATCTCGTGGAACTGACGAAGTCGCGGAGCTACTACCTGCGGGCCGGCGAAACTACCCGCGCAAAGGTGCTGGCCAACCTTGACTGGTATCTGCACGACCACCTGGGCCACAGCCTCGATGAAGAGCTGGAACTGCCCTATCTCACGCTTACCTGGCGGGCCACCAAAGCATAGCGGGGGCGGTTAACCGGTAGGCTTGGTGCTGTGAAGACCAGCGCGCCCTCCTCCTCCATCGAGGACTACGTCAAGGTCATCTACTCCTTCACCGAATGGCAGGACAAGCCCATCACGTCCTCCCAGCTGGCCCAGCGCCTCGGGGTGGCCAATTCCTCGGTGTCCGAGATGGTCCGGAAGCTCAAGGACCAGGGCCTGGTGGACCATCAGCCCTACAGCGCCATCACCCTGACGGACCAGGGCATTCGGCTGGCCCTGTCCATGGTGCGGCGCCACCGCCTGATCGAGACCTACCTGGTCCAGCAGCTGGGCTACAGCTGGGACGAGGTCCACGACGAAGCCGAACTCCTGGAGCACGCCGTCTCGGACACGTTCATCGAACGAGTTGCCACCAAGCTTGGCGACCCGCAGCGCGATCCCCACGGTGACCCGATCCCCACAGCCGAAGGCACAGTCCTGATGCCCCGCGCCCACCTGATGGGTGAGCTGGACCAGGGGCACACCGGCAGGATCACCCGCATCAGCGACGAAAACCCGGACCTGCTGCGCTACCTTTCGGCAGAGGAAATCGACCTCGACGCCGAAGTGGAGGTGGTGGGCCGCAAACCGTTCGGCGGAGCCCTGGTGGTGCGGATCCGGAACTCGGGCAGGACCAGGGACTATGACCTGGCCGACGAGATCACCTCCGCCCTGTGGGTGCACAGCGACCATCCCCACCCGGGCTGCCTGCTCGGGGACAGCTGAATGAAGCCTGCCGGCATACCGGCCGCCCGTGCCTGGTTGGCTGTTGCCGTTGGGGCCCTGATCGGTACTGAACTGCGGTATGGGTTGGGACTGGCGTTTCCGGATTTTCCGGGGTCCGTGCCGTGGGCCACCCTGTGGATCAACGTGGGTGGAAGCTTTGTCCTGGCATTGCTGACCACGGTGTGGATCGCCCGGCCCCAGACCGCGTTCTGGCTTCGCGCGGGCCTGGGCCCCGGCCTCCTGGGATCCTTCACGACATTCTCCGCTGTGGTGTTCGCGGTGGACCAGCTGGCGCGGGCAGGTGGACACCTTGCGTGGATCGCCTACCTGGTGTTGTCGTTGCTGCTGGGGCTGGCCGCGGCCGGTACGGGATGGCGGTCCGGGAAGGTTGTGGCGGACCGGTTGAACGGGCGCAGTGGCAGCCGGTTTGGCGGGCGTCCATGACGGCGGCTGCGCTGGTGGGCGTGTTTGGGGTTGCCGGTGCGCTGCTCCGTTTTGCGGTGGACAGCTGGTTCGCCCATCACACATCGATCCGTTCTGCCCGCGGCCTGGAGGCCCGTGGCTCCGGAATCCGCGGCACCGGACACAGGGAGCGGCTGCACTGGCCCTGGGCCACGCTGTCCGTGAACGTCCTGGGGTGCTTCGTTATCGGCGCCGCCCACGCCATGGCCCTCAAATTCGGGCTGGCCCCGGAGTGGCACGCTGCACTTGCCACCGGACTCGCCGGCGCCCTCACAACCTTCAGTTCCTGGACCACGGCCACTGTGCGCCTGCTCACTGAAGCACGGTTCGGATCCGCGGCGCTGAACGTGGCTGCCAACCTGGTTCTTGGTTTTGGCGCAGCTGCGGCGGGGCTTGCCCTGGCCACCCAGGGTTAGCGGCAGGCGATTTGGCGTGCTCCCGTATCGTGGATGGTGATGATTAGCAGACGTGACGTGGCCATTGCCCTGGATGTACCGATGGAAATGGCACAGCGCCATGGCCTTCCAAAATGGATGACCGAAGCCGAGCTGGGTGAGATCCTGGACAACCCACCGCCGTGGCTGGTCCAGTCCCGCACCAACCGGACCGGCAAGCGCCCGGTCTGGGTGCATTTGGAGTGCGCCGTCTGTGGTTATGAGGAAGCGGCACGCCCGAAGAAGTGGTGGCCGGAGTTTACGTACGTGGTGTGTGAACATCACTCCCCGGAAGAGGTTCCGCGACCGCAGAACGGCTTCATCAGGAGCGAGTTCGACGGCGTCGGCACCCGCTTTGTGGGCATTGCCGACGTCGCAGCCCCGGACTGATTCAAGGCATTACATTCGGCGCGGATCAGGCGTAATTTACGAAGTGGGACATCGCTGTCCCCACGTCGCAAGGAGTACGCCATGCCGGACAAGTCACCACATCAGCAACTGAACAAGAAGCCTGTCAAAACCATCAAGGAAAAACGCGCCGAGAAGAAGGCGAAAACCCCGGTCGAAGGCGCTCAAGATCCGGTAGCGCACCTGAAGAAGCGCCGGTAACGGTCACCCGTTTGCGGGCATTTCTTCCGGCACGGCCACAAGGTCCATTTCCTGGCCGTCCCTCAGCACACGGACCCGCAGCGGCTGGCCAATCGCATCGGCGAACAGCAGCTTCTGCAGGCTTTCAGCATTGCTGACGGGACGGCTTCCGGCTGTCAGGATGATGTCTCCCGCCAGCAGGCCGGCGCGGCCCGCAGGCGATCCGGCCAGCACTTCCACCACCCTGAGTGCGTCGCGCTGCCCCGTCCTGATCACCGCGCTCGCACTGAGCCTGATCGGTGTGCTGACAACGCCGAGGTAAGCCCTCCTGACGCGGCCGTCCTTCAGCAGCGCCGAGATGATCCGGCGCGTGGTGGAGTTGATGGGTACTGCCAGTCCCAGCCCGGCGCCGGCCACAGCAGTGTTTATTCCCACGATCCGCCCACGGGAATCGGCCAGGGCGCCGCCGGAGCTGCCCGGATTTAGCGCGGCGTCCGTCTGGATGACGTCCTCGATGACCCGCCGGTTGCCGCCCGACCACACCGGAATGGCCCGGCCCAGGCCGCTGACGACGCCTGCAGTCACCGACCCCGCCAGTCCAAGGGGATTCCCGACGGCGATGACCAACTGGCCGACGCGCAGTGTCTCGGCGTCGCCGAACTGCGCGGGGGCCACCTTGGGTGCCCTGCCGCGGACCACCGCAAGGTCGGACAACGGGTCCACGCCCACGAGTTCAAGGTTGGTCCGGCTGCCGTCGGCGAAGGCGGCATGGCCCTGGTGCGTGCCTGCCACCACGTGCGAATTCGTCAGGAGATAGCCGTCTTCGGTGAAAAGCACGGCGGAGCCCGCCCCCACACGGAACCGGCCGTTCCGCCGGTTGCTGGTCATCTCAATGGCAGCTACGTGGGGCGTGACTGCCTCAGCCACGCGCATCACTGTCTTCGAATACGAATCCAGCGCAACGTCGTCGTACTCTTCTTCATTGGGCTCACGGGCCGGGACCATGGCACACCTCCGGGCTGCCTTTGTTGGCTCCAGCGTCCAGTGCTGCGCCGGATCCTATTGGGGTAACCGCGGCGGGGCGGTGGGTACTCCCGTACAGGGTACGCCTTCGGTGAACAACAGCGTACGACCGCTGCGGGCCCGGTGGACGCGTGCCGCAGTGCTGTTAAAGCCAAAAGACCCGGACACAGGGTCCGGGTCTTTTGGCATGTCTTGCGACACTCAAAATGTGGAGATGGGGGGAATTGAACCCCCGTCCGATGTCGTGTTGTCAGGGCTTCTCCGGGCGCAGTTTGCGTCGGATTTTCTCGGCCCCAGCCATGCTGCAAACAGCTGGCTGATCCGGGCCCAGTCATCAAAGAGTCCCGCTCACCCCGATGACGGGGGTAAGCAGCAGTGGCTATCTAAATGACGCCAGGTTCCGGGGCAATAGCAACCTCGGGCTGACGGACTGTCTTACTGCTTAGGCAGCAAGAGCAAAGTCATCGCGTTTTGAATTGGCGATTATTTTTTTGCAGACAGCGTTTACGAGATAATTCTGCATCCTCGGCCCGCTTCACCTGTCGCGACTAACATCGTCGAAACCGATCATCCCCATATTCTTTTATCAAACCGGAGGGCTGGCCCCCCGGACTACTAATCATAACGCACCACGGCGGAAAATCATTCCTAGCGGCGGCGGTTACGTTCCCGCATCTCCCGCTGGGCTTCCCGGTTGTCCTGCTGCTCACGGAGGGTCTGGCGCTTGTCGTACTCGCGCTTACCACGGGCCACACCGATTTCCACCTTGGCCCGCCCGTCCACGAAGTACAGCTGCAGCGGCACGATGGTGTAGCCGGACTCGCGTACTTTATGGGAAATCTTGTTCAGCTCTTCACGGTGCAGCAGCAGCTTCCGGCGGCGCCGTGCCGCGTGGTTGGTCCAGCTGCCCTGGTTGTACTCAGGGATGTGGATGGCTTCCATCCACAGCTCGTCATTGTAGAAGGTGCAGAATCCGTCCACCATGGAGGCGTGGCCTTCGCGCAGGGATTTGACCTCGGTTCCCATCAGCGCGATTCCAGCCTCGTAGGTGTCCAGCACGTGGTAGTCGTGCCGGGCCTTGCGGTTGGTGGCCACCACTTTACGGCCACTTTCTTTAGGCAAGGGACAGCTCCTCAGTTCAAGAATCGGATGTCCTCCGGGCCAGTCGGCGCGGAGTCATACCAGTGTACGGCAGGCCTGCAAGCGCTACAGCAGCCCCATCGGATCCACGGCGTTGCCGTTCAACCAGGTTTCGAAGTGGGCGTGGCAGCCGGTGGAATTGCCGGTGTTGCCGGAGTACGCGATCAGCTGTCCCTGCGATACCCGCTGGCCGTTCGACACCACGATGCTTGAGTTGTGATAGTAAATCGTATTCAGCGTGTTGCCCTGCACCAGACCGTGGGAAATCTTTACCCGCCAGCCTCCGCCGTCGGCCGAGTTCCAGCCGGAGCTGAAGACCTCTCCCGCTGCCGCCGCGTAGACGGGCGTGCCGCAGGCTGCACCGAAGTCGATTCCGGTGTGCAGGTAGCCGCCCTGGCCGTAGAAGTCGATGGTTCCGGGCGGCGTTGCACGCCAGCCGAAGCCGGACGTGATGGGAACGCTGCCATCAAAAGGGTGCCGGAGTCCAAAGGCCGACGGCGATCCAACGGGCGGCACAAAGGGCTGGACCGGGGGCGGCGGCTGGTTCCTCGCTGCCGCGGCGGCTGCCGCGGCAGCTGCGGCCTCTGCCGCCAGCCGGCGCTGCTCGGCTTCCCAGGCCTCGCGCAGCTTCCGGTCGCGTTCTTCGATTTCGGCTGCCACGGCGTTCTGGCTGGCCTGGACGCTTGCCAACTGGGACTGGATGCCCGGCTTCGCTGCCTGCAGTTCTGCGTCAAGACGGGCGGTGTCGGCGATCAGCCGGTCCACCTCCTCCTTTCTGGCAGCTGCTTCGTCCCGGGCTGCCTTCTCCCGCTCCAGGGCAGCGTCGGCCTTGGCCTTCAGGTCCTTGATTTCGGCTTCAACGGCCTGGAGGCGTGCCTCGGAGTTGACGTTGGTGGCGTTCTGCTGGGACAGCTTGTCCATGGCGGCGTTCTGGCTGCGCATGGCCTGGTCCGCCAGGTCCATGGTTTCGGTCAGGCTTCCGCCGTTGTTCGAGCCGAAGAACAGGGACAGGTTGGAGGGCACTCCCCCGGACTTGTAGGCCTGGGTGGCAATCTGCCCGATCAGCTTCTTGGTGTCGGCGATCTTTTGCTTGTCCGTTTCCAGCTGCTGCGTGATTTTGGCCTTGTTCTGCTGGGCCATGTCCACGCGGGCGGAGAGGGCCTCCACTTCCTTGACGGCCCCGGCAACGCGGCCCTGGGCCTCCAGGAGCGCCTGCTGGGCGCCGGGCAGCTGGCCTTGGTAGATGACAAGGTCGCTGGCAGCTTTGGCGATGCGGGAATCAACGAATTCCAATGACTGCTGGACCCGGGCTGCTTCCGCTTCGAGGGCTTTCTGCTTGTCTTCAAGCTCGTCGGCGAACGCTACCGGAGTGGAGGATGCGAGCCCGGCGGCGAGGACGACGGCGAGCACAGCGCTCATGAGACCGGTGCGCTGGGGGGCCTTCCACCGGCTGGTGCGCCGGCGCCGCGGGGTCGTTTGGTCCGTTACGTTCATGGGCATTCCTTGTTCGGTTTGCATATCTAGACGCGAAGGTATCGGCGCAAGGTCAAGAGAGACGAAATTCCCGCCAAGGATCCGCCAAGGATTATCAATGCCGGTGCCAGGATCAGCGTCTGGCCGGAGGAGATGAAGGCAGTGTCCGGGTACTGCTGGGACATGTATTCGCCGAGGAAGAAGTGCGCAACGGCCCACAGCGTGGCGGAGGCGAGTGCGGCGCCGATGACTGCCGCGATGACCCCCTCCAGGATGAACGGCAGCTGGATCACTGTCTTTGAGGCGCCCACCAGGCGCATGATTCCGGTTTCGCGGCGGCGGCTGAAGGCGGAGAGCCGGATGGTGGTGGCGATCAGCAGGATGGCGCAAACGATCATCACGCCGGCGATACTCACCGCGACCAGCGAGGCCCCGTTCATGACCGAGAACAGCCGTTCGAGGAGCTGGCGCTGGTCAATGACGGTCTCCACGCCAGGCTGCGAGGCGAAGGTTTCACTGATGATCTGGTACTTTTCCGGATCCTTCATGTTGATGCGGAAGGATGCCGGCAACTGGTCCGGTGTCACGGAGTCCACGATGGGCGAATTCGAGAACTGGTCCTTGAAGTGCTTGTAGGCCTCTTCTTTGGACTCGTGCTGGAAGTCGTTGATGTACTGGGCCACTGCCGGGGACTCAAGGAGGGAGTTAAGGCTTTCCTGCTGCTCGGCGGTGACGGGCCCGCTGGCGCAACCGGCCGCCGTCGACCCTTCACTGCACAGGAAGATGGCCACCTGGACTTTGTCGTACCAGTAGCCCTTCATCTGGTTGATCTGCATCTGAAGCATTCCGGCAGCGCCCACGAAAGTGAGCGAGACGAAGGTGACCAGGATGACTGAGACAACCATGGAGAGGTTGCGGCGGAGGCCGCTGCCGATCTCGCTGAGAATGAATGCGAGCCTCATCGTTGTCCCTCGCCTTCGCCCGGCTGTCCGTCTCCGGAGGTGTCCCGGCCACTGGCATCCTTGAGCCTGCGCGACTGGCCGACTACCGGAATCATCGAGGTGTACAGTGCCTTGGCTTCGTCACGGATGACCACGCCGTTCTTGAGCTCCACCACGCGCTTGCGCATTTCGTTGACGATGTCGTCGTCGTGCGTGGCCATCACCACGGTGGTGCCGTTCTGGTTGATCTTGTCCAGGACCCCCATGATGCCCATAGAGGTGGTGGGGTCCAGGTTTCCCGTGGGCTCATCGGCGAGGAGGATTCCGGGCCTGTTGACCACTGCGCGGGCGATGGCCACGCGCTGCTGCTCACCGCCGGAGAGTTCGTGCGGCATGCGGTGCTCTTTGCCCTCCAGGCCCACGGTCTTCAGGACCTCGGGAACGGTGTCCCGGATGACGCTGCGGCTCTTGCCGATGACCTGCATGGCGAAGGCCACGTTGGCGAAGACGTTTTTCTGCGGCAGGAGCCGGAAGTCCTGGAAAACGACGCCGATCCCTCGGCGGAGCCGCGGCACGCGCCAGCTGGAGATCTTGGCAACGTTCTGGCCGGCAACGTACACGGCGCCGGAGGTTGCGCGGTCTTCCTTCAACACGAGCCGCAGGAAGGTGGACTTGCCGGAGCCTGAGGCGCCGACGAGGAAGGCGAATTCGCCGCGGTCAATCTCAAGGTTGACGGAGTCCAGCGCAGGCCGGGCTTTCTGGTCGTAGACCTTGGTGACATTTTCGAATCGGATCATGGCCCTAAGTACCCTGCAGGGCATAGCTGATTCTGATGCAGCCCAGTTCTGCAGCCGGTGCGCGGGTTTCGTTTGGGGGAAGTAGGGCCCCGGCCCCTCGACTATACGCAGGGAATCCTGTGAATCAGGCGGGTTTCAAGGGGCGTGTCGCCGGATGCTGCTCCCGGCCGCGCTGCTGGGCCTTACTTCTCGGCGTTGCGGTTGTCCGTGCGCCACCGGATGCCGGCGTCGATGAAGTCGTCGATTTCGCCGTCGAAAACTGCCGCCGTGTTGCCGACCTCATGCTCGGTCCGCAGGTCCTTGACCATCTGGTAGGGGTTGAGGACGTAGGACCGCATCTGGTCGCCCCAGGATGCTTTGACGTCTCCGGCGAACGCCTTCTTTTCGGCGTCCTCCTGCTCTTTCTTGAGGAGCAGGAGCCTGGACTGCAGCACGCGCATGGCGGCGGCGCGGTTCTGCAACTGCGACTTTTCGTTCTGCATGGAAACCACGGTCCCGGTGGGAATGTGGGTCAGGCGGACAGCGGAGTCAGTGGTGTTGACGGACTGGCCGCCTGGCCCGGAGGAACGGAACACATCCACACGGATTTCGTTGTCCGGGATTTCGATGGAGTCCGTCTGCTCAATGAGCGGGATGACTTCGACGGCGGCGAAGGACGTCTGGCGCCGGCCCTGGTTGTCGAAGGGGCTGATCCTGACGAGCCGGTGGGTTCCGGCTTCAACGCTGAGGGTTCCAAACGCGTAGGGTGCCTTGACCTCGAAGGTTGCCGATTTGAGGCCGGCTTCTTCGGCGTAGGAAGTATCCATGACGGTGGTGGGGTAACCGTGGCGCTCAGCCCAGCGGAGGTACATCCGGAGCAGCATCTCGGCGAAGTCGGCGGCATCAACGCCGCCGGCTCCTGCCCGGATGGAGACCACGGCCTCGCGTTCGTCGTACTCGCCGGACAGCAGGGTGACGACTTCCAGTTCCTTCAGGGCCTTCTTGACCGACTCCAGTTCGGCGGCCGCCTCCCCCATGGAATCGGCGTCGTCCTCATCCTGTCCGAGCTCCACCAGGACTTCGAGGTCATCGATCCTGGCGGCGAGCCTGTTGAGGCGCTCCAGTTCGGACTGGCGGTGTGAAAGGCGGGAGGTGATTTTTTGAGCCGCTGCGGGGTCGTCCCAGAGGTCCGGTTCGCCTGCCCGCTCGCTCAGTTCGGCGATGTCTTCCTTCAGTGCCTCTACGTCGGAGACTCTTTCGATCGAGTCGTAGGTGGCGCGAAGGGCGCGGATTTCAGCGGAAAAATCAATATTGGCCATGGTTGTTTAACCCTACGCTATCCCGGTGTTGCGCCCGACCCTGGTGCCTCTCCCCTCGAGCGGGAGCGCTGGCTGGGCGTCGCTCGGGTGGTCCGTCAACGGGTGAGCCGGGAGCGTGCCGTCGAGGTCGCCTCGATTCTTATCCCGTCGGGCATCAGGAAGTTCGCCACCGGCGGGTGCACGGCAGCCGTGAGCACCACGACGGCGGTGGAACCGTCAGGTGTGCCGGTGGCCCCTGTTACGGCGAGCCCGTCGAAGCGCCGTGATGCCGGACTCCTGGATACGAAGTCCGCTGCCACGTTCCTGACCCGGGCAGGGTTGAGGACCGCTGAGGGGCTGCCGCCCTGCGTTTCCACTTCGCCCAAGGTGTAGCTGTCAGCGGCAGCGAGGGAGGCACCGTCGGCCAGGGAAAGCAGGCGCTTATGTTCGAGGTACACCGAGGAAATGCCGATGACGACCGTGGTGACCAGCAAGGCCAGCACGACGTAGCCCAGGATCATCACCATTACCTGGCCGTCTTCGTCGCTGGGATGTGTTCTCACCGGAACCTGCCCACGAGCTGAGTGGACGACGCCTCCACCTCGCTGGCGCTGAGCCGGAAGTCATTGCTGAAAGGCAGGAACGGAAGGGGCACCGTCAGGCTCACCGTCACTGTGACGGTGCTTCCGGCAGCCTGGCAATCTGCCGGACTGCATGCTGTAACCACGCGCGCCTCTTCGGCGGGATGTCCGAAGTCCGCCAGCGCGATCGCTACCGCCTGTTCAGCGGCAGCCTGCCCCGTGGCTGCATCAGACTGGGCTATGTAGACCTTGGCCGCCTGATCTGCCGCGCCAACCACGGCAAAGGAGCCGCCTTGAATCTGGCTCACTGTGATGATGAAGTACACCAGCGGAACCATCAGCAGCAGCGCCAGGAAGGTGAACTCAACCACGGCACTCCCCCGTTCGTGGTGGTGGCCGTCCGGCTGCGGGCAGATTGGTTCCCGGCCCAGGGTTTCCGTGAGCCGGGCGCGAAAACGAGCCGCCACTGGCTCAGGGCTGCAACGCTGCATGTCCCTTTACCTCCAGCATGTCGCGGGGACCGATGAGTCCGATCACAGGCATGGGCGCTCGTACAGTTACCTCCAGCGTCCGCAGACCCTGGTAGGTGGCCTCGCTGGTGCTGACCTGTTCGGCGAAGCCCGCGTTTAAGGCGGTTTGGATCAAACTGCGGGTACGATCCTCGGCATCAGCAGCATTACGGTCGGCGAGTGTTCCGTATCGGGCCCCTGACGCCGCCGCGTCGATCAATGTATTCCTTACATGCAGGACCAGGGCCAGCTGGATGATCGCGAGGAAAAAAACAGTCAGAAGGCTGCCCACGAGGACAAAGTCCACCACGGCCGAGCCCCTTTCAAGGTGCTCCGCTTCCTGACCTGCTTCATCGCCCTGGGCTGGGTGATTTTGTCCGCTGTCCAGAGCGCGGTTCGTGTTCCCTCCGCGGGTGGACGGCGTCATCGCTTAGCTTCCGACCTTGTCCATCGCCTGGTTGAACATGGCTTCCAGCGCGGGACCGGCGAGCGCCAGCAGCGCTGCAACCAGAACTGCCGACATGAGCGTGATCATGACCCAGCCAGGAACGTCGCCCCTCTCGGGATTGTTGTCCATTCCGCCCCTGAGACCACCGCCGATTGTGCGCCAGTCCTGGCTTCTGTCCGCCCGAACTCCCGTGCCGTTGCCGACACCCACTCCTGGAAGCAGCGCTGCCACGAGTGACAGGAACAGCACCATGCAGCGAATCCCCATTTTCTCCATCATTTCCGTCCTATTCCCGCTTCTGATTCCACCGTTGGTTTTTCTGTTTCCACTTGGTCTTTGCCCTCAAAAACCGAGGTTGATCGCGGCGATACCGGGAAAGACGGCAAAGACCACGGTCAAGGGCAGCACACCGAAGACAAGCGGGACCCCCGTGGTGCAGCCCTAGTATTTCCGCGACGCAGAAACCCATTGATGTGGAGACTCCGGTGGTGTTTTCTAGAGGTCAAGCAGGAGCCGTTGTTTATGCAATGCTTGCCCGTATGGAGCCAGCATTGATTACGTCCCTAGCAGTTGCCGTTGTCGCTGCGGCGGTGTCGGTCTACAGTGCCGTAAGCGCCCGCAAGAGTGCTATGCACTTAGCCGCCACAACGCATACGATCGCCCGAATCGATGCAGATTCGGAAGAGCTCCGCGGCGTGTATAAAAACTTCTGCGCAATTATGGGGATGCCCAAAGAGGAGCAGACGCGCGGTGTCGTCGTCGCTGAGCTTGAGATGCTGAGGGCGTGCCGTGCCGTGACCAAGCGCTTGGATGAGGCCGCTGCAAATTGCGGTTTCCGGATGCAGGACACCGTTCCTGATTGGACCATTTTTGAAGTCGCCCATTCGGAAGTCAACGAATTGCGGGATGCCTACCGCGAGTCGCAAACCCTCCTTGCAGAAAAGCGAGCAAAGCATCTAGCTGCGAAGCCGCGGACACTGAGCTCGGCAACTGTAAACGGGACGTGAACCAAAGCGTGCAACGCTCGCACCATTCACTCCGCAGCCATCGTATGGTATGTACGCTTGGCCTATGAGTAAGCCGAAGGACAAGAGCAAATCAGGAGATGAGTTGTACGAGATCGTTCTAGCCGTCGAGGAACTGCTCGGAGGGGAACTCTCCGGCGAAGAACTGGCTGAGTTGG
Source organism: Arthrobacter sp. SLBN-100 (assembly GCF_006715305.1). Taxonomy (NCBI): domain Bacteria; kingdom Bacillati; phylum Actinomycetota; class Actinomycetes; order Micrococcales; family Micrococcaceae; genus Arthrobacter; species Arthrobacter sp. SLBN-100. The sequence goes on from NZ_VFMY01000001.1 coordinate 1,287,998, forward strand.
TTAATGCAGCGGATCCGCCGAACGAGGGGCCGGTTTAGATAGTTATCGCCTGGCACGGTTCGGATTGGGCTCGCCGGACAAGGCCGCTTGGATGGCATCGCGGTACACGTTGGGTTCGGGCAGCTCGACGTTACCGAATCGCTCCTGAAGCTTGGCGACCGACGTAGTGTGCGTGGTTTGCAAAGTTAGTGGGATCGGTGTCCCGTCCTGCCGGTGTTCCGGTGAAACGTAGTCGTAAGCCATAAATGTAATGGCGTGTGACTGGAGGTGAACGGAGGTCAGGCCTTCTCTTCCACCGAGCCTTTTCATTACTCGGTCAAAAACAGGAGCAGGACAAATGAAGAAAAGACCGTTTTTGCAAGTCTCTTCGCGCTGAAGTAGCTGGCCCTTGTAAACGAGTTGCGTGATGATTCGCTTACATACGTTTTCCCAGTTCACGCCTGCGGTGCTTTGGACGATCGGTCGCCCGGGGAGCAGCATCGCTTGACGGCTAGGCAGGTAGTTGCCTGTCGTGTCCGCCGTCTGCACTTCCACGGCCACAAACTGGTCCAACGAACCGTCAGGGTGCAACAAAGCCAGAATCCAGTCCACCCAGTAGGAGCCCGTTCCACCGGAGCGCTGGGGGAGGCGCATCTCGCCTCCGGACCCCTTCCCCAGGACGGCAACGACTCTCTTGTCGCTTGCCCGGGCTGCTGCCACAGCCTGCCTGCCATGAATCAGAGGCAGACCGGGAAAGAACGCTCGGTCTGCCACGTCCTGCAGCACCTGGTGATTGTCTGCATAGAGCCTGGTTGGACAGATAATAACCGGCTGGGAAAACGACGGCTGCTTGAGGCTGCACGCGCCCGTAGGCACGTCCAGTAGCTTTTTCGTGCAGCCCACCGCTTGAAAGGGGCAGTCTTTCGTTTCAGCTGAGCGCAGAGCTTCGGGAGAGTGATCAGTAGCCGGGTATCCGAAGAACTCAAATAAGTGCGACATGCCCCTTAGACCGCTCTAGTCAGCTCATCGACTCTGACCCCGAGAACTTTGGAGACAGACCGACCTACGGCGGCAGCAAGGAGCGGCGGCACAGCATTTCCCACCTGCTCGTACTGGTCCACACGTGACCCTGTGAAAACGTAGGTGTCGGGGAACGACTGGATGCGAGCCGCTTCCCGGACTGTGAAGGCTCGATCCTGGTCATAGTGGAAGTACGCACCCCAGTGTGGGTCGCACTTTGTGAGGATGGTTGACGCAAGACCGTCAGGGTGAACGCGACCATACCGCTTCGTGTGGTCGGACCGGCGCGCCTGCTTCATACCGGCAGGAAGGAGATCAAACGGGATGTCCGTCCAGTTGCCGCCCGGCGGGATGTGGCGCAATCGTTCAACGTTGATCTTGCCGAGCCTGGCGGCCTCATGATTAGTCACACCTTCGGACCCGGCCCGCAGAACCCTCTGATAGTCATTCTGCGGAGCACTCCGATAGCCCTTCACTTCAGGGCCTTCTTCGCCGTTCCGGAGAATAGGAAGATCACCGAGAGCCTGCTGAACTGTTGTGTGGGAGGGCAGCTCAAGTGAGCGAGGCATGGCGACGATGTTTTTGCCAGCAAACTTGGACGTGAAATTCACCCGCATAGGTGCGGTGTGTATGGGCTCAGGGAAGGCTTCAAGGGGGTTACCGCCGTCGCGGAGGCCAAGAATGATGGTCCGCCAACGGGTCTGGGGAACACCGAAGAGAGGGGCGTACAGAATCTGCACATCAGCGGAATAACCCAAGGCCCGGAGGCTAGCAATGATCGCTTCCAGTGTCGCTCCGTTCTCGAAAGAGACGAGCCCAGGAACATTCTCGATCAGCACCGCGCGGGGCTCAAATTCCTCGACGAAACGCAGGTACTCCCGAAAAAGGTGGTTTCTCCGATCATCAGTGCTGCGCTTCGGAGCATTGATGCTGAAGCCTTGGCACGGCGGTCCGCCTGCCATCAGGTCAAGCTCTCCCCGAGCAATCCCGAGACGTTCTCGAACGAGCTTGGCGTCGACATCCCTGATGTCATTGCTGTCCACGATGGTATCTGGATGGTTTCGGCGGAACGTCTCGGCATACTGCGGGACGAGTTCATTTGCGTACAGGCTTCGGAAACCTGCTTCTCGAAGTCCCTCCGAAAGACCTCCTGCGCCGGCGAAAAGGTCGAGCATCGTCAAGTGCTCAGTGGTGGTGACAAGAGAGTTCGTGCGAGGCATGGTGACCACTCTAGCGATGACCCACGACGATCTCCGAACGACTTGCCGAGGGTGTGATTCAATGCGCATGCCTGCCGGTTGTTAGGTTGAACACGTTACTCAGGCTGTCCCGAAAAATAAGAAACGGAGAACTTCTACATTGAAAATGTTCAACCTAGATGCCCAAAAGACTGACATCTGGAAGGTGTCATCGCTGACGCCCGATGAACTTGGGCGCTGGGTTCAGGTGGAGTCCGAAACGGGGACCAACGTGGTCGCTGGTGAACTCCGCGGATTCCAGTACACCAACCTCCACGTAAACGAGAACGGTTCAACCTTCCTCACCATCCTTCGCATTGGGGACTATGAGGTGACCGTAAAGGCTGACAGCGAGATCTGGCTCGAAAAAGCCTAGTAATGACGGCACTAGCGAATCAAAAAATAAGCAAATAGAAAGCCCACCCGCTGCTGTGCGGGTGGGCTTTCTCGTTCGGCGCTGGCGGGGTCAAGGGCGAAAGGCAACGAACCAACCTCATCCCACCATCGTTCCGGAACCGTCTGGTGAAAAGCGCGAAAAGCCTGGACGGCACCGGTGACGTTAACGCCGGTCTTTAGGCGGCTCCTGCTCAGACAGAGTGGCGCTGACGGCACGCTTCCCGTTAGCGGCTACGTCCGACGCAGAGCCAGCAGTGGAGTTCAAGCGCTGGGCCTGGGCCTCGTTCTGGACCTTCACGGCCCAGTCCGGGAGAGCTTCCCCGGGCACGAACACCACGTCATTCCCGGTGTCCGGGTGGACCGTGTGCAGGAACCCCTGTGAGATCCGCTCAGCACCGCCGCCCGTTGTCAGGCCCGAGACGCCGATCTCTGGCACTGCCACGGCTTCGGCCTCATCCCGGTTCAGTCCTTGGTCTTCAAGTTCCTTGCTGCTCTTGCTCATTACAGCGCCCCTTGAATTCCGCGGTAGACAGCGAACGCGGCCGGACGGGCAGGCTGTACGTCGCCCCTCCAGTGAGCCACGATGCCGATCTGCCCGGTGTCCGCGTACTTCTCCGTGAGGACCTGGATGGTGATCGGCAGGCGCTGACCGATGAGCAGCTGATTCCAGTCGCCCACGAACAGATCCGACGCGCGGTTCGTCATGGTTCCCTGCGTGTAGGACGGCACCTGGTTCGTCATGAGCCTGGGAAGGCCTTCAACGTCCGCCGGGAGCCTCAGGGGCTGCCCGGTCGTATCGTTGGCTCCGGCGTACTGCCGGGCCAGCTTCGCGTTCCAGATCAGCGCCGTGGGCTCCTCGTTCAGGTACCGGACACGGTAGATCGTGTCCAGCACCTCAGCGAAATACGAGCCGGCGGTCTGCGCTGTGCCGTTAGCCACGCCACCGAGCACGCTCGCGGGAAGGACCGCGTTCAGAGCGGCAAGGACACCGCGCGGGTTCGGCGGGGTGGGCAGGTTGATAGTGCCAGCGCCGGACGTGATGCCGCCGTAAAGGGCAGCAAGATCCAGGCGCTGGGCCATTGCCTGGCTGATCGCGTCCTTCACGATCTGGTCAGCGTTGTCCGCGTCCTGGAACCATTCCAGCGAGCCGATAACCAACGAGCTCATGGTGGTCGCGGTCAGCGTCACGTTGTCGAAAGTGGGATCGCTCGGCGTGATGACCGAGGCTTCAGCACGGAACGCCGCCGACGGGTCGCCGGACAGCCGCCCGATCTTCACGACTCCGGCGTCCATGGGAACGATACTCGCTCCGGCTTGCATCACGGCAGACTTGTTCCGGGCCAGGTCAATGAGCTGTCCCGCCCAGATGGTGGGAACGACCGCGGAGCCGCCGGTGGTGGACAGAGCGCGGATCATGTTGCCGAGATCCCCGTACTGGTTGACGGCGTGGTCCTCGTTCGGCTCCCGGTGAGCGGAGACCAGCGGGTGGGACCGGAAGCTTTCGTCCCGGCGAACTGCCGCCCTTTCTCCTGTCGCCTCATAGACGAACGTCCCGGTGCGGCTGTCTGCCGGCTCTCCCCCAGCGAAGAGCCGGGAGTCTGCAATCCTGACCTGGTCGTCGAACTCATCCGAACGGCGGAGCTGCGCCTCAGCGGAAGCAACCTTCGCCATCACTTCGTCGAAGCTCTTGCTCTCATCCGCGGTGAGTTCGCGGTTCTCGCTCTCCGCCAGATCCAGGATCTTGCGGGCCTCAGCTCTCTGCTTGTCGAGCTGCTCCCAAATCATCTGCTTCATTCTCGTTGCCACGTCCATGGCCTTCCTGGGATACCGCGCACCAGAGGCGCGGAAAGTGAATGGTGGTTTTCCCGGGGGTTACACTCGACGCCGCGCCCAGTGGCGCTAAAGCTGGTGCGTTACGCGCTGCCAGCGGCGGAGGTTTCTCCGTATGGTCCAACAATGCGGTGGGGGTCGCCCTGCCGCGGATTAGTGCCGCTCACTCCCACACTTACTTCGCTCGGGTGGTTTTCGACCTGCCCGGTTGCGGTCCGTGGAAACTCGCTTGCCGCAACTTTATCGCGCCGCGCTCAGCTCCTGCATGAGCGAAAGGAGGTCCCGCGTCGACCGGCGAAGCAGATGCTCGCGCTGCCCCGTTGACCCTACGTGGTCAACCAGACGGGCCGTCATCATCGCCAGCGAAGCCAGAACGTCCTCGTAGGCAGTCAGCGGCTCCAAACCCTCAATCCTGCAACGAGTCAGAGCTTCCAACGCCCCACCCCCAGCCACCGGCAACGGCGCTTCCCGCTGACGCTTCCCCTCCCGGTACCGGGCCATCGAATCAGCCTGAGCACGCCCACAGACATCGCACCGGCAACCCTGCTTCCAACCCCGGTAGCCGTGCTTCACCACCTGCTCCGTCATGCCAATCCCAGCGCCTTCCCTGCGCCCTACTCGACGCTTACATTTCCGATATAAAAAACCCGATCCACTGCGGGGTGGTCTGACTCTCTACATGTCAAAAACCAAGGGCTTCGCTTGGAGCCTTCTCTGCCCCTGTGGGCGTCTTGCAGGTCCTCCGTGGGTGTTTGCCCATCTGTGAGGCTGTGGCGAGGTCTGGGGTGCCGGTGCCTGTCACTGGGGTTCGCTCTCCCATGCTTCGACCTGGAGCGTGGCCGTCATGCGGATGTCCAGCTCTTCCTCAGCTCCCATGAGCCGGGGGTCTTGGGCCATCCCCGCTATCAGTGACACTGCCGCTGTGGCGAGACGCTCCATCGCTTCCGGGTCTTTGGGCATGAGCCGGAAGTAGTCGGCTCCTTGCCTGTTGATCATTGCCCGTGCCATTGCGAGCGCCCTGCGTTCGTCGTCACGTCCGTGGATGTCCATTGCTTTTGTCCTTTCGCTTACTTCTGGTGTTGACGGTTCGCCGGCTCGTACTCGGCGCGGAGCACTGCCAGTTGGGATTCAGCCAGGCATGCCCGGTTCTTCCAAGCACGCGCCTCGTCGTGCGCTTGCTGGGCTTTGTCCCGGTACGTGTCGCACAGCTGGATGTACTGGTCTTTCGAGAGGCCCATGACGGCGACTGATACCTGGGAGGTTGCGGGATTCAGAACCACGGCTGACCTCCTGCCGGTGCCTTCGCTGGCTTCGTGAAGTTCAGCGTGTTGCGCATCCAGTTGCGCCACGCTGCTTCCCAGTCCACGAACTTCGATCCCTTGGCTTGGTGATAGTCCCGGAACTTTTCCGTCTCTAAGTCCACCTGCGCCTCTAGTGCCTCGTTCCTCGCCCAGTCCCTCATCTCTTCGGTGACCTTGAAATCAACCGGGAGTGTCGTCGAAACAGCTTTTGTCTTCTTGTTCAAGGCAGTTGGTTTGTCTTTAGCCTCAACCGCGAACTGATTACCTAGACCAACAGACTCTCCACGCATATGACTCTCTGTAGTTTTAGAGCTGTGGTTTAAAGATCTATAGGCGTGCAGCCCTGCGCTGCACATGATGATGTCTGAAGTGGCACATGAAGCACTTGAAAGTGGCACATGATCTTGCCCGTTCATGTGCCACTTCTCTGGCACTTGATCTTTCAAATAGTTGGGCACTGCGAGGACGTATTCCGAGCATTTCCCCAAGCGCCTGTTACCTCTGGATTTCATGACTATCCAGCCCTTCGTTCGGAGCACGTCTAGCCAGTTGCTGACAGTGCGCCGCCCCATCCGGTGGTCCTCCATCAAGGACTCGACTCCGCCTGTTGAGGAAATCCCTGTCTCGGTATCAATACCAGCCCAAATAGAAAGGGCAACGAGCTTTGCACGATCAGGGAGATCCGAGGTCAGCAGTTGGTGATGCCACCAGAAGCGAAAGTTATTGTCAGTCAGCCTCATCTTCATGGTTGCTTCGCCCCCCGCCTCTCTCGTTCCTGATAGGCGAGCATTGTGCGGGTTTCGGCTTCACGTTGCCGCTGTTTCCGGGCCAGTTCCGGGTCAGTGTCAGCCGTGAGCTCGAACGTCACTTGCTTGTTGTCCGGCCGCACGTCCAGCGCCGCTTCCCGCAGCATCTCCGTAAACACGAACTCAGCGGGCGCGCCCAGGCACGGCATACCGGAACCATCGGCGTCCAGGTGTTCATAAGTCCGGTAGTTCTGCATGACAGAGACGTTTGGCCGCTGGCATCTGGGGCATTTGATACGGGCCAGCACGCGGCGATTACTTCCAGCTGTGCCGCTCATGCTGTGCCGCCCTTTGGGCGAAGCAACACAGCAATGCGGTCGAGTTGATCGCTAGAGAGAGGAGGCGCTTCAGCAACAACCTTGCTGATGTACTGCTCCAGCTTGGCGGCGGCGAGATTACGCCGGGCTTCTTCTGTTGGCTGCCCATGGCGTACCCGGCAAGCCACTTGTGCCCGAGCCTTGTAAATGTCTTTTGACATCTGCCCGACAAACTCCTTCAGTACGTCGTACCTAAGGCTGTCGGGAGGCCTTCTTATGACTTCTATCTAAGCTGGTGGTTTCTACTGCGCCAAGCAACGGGCCGAAATCAGACGCAGTTTGTGAACGGCAGTGTGGCCGGTTGACTCACATGCGCCACTCAATGCGGACTTGCTCCGGGTCGAAACCGCGGCCCTTTCCCGCCGGAAGCAAGGTGACTGTCAGAAGCGACCGGATGATCTGGCGCTGGACTCCGAGCGGCAGGCCGTACCAAGCCGCTGCTACATCGTCCGCTCCGATGAGCGCACTGGCCGGGTTCAGACTCTCGGCAGAGCTGATGGAGTCTTCTACCTGGGACAAGGCTCGGGTGAGCTTTCCTGATTCCTCCCGGACGGCTGCTGCTGACAAGAGCCCGTCAGCCAGGAGGGATGCCAGAGCGTCGCGCCGTTCCCGCAGATCAGTTGCTTTCCGTCTCAAGTCGGTTGTGTTGTCACCGGCAGTGAAAAGTTGAGCCGCGTCCGGAAGCGAGAGCCGGGCGATAATGACGCGCTGCACAAGGTCATCCACCTGCTCCAGACCGCGCTGCAGACAGTACCCGCCGAAGCAGCGGTAAACCATCCGCTTGATGCCCTTGTCCTTTGACGGGACGGGAGCCGCGAACATCTTGCTGCCGCACTTTGCGCAAACGGCGATTCCCGAAAGGAGGTACTTTGAGTTCAGATCGTCTGGGGCGGTGCGACGGCGAGGGTCAGTCAGCATTTCCTCAAGACGCCGGGACGTGTCCTCGTCCAGAATGGCTTCCCACTTGCCCGATGCTTCCTGGGCTTCGCCGTTGTAGATCCGCTTTCCGGCATAACGAGGGTTCATCAGGACCCGTCGGATCTGCGTGACTCCCCACTTGCCCTGCTCCTTCGTGGTAGTGGTGAACCCGTCCGCGTTCCACTGCCTCGCAACACTGCTCAGCGTTGCGCCGTCCAGAATGGCTTTCGCTGCCTGTCGGATCGCTTCCGCTTCCAGCTCCACGGTGAAGACGCGGCCATCTGGTGTCCGGTCGTAGCCGAACGGACGGCGGCTCCAGAAGGCCTCTCCAGAGGCTGCACGCTGCTTGTTGGCGGCCTTTTGACGGTCGCCTTTGTGCGCGGTTTCCATAGCTGCAATGGCAGTCAGAATCTGAGCCACTGCCACCCCAGTGGGATCGCCCAGATCGAGGGACACACCGTGGACGCATGCGATGTTGACCCGGTACTTCCGTCCGGCTTCGATGATTTTCGAGAGATCCCTCATTGACCTTGTGAGTCGGTCCAAGTGCCAAACGACGATGCCGCTGATAGATCCGCGCTCGACGTCTTGCAGGAGCTTTTCGAAGGCTGGTCTGGCCTTGCCGGAGGTGGCGCTGATGGAGTTGTCAGCGTAGAGCTGCGGGCTGTCCCAGCCTTTGGCTTGCGCCATCAGGCGGCAGTCCGCCTCCTGGCGCTGCACGGCGGCCTCGTGACCGGTTTTGTCCTCAGACTGCCGCACATATACGGCGGTGGTGCTCATGCTTCTGAGAATACTACTAGGACTGCACGAGCGGTACCATCATGGCTATTTCTTTCTTTCCCGCTGACTCCATCAGGTCACGCTTGGCCGTATCCCGTACATCCTGTGCCTGTGCTCGGAGCACGTCAGCAAGAGGTGTGCCCCGCTCGACAGCCACCACGATGCCGTCCACGAACCGAACGAGAGGCGCGAGGTCTGTCCGCGCAGAGAATTCCTGGAGGGCCTGGACCAGGGGTTTGCCCGCCCTCGTTTCTGCAAGGACCTTCGAGAACTCCTTCGTGAGTTCACCCTTGGCGCTGCGGCAGACCCGGTCCAGGGCGCCGGTGGCGCTCTCCCCTGCACTCACTGCAAGCGCCATGAGTTCGGCCAGGCTGGGGAACTCTGCCATCATCCTTGATTCCCTGCGCTGGATCTGAACGCCAAGCCAGTAGTCGCGGAACATAAAGCCACCGACGGCGCTGCCGAGGACTGCGGCTGCTGACAGCAACGGGTTGAACTTGCCGGAGGCGGCACCAAGAATAATGAAGGCGATCGCGACCCCGAACCCTGCAGCTGCCCATAAGAGTTGTTCTGCCCTGAAATCGACCGGGGATTTGTTGATGCCCGCCTGCGCCAGTCTTCTGGCCGTAGCTTTGGACACGGGGTTCAGTCTGCCCACGGCTGCCAGCCCGTCGCGTAGAAAGGGGCGAAGAATCCGTTCCAAGGGACCGAACGGCGTGACATTTTGCTCCCCGGCGCGCAACAACCGTGATTCGAGGTTTTGTGCTTTCAGCTGCGGCTCGATGCGTTGGGAAAGCGTGACGGCACGAATAAGGGGCGAACGAAAAATGATGAGCCACAGTCCGATGCCCATCAGCACCCCGCACAAAACCGCGGATGGTGAAATTTCCATCACCTGAGCACCCTCTCGTCCTGTGGGAGTGCACCTATCCGAAGCATGATGGAGTAGCAGACCAGGGAGACGACCAGGCCGCCAAGCAGAACGGCGGCCCCCACCGGGGTGTTGTAGGCCTGCACCGCTTCCGGTCTCGTGGCTAACAGCATCATGACGATCCACGGCGCGGCAACGGCGAGCCTTGCGGCATTGATTGTCCAGGACTGCCGTGCCTCCAGCTCGCTGCGCGTACGCGCATTTTCGCGCAGAAACTCCGCCAGCGTCCCAAGGAGCTTGCCAAGGTCCGAGCCGCCCACTTCCCTGGTCAGGCGGAGGGCTTCGACGATCCGGTCTGCAACCGGGTCAGCGAGCCTGTGTTTGAGCTGGTTGAGCGATGCTTCGAACTGGCCGCCCGCCCGGTAGTCGGCACCGAAATCACGGAATACGTGCCGGAGTTCTTCGGGTCCCTTGTCACCCAGCTGGATGAGGGCTTCTGGAAGAGGCAACCCGGCCCGGATCGCGGAACGCAGGTGGTCAACGACGTCCGGCCAGAGAGTCCGCAGCAACGAGCTCCTCCTCTTTGCCTTCCAGCGCAGGACAGTAATCGGCAGCCAGGCACCGAAGAGTCCGAAACAACACGAGATCGGCCAGGAGCGGGTGGCCGCGAAGAACACCAGGGCGACGAAAAGCCCGAGGCCAATACAGGTGCCAAGCAGGCCGCCCGCGGACACTTTCTCGACGCCGGCCCCGGCAAGGAGGTCGGCGAGACGACTGGTTTTTTCCTTAGCAACTGCCCGTTTCGGCGACTCCCAAAACGACCACCAGATCAGGAAGAAGCCGGCGCCAGCCGTTACTCCAAGGAGAGCCGACATCATCGCGGATCCAGCAGCGCCGCGACGTCATATCCCGCCCGGGAGAACTTTTCCTGCGCCGGCATGGAGTTGGCGCGTGGTTGCAGCATGCCTTCCACCACGGTGAACACCGGAGACGATTCGATGATGCCGTTTTCCACACGACGGCCCAGGGACAGGATTTCGGTTACTTCCCGTCGTCCATCCGCTCTGCGGCCGCAGTGCACCACCAGGTCAATGCAGGACGCTACGGTGGGCACAACAAAAGCCGAGGATATGTTCTCGCCTGCCAGCAGTGGAAGCGTGCAGATCTTCGTGACGGCGTCATGGGCAGAGTTCGCGTGGACAGTACACATCCCTGGCAGCCCTGAATTCAAAGCAATTAACATGTCCAGGCTCTCAGCTTCCCGGACTTCGCCCACCACCAATCGGTCAGGGCGCATCCGGAGCGCTTCCTTTACGAGCCGGCGCAGTGGGATTTCACCCTCGCCTTCAAGGTTTGGTTGGCGGCACTGCAAGCCCACGACGTCCCTCAGGGGAAACTGCAACTCGAAAATCTCCTCCACCGTGATGACTCTTTCCCGGCTCCCGATGCTGGCGGCCAGGCAGTTCAGCATTGTTGTTTTGCCAGCCTGGGTGGCTCCTGAGACGAGGATATTGAGCCCGCTCGAAACGGCCGCGCCAAGGAATCGGGCGGACTGGGGCGTCAGGGTGCCGAGCTCAACCAGGTGCTCAAGCCTGCTGGCTTTGACCACGAACTTCCTGATGTTGACTGCCCAGTGCCTGCGGGTGACGTCCGGGATGACTACGTGGAGCCTTGACCCATCAGGCAGGGCAGCATCAACAAAAGGCGAAGACATGTCCAGCCGGCGGCCTGAGCTCTTGAGCATCCGCTCCACCAAATCCCGGACCTGCTGCTCCGTCAGGCTGAGGGAGGTTAGCTCGGATTCGCCGTTCCTTGCGACGTAGATTTCGTTGGGCGCGTTGATCCACACTTCTTCGATGGTGGGATCGTCCAGCAGCGGTTGCAGCACGCCGAAGCCGGCAACCGCGTCGAAGAGGAACCTGCGTGCGGCATCCAAGGGGCCGATTGGCGGAAGCGGCCCCATCAGGGCACGTTCGTCGTAATCGGTTACGGCTGCCTCAACGAGGCGGCGCACTTCCCCGGCCTGGTGCAGCGGATCTAGCCCCCGACGTCGGATCAGCTCGCGGACTTCGTCCTCGACAATTGCCAGCGCGTCCATCTATTCCCCAATACAACTGCCGCCCCCGGCGGAGGCAGTGCAACTGGGTAAAGCCTAGGGAGCGTACAACACGCTGCCAAGTACCTGTTCGGTTCCTGTGGACAACTGTTGATGGAGTACAAGGAAGCGCGGCGCAGTGCAAGCCCGCCAGACGGTTACTCGCTGCCATTCAAATTCGCCGTTGTTCCGGCCGGGGCTGGGCGGAGGACCTTCCGGGGCAAGTGGCGGGCGAAGCTATCATGGTTGTGGTGCTGGTGCCCCCAAGTAAGGGCGGTGCCCTGACGTTGGCCTCTGTCGAAAAAGGGCCAAGGGGCCAGTCCAAAGGAACGAAGCCAATGCGCGCCGCCTTCAACCCTCGGAGTTTAAGTGACCCAGACCCATGTTGCCCGGCGGTATCGGGAGTGTCGGGTGCCGAGGTCGGCGCCCGAAGTTCCGTCACAAACCCGGCGCAGAATGCTCGGCCTAATAAGCGGATTGCTTGTAATGTCAGCGCTCCTATGGTTCGGACATCAGGGTGTTCTCCGCGGTTGGGGGCTTTTGGCGTTGACAGCGCTCTTGGTTCTCGCGGTCCCAACCTCACGGCAATTATCCTGGCGAATAGTCATCGCCGGGGCGACGTTGTTCGGCGCCTTTCCCTTACTCTGGTGGATACCGGATCCTCGGGACCTCTTCAGTTGGGGTTTCGTGCTGCTCGCGATGCTTGGATCTGGTCTTACCCTACGAGTTATTGGCTCAGCCAATCGAGGAAGGGCTCTCAAATCACTGCTGCCCTCTTTTAGTAAGGCCGACTACTACCTTCTAATCGCTGCTTTGATTGGCGCCACTGCACTGGCACCCTATTTCTTCGTGTTCACTGGACAGGAAGCGCTGAGTGTACTGCTCACCAGCTGGGATAACTCTTCACACTTCAATATGTACAACATGCTTCGCGCCCACGGGACGGTGATTCCAATGGCCGGCGTTCCTGAGGAAGGACGAGTGTGGAGCTTTGTTGAGTACCCCCAAGGGTTCCACGCAGTTGTGGCCACGCTGTCTGAACTTGTGGTTGGCCCGCAGCCCGGGTCCCTGTCCCAGGAACTAATCGCCTACAGCCGGCTGAGTTCGCTAATGGCTGTGGCATCAGCAGTCCTCGTGACGGCTGGCCTCATTTGTGTACCTTGGATCAGGCGACGCCCCTTGGTGAGCGCTCCCTTCCTGGTACTAGTTGCCACTGCTTGGTCCTTCGGCACGGCTTCCCACGCGACATTCTTTGCTTTTCAGAATTTCCTTTTGGGAGTTGCTCTCCTCGCTGCTCTCATGGTGATCTCAGCATTCGCAGATTCACTTGCGAAGCCCATAATTTTTGCCGCTGCGGCGTCCACTGTTATCGGAATAGCTCAGACATGGTCTTTGCTACTGATTCTCGCCCTCCCTGCCGCCCTTTTAGCGATTGTTCCGTGGATTGGCAGGCGTTGGCATACTACAAGTGGCAATTGGGCAATTAATCTCGCCACCGTAGTCCTTGCAATGACAGGATTGTTTCTGGCGGCAAAACAAATCTCGCGAATTGGAACCGAGGACGTTGTGGCCGCTCTGGGAAAAATAGAAAGCTCTACCCATGGGGTGGAGATCGCCACCCTCCTTGTGGGGGTCACTTCGTCTCTGCTGCTCGCGCATGGCAGCTTCAGACAGTTCTTCACGGGGCGCGGGACTCGGCATATTTCGGCGCGGCTGATCCTTGTGCCGCTCGTTGGGCTCGTTGTCGTCATCCCCTTGGGCGTGTACCAGGTAGCCACGTTCGGCAAAGTAACCTATTACTCCTTGAAGCTAGCCCTGGCTTTGGAATTGCTACTGCCAGTCGTAGCGTGCGTGACTGTCACGGCTCTTATCGACCGATGGCTTTCGACTCATCCGTACGTCCACCCGAGGCATCTTGTCATTATGTCTGTCCTGACAGCCGTGGCCTCTACACAGGTTTTCGGACTTACAGTCCCTGACACCAAACCGCTTGGCATGGAGCCGGTGGCGCCCTATCAAAGGGGCATGTCCGCGATTACAACCGAAACATCAACTAATGGTCCGTCGGCCGACGAACTGTTCCAAGCGGCCCAGTCTTACAACCCCCATCATGGTGATCTGGTCTTTGTCACCAGTCATGATCAAGTCGACCCGCTGCTGACGGCGACATGGTTTCTGTCACTGACCGGAACACATAAAGACAACACCAACAGCGTTCTCGCTGAGCTGCGGCCGCTGTACAGCGGCTACACCGGAAACTTGAAGCTGGCGGTCCAAAACGTCCTCGAGGAAGACAGGGACGTATCCATCGTCCTGGATAAGGAACTACGCAACTTCCTTGAGTCAAGCGGCTTGTCCGAAAATTTGCTGTCTCGCGTCGTCAGCTACAACTGATTTTTCCTGTATCCCGCGGGATTGTTTTCTTGCCAGCGCCAATGGTCTTGGCACATCTGCTGGAGGTCCCGGTGGGCCGACCAGCCAAGATCGGCCAAGGCTGCCGACGGATCGGCATAGCTGATTGCAGCATCTCCCGGCCTCCGCTCCCCAAACTCATAGGGAATGGACCGGCCCGCCGCCGTCCCAAAGGCTTCTATGACCTCCAACACTGATGACCCGCGGCCAGTCCCAAGGTTCCAGCGGAACACACCATTTTTCGCCGCCACGTAGGTAAGTGCGGCCAAGTGACCGGCAGCAAGGTCCATGACATGGATGTAGTCACGGACGCCGGTACCGTCAGGCGTGGGATAGTCGTTGCCGAACACCATCACCTTGTCGCGCCGGCCAACTGCGACCTGGGCCACGAAGGGGAGCAGGTTGTTGGGGATACCCTGCGGGTCCTCACCGATCAGACCGGACTTGTGGGCCCCCACCGGGTTGAAGTAGCGAAGCAGTGCGATGCTCCACTCAGAGTCTGCAGCCCCCAGATCAGACAGAATGTCCTCGATCTGCTCTTTCGTTCGGCCGTAGGGATTGGTGGCATCCAACGGCGATTTCTCGATCAGCGGGACCTCCTCCGAGGCCCCATAGACGGTAGCGGACGAGCTGAAGACCAGACGGCGTACACCCCATGCTTCCATGCTTTGCAGCAAGTTAAGCGTTCCCACGACATTGTTCTTGTAGTACATCAAGGGCTTTGCAACCGATTCCCCTACGGCCTTAAGGCCTGCAAAGTGGATTACGGCATCGAAGCCGCCCTCCGCGAAGACATTGTCGACGGCGGCAGCATCCAGCAGGTCAAGCTCCCGAAAGTCAACCAGCTTCCCCGTCAACTGTTCGACCCTGCGCAAGGATTCGGGGCTCGAGTTCATCAGATTATCCACGACTACGACGTCATGACCCTCTTCAAGAAGGCAGAGCGTCGTGTGCGATCCAATGTAACCGGCACCGCCGGTGACCAATATCTTCATACACAACAGTCTAGGGCGGCCATCAAACCTGGCTGCAAGCGCCGTCACGTCCAAGGGGGCGGGTGATCCCCGACGATAGGATATTCAGCATGACAAACCCTCAATCCGGCGCCTCGCACCGCCATCAACCTTCGTCCGACAAGGTACTGAATGTGGGCATTTCCATGCTCACTCTCGTCCCGGGCGGGATGGGTGGCAGCGAGACTTACGCCCGCGAGTTGACGCGCCAATTCGCTGCTTCGAGCACAGTCAAGGCAACCTGCTACGTCAACGATGGAGCGCGGGGTTTCTCACAGGGAGCGGACGAAATCGTGATTCCCGGGCTCAACGGCGGCGCTTCCACCGTTCAGCGATTGGCCACATTGGCCAAAGGGATGATCAGGCGGAAGTCAATTCTTGGCTCGATGCGTCCGATGGACGTCTTCCACGTTCCATTCACGGTTCCGCTACCCAAACCAGCCAAGAAAACGCCGTTCGTCCAGACCCTGCTCGACGTGCAGCATCTTGACCTCCCCGAGCTTTTCGGTGCGGCGGACAAGTTTTACCGTAAGATTTTTTACGAGAAAGCGGCCCGTGAAGCAGATGCGATTGTGACCATCAGTGACTTTGCCAAGGCGAGCATAGTCGATCACTTGGGAATTGATCCCGAAAAAATCTTTACGGCACACCTTGGGGTCAATGCCGAAGAGTTCACACCGAATTTGGGACGGCGCGGCAACTTCATCATGTACCCGGCAAGAGGCTGGAAACACAAGAACCACGCAACACTCTTCGAAGCCATGAAGCTGCTTGCTGATTCCAACCCCGAGCTGCGTCTCGTCCTGACGGGCGGAGCACTCGATACCCTGACAGACATTCCTGCCAACGTCGAAGTTCGAGGCCTCGTGCCCTTGGCCGAGCTCAGGGAACTGTATAGGACCGCCGCCTGCATGGTCTTTCCAAGTCTCTATGAGGGCTTCGGGCTTCCTCCGTTGGAAGCGATGGCCTCTGGATGTCCTGTCGCCAGTTCCACCGCCGGCTCCTTGCCCGAGATAGTCGGCGACGCAGCCGTCCTCTTCGATCCGCACGATCCTGAAGCCATTGCATCCGCAATTCGGACCGCCATCGCCAAGACCGAAGAACTGCAAATACTCGGATTGGGACAGGTGCAGAAGTTCACTTGGGAGCACTGCGCCAATGTTCATGAGCAGGCCTACCGCTATGCCTTCGATCGGCGTACCGGGGACAGCTCCACCGCCTGAGCCCGCGGGCGACTTCCCCCGGGTCAATTCCCCCGGCCCTATATAGTGGCTTTAGCCCAGCAAACAATACCTAAGGACCTTTCCCATGCCCCGTGCGCTAATCACCGGAATCACTGGCCAGGACGGCCTGTATCTCGCCGAGCTTCTTGTTTCGAAGGGCTACGAAGTCTTTGGACTCATTCGAGGACAAAACAACCCCAAGCACGACTTGGTCCGCCAGACAGTCCCTGACGTCAAGCTGCTGACCGGAGACTTGACCGACGTCTCTTCGCTCGTGCGCGTGCTTGGCATCGCCCAGCCCGACGAGGTGTACAACCTTGGGGCTATTTCCTTTGTTGCCTACTCCTGGGAGAACGCCTCCCTGACCAGCGACGTGACTGGCAAGGGTGTCCTCAACATGCTTGAGGCAACGCGCCTGTACGCAGGTGACGACATCTCCAAGGTGCGTTTTTACCAGGCGTCCTCATCCGAAATGTTCGGCAAGGTCCAGCAGGTGCCCCAAACAGAGGAGACCCTTCTCTGGCCAAGGTCGCCGTACGGGGTCGCCAAGGTGTTCGGCCACTACATGACGATCAACTACCGTGAGTCTTACGGCATGCACGCCTCAAGTGGCATCCTCTTCAACCATGAATCGCCGCGCCGCGGACCGGAATTCGTCACCCGCAAGGTCTCACTTGCCGTTGCACGCATAAAGCTGGGCCTGCAAGATGAGATCGTGCTTGGAAACCTCGATGCCAAGCGCGACTGGGGCTTCGCCGGGGACTACGTGGAAGCAATGTGGCTTATGCTCCAGCAGCCGGATGCTGATGATTACGTCATCTCCACCGGCGAAACCCACTCCATTGAAGAACTCCTCCAGGCGGCATTTGACGCGGCAGGGCTGGATGATTGGCGCCAGTATGTTCGGCAAGACCCGCGTTTCATGCGTCCTGCCGAAGTTGATCTTTTGATCGGCAATGCCGCTAAGGCGCATGAAAAGCTCGGGTGGAAGCCGAAGGTTTCCTTCAACGAACTTGTTCGGATGATGGTGGAGAACGACATTGCCGAGCAGTCGGCCCTGATGCGGTGAGTCCGCAGAGTGAGGCTGTGACAGGTGCCGCGGGCATCGCCTTCATCACTGGCGTAACCGGGCAGGACGGTTCTTATCTGGCGGAGTCCCTTTTGTCTCGGGGTTGGGAGGTGCATGGCCTTGTTCGCCATGTGCCTGCTACTCCCCATAACAATGAGGGCGAGACCGCCGTGGAGGGAGTCGAATATCACCTCGGCGATCTATCGCAGCCGAAAGAGCTTAGCTCGGTCCTGGAATCGATCAAGCCGGACTTGGTATTCAATCTGGGCGGCATCAGCTCGGTATACCAGTCATGGCAGCAGCCCTACGAAACTGCCCTGGTTTCCGGCGCCTCCGTAGTCTCCATGCTCGAGGCGACGTGGCAGTTACAGCAGGCAACCGGGAAGGAAGTGCGTTTCCTTCAAGCTTCCAGTGCGGAACTGTTCGGCGAAGCAAAGTCTTCGCCCCAGAACGAGATGACGCCCATCAGGCCCGTATCCCCATACGGCGCTGCAAAGGCGTTGGCCCATCATGCAGTCGGTGTCTACCGGGGACGGGGCTTGTTTGCCGCGTCTGCAATTCTCTACAACCACGAATCAATGCGCCGGCCGGCCAAATTCGTGACCCGCAAGATCACCGCCGGGGCCGCCGCAATCGCAGCAGGCAAGATGGACAAGCTCGCATTAGGCAACCTCAACGCCGTGCGCGACTGGGGCTGGGCGCCGGACTTCGTAGATGCCATGGAGAGGATCATTAACGCTGCTGCCCCTGACGATTTTGTGGTGGCCACCGGAATTTCCCATTCGGTTCAGGACTTTGTGGAAGCCGCTTTTGCGGCAGTTGGCATTGAGAACTGGCGCGCGGTGGTGGAGCTCGACGAATCTTTGGCACGTCCCACTGACGCCGCCGACATGAGGGGCGACATCACGAAGATATCCTCCGAGCTCGGATGGCGGCCATCCATGGACTTTAAGTCCCTGGTGGCTGCGATGGTGAGAAACGACCAGGCTCTGCTGGCAAGGGGCTGCTCCTCGCACTCCTAACATCTGCAACAAAAGGCACTCTAGTTACATTAGTAACATTGGTGCTACATTGGCCGGGTCACTACGACTGTGGGGGGGCGGCTTTAGTGTCTCCGCGTCGGAAATGACGAACCATTTCCATTTGTCATACGCGTGGCGTATCGCCGGCCGGAGTAAGTTATGAGCCCCAAATTTCCCCGCACCCATCAAGGTGCCAGCCCTCCTACCGGTCGGCGCCTGCTGGCAGCAGCCGTCGTCGCTGCATCGCTGGTTGGGTCCCTCCTCGTTCCCGCAACGTTGGCTAGCGCCGAAGAACAGGGGAAAAGTGGTCAGGAAACCATATCCTCAGCAGTAGCGTCGCCAACGGCAGCACCCACAGACCCCGCGGGAGATCCGACGGTTATTGCACCGTCTGGTGTTGAAACAGTAGCGGCGGGCCCGGTTTCGGTGCCGTCTAGCCAACCAATTAGCGTTAGCCCTGCACCGTCTGCCACCGGGGTCCCCCAGCAGGAGGATATCCTGACCCGACTCAAGGAGGCCCAGAGCGGTGGCGGCGCTCACATGGGACAGGGCCTGGAGAAATTAAGCAGGCAATCCGTTTCTGCAGAGGGGCTCTCCACCGAGGCGACCTACATGCCGCCCGGGATCCAAGGGCTGGACGTCAGCAGCCATCAAGGTTCGGTTGACTGGCAGCAACAAAGAAACATGGGTGCCCTTTTTGCCTACGTTAAGGCATCAGAAGCCACAACATACCTGAATCCCCAATTCTCCGGTCAATATAGCGGAGCGCGAAATGTTGGCATGATCCGTGGTGCTTACCACTTCGCCATACCGAGTGTGTCATCAGGAGCAGCTCAGGCCGCGTACTTCGTAAGGAATGGCGGTGCGTGGAGCGGCGATGGCTGGACTTTACCGCCGCTTCTGGACATCGAGTACAACCCATATTCATGGCTGGGTAATACCTGCTACAACATGTCCGCCAGCGATATGATTCTTTGGATCGCAGATTTTTCGAATAACGTATATACACTCACTGGCCGGTACCCCGCAATTTATACAACCACTGACTGGTGGACGCAGTGCACGGGCAACACTCCCGCATTCCGGAATCAGCCACTACACATTGCGTCCTATCGTACGGTCAACCCGGGTACCCTGCCCGCAGGATGGACCAAGTACGACATTTGGCAATACAGCAGTTTAGGACCATTCGCTGGCGACTCTAATGTTTTCAGCGGCAGTTACGCGGAACTACAAGCCCTTGCCAGTGGATTCGACCCGGTCTTGAGCAAATATAACGCCATGGGTGGGACCAGTAGTCGGCTCGGCGCACAAACGCTTCCCCTCTATTGCGGGCTTCGAAACGGTGGCTGCTACCGCCAGTACAACGGCGGCCAAATCATATGGAGCGGCGCGACTGGTGCGAAGGCTGTTTACTTCAGTGCCATCGGCGGGACTTGGCGTGATTGGGGAGGTGTTGACGGTCGCCTGGGATACCCGACCTCCGACGAAGCATGTTCTGTCACCATGTGCTGGCAGGATTTCCAGGGCGGTAGCATCTACTGGTCCACTTCCACACCTTCGATACCGGTGTTCAATGGCGGCATCGGCGCCCGATGGCTGGCAATGGGTGGAACTAAGGGCATCCTAGGGTTCCCACTCGGGGACGAAACTTGCACCACAACAGCCTGCAGCCAGACTTTCCAAGGGGGAAGAATTCTTTGGACCGCGGCATCCGGCCCCTGGGCGATCGTTCCAGGGAACGTTGCCAACGCCTGGCTGGCTTTGGGGGCTGAAAATAGCAGGCTTGGGTATCCCATCGAAAACCAGAACTGTACTAATTCCCAGTGCGCACAGGGCTTTCAAGGTGGCATTATGGTTTGGTCTCAGGCCACAGGTGCCATCCCTGTGTGGCGGACGAGCATTGGAGCCACGTGGCAAGCGCAAGGAGGCCTAGCGGGCCCTTTGGGCGCACCACTGGCACAAGAGGCATGTCAGTTGTCAACGTGCCGTCAGACGTTCGTCAACGGGGAAATTTTCTGGGATTCCCATTGGGGTGCTCAAATTGTCAGAAATGGGGCTATCTCCAAGAAGTGGAAGGAACTTCAAGCAGAGCTTGGTCGCTACGGAGCCCCAACCGGTGGCACCCAATACTGCCTGGAAGCTGAATGTTTTCAGAACTTCGTCGGCGGCACGATTCTCAAAGAACCGGGTACCAGCGCGCCGGCATTTGGAGTTCTCAACGGAACGGGCATCGGGTCTATGTGGGCCAAAATGGGCGGCCAGCAAGCACGCCTCGGTTATCCGGCGTCCGATGAAAGCTGCAGTGGAAGCACATGTCAGCAAACATTCCGCGGCGGCACTATTTATTGGACTCCAAATACTGGCCAGTGGGCGGTCTATGACGGCGCTATTGGCGCTCTCTGGACGGCTCAGGGCGCTCAAAAGGCCCGCCTCGGCTTTCCGGTAAGCAATGAAACTTGTGCGGCGACCTCCTGCCGGCAAAGCTTCCAGGGAGGCGACGTTTTGTGGACGGGAGCCACCGGCGCTGCAGCTGTGTTTTCTGGCGGAATAGGCTCCTTGTGGAAGTCACTAGGTTCGGAAGCCGGACGCCTGGGCTTCCCAACCAACAGCGAAACATGCGGTTTAAGTTCATGCACGCAGTCGTTCACCGGCGGGCAGATATTCTGGGCTTCGGGAGTTGGCATTGGTGCGGTGTACAACAGCGGCATTGGGGGCCTGTGGCGCTCCAACGGCGCCCAGAACGGATTCTTTGGCTTCCCCACAAATAGTGAAACCTGCAGTGCCAGCGAATGTTGGCAGAACTTCCAAGGCGGCTCGATCACGTGGAGTGCTGCAGCTGGCTACGTGGTCAGGCGCTACTAGGCAGCCAACGCCGCACCTAAATTGGCTCGAAAACTGCGGGGCCCACCCTCTTCGGGTGGGCCCCGCTTTTTGCGGCGAAGAACACTCCTCGGGCCGCTCCCGCCCGCCGCTCGTAGCCTGCAGCTAGGAAGAAGCCGCTACCGCTTGCGACCGGGACAGCGAGAGCGTATGGATCAGTACGCCGATGAGAGGGCCGACGAGCAGCGACACCACGGCACGCACGTCCGCATTCAGGGGCAAAACAAGGACCAGCAGGGACACAGCGCTCGCTACCACCCAGCCAGTTGACGACACGTGGTGCCTGTTCAGGGCGACGCACATACCGCCGGTCAGCGTGAGCAACGCCAGTACCGCCGCGGCAACGGTCAAACCTGCAAGCACCCAAGGGGCGACATGGTACTCGGCACCAAATAGAAGCAGCATCAACCAGGGACCAAGAAAATACGCCGCTGCGGCCCCGACAACGGCAACGCCGCCAACAGCGAGTGCGATGGGCTGAAGGGCCGCCAGGCCGCGGCTCCTATGCCGGACAAAGTGGGCAATTGCAACGTTCTGAAACGTCCCCAAGGGCACCATTAGCGGAGCCCGCGTGAGAAGAATGGCAAGCAGCAGGGGTGCCGAGGCCAGATAGATGTCCGCCGGCGTCGTGATCCTGTAGAGGATAGGGAACCCAACCACAAGCGTGGCGCTTGCTGTCGTGGAAACGCTGGCGTGGCCTACCTTCCGGACAAACTCCCGCACGGGTACGTCCAGGGGATGCCTGAAGGCCGCGCGCAACTGCGGACTGAACACGGAAACAAGAACCCAGGCAAAGGCTCCCGCCGCGGCCGCGGCCGCGAATCCAATGGTCGATCCGGCAACCAATCCGACGGCGAGCACAAGAACGAGCCGGAAACAGGATTCGGATGCCACGAGCGTGGAGAATTTTCCCCAGTGGGCACGCCCACTGAGCACACCTGCCAAGGCAGCATGGACAGAAAAGGCCATGCAGGCGATGGCAAGGACAAGCACAAGCACAACCCAGTTCGGCCCAAGGACGGATGGACCCCACAGGATCGATGACAGCACCAGGAGCAATGCGACGCATCCTGCAATTCCGGCGACGACGACGAAAAGAGGCAACGTTTTGTCGTCTTTGGCAGGTGCATGCCGGCGGCCAGGTTCGACACCCCCGGCAGAGACATGGCGGATGATTTCCGTCTGAAGTCCGCCCAGGATTCCGAAAAGCAGGAAAAGTGCCGACCAGAAAGCCAAGAATTCTGCGTTGTCCGCCTTATTCAGAACCCTGGGCACGAACCAGATAACGAGGTAGCCAGCAGCAGCGGAGGCGATCGAAGCAAGGCCCACTGACGCTGCTTGGCGTCTGGCTATCGTCGACTTGCGCGATGGACCGTCCTCGACCCGCGTCATCCGATGACCATCGGGGCCAGAGGGTTCAATTGCCGAATAACTGGGGAGGTCATGGCAACATATTAGTGTTGGAGGCGGGCGGGCGCTCAATCGCAGCCAAGCTCCCGGCAACCCTTCATGGGCTCCAAATGAGCTACGACGATTCTGGAAAGTTGGAAAATGCCGCTCGATATCTTTGTCCCGTACTGGGGCGATCCGGCCCTGCTCAAAGAAACTGTCGCCAGTGTCTTTGCTCAGGATAACCCTGACTGGCTCCTGACGGTCATCGACGATTGCTATCCCGACTCCTCAATCCCAGAGTACTTTGCGGGCATTGACGATGAACGCGTCACGTACAAACGCAACGAAAGCAACAAGGGCATCACCGAGAACTACCGGAGCTGCGTCAGCCAGGCCACTCAGGATCTGATGGTCATCCTCGGCTGCGACGACGTCCTGCTGCCCAACTACGTCGATGTCGTTCTGAAAGCGCATCGCGACTTTCCAGATGCTGCTGTAATCCAGCCAGGTGTCCAGGTCATTGATGAAACGGGTCGTCTGGTCAGGTCACTGGCCGATTCGGTCAAACGCACATTCGTAGGACCCAAGACCAGTTCGGCGACGGTTCTGGCCGGGGAACCACTCGCCGTAAGCCTGCTTGGAGGCAACTGGCTGTATTGGCCGTCCCTCGCGTTCCGGACGGATGCCATTCGCCAGGTCAGTTTTCGGGATGGGCTCCCCATTGTCCAGGATCTCGCGTTGGTGATGGATATGGTGCTCCAGGGCGCTTCACTCGTCCATGTTCCGACGCTGGCATTTTCCTACAGGCGCCACTCGGAGAGCGCCTCCGCCGCCACTCTGACCGACGGGAGCCGGTTCGCCGGAGACCGCGAGTACGCCCGGATCGCCGAAGATCTTTGCCGGGCCAAGGGATGGAATAGGGCTGCTTTTGCTGCCCGCCTTCGATGGACGTCCCGACTTCACGCCATCACCCTTATGCCCGCCGCCCTGTTCTCCCGAAACCGGAGGGCAATCAAAGCAACTCTCAGGCACGCTGTCGGCTCCTGAGGCACAGCCGTCCTGTGAGAAACTGGACGCTGAAGATGTCCGCCCCAGAAAGGCCCAACCAGTGACCCAGTCAACGTCAACGAACACGTCCGCAGCCAAGCGAGGTACCGTCCTCGTTACAGGAGGTGCCGGTTTCATAGGGTGCGCCATATCGCCTGCACTGGTTGCTGCCTTCGAGCGGGTCGTCGCCGTGGACAATCTGCACCCGCAGATCCATGCCGGCCAGACCCGGCCGGAGGAACTCGACCCCGCCGTGGAACTGGTCGTGGCAGACATCACCGAGGCAAAAACCTGGGACGCTGTACTCCCTGCTGTTGCACCCGACGTCGTCATCCACCTCGCGGCGGAGACCGGGACCGGCCAGTCTCTGGAGGAGTCAACGCGCCACGCTTTGGTCAACGTCGTCGGCACCACCCAACTTCTGGACGGCCTCAACCGCAGCGGAAAGCTGCCGCGACGCATCGTTCTGACCAGCAGCAGGGCAGTGTACGGCGAAGGTGCTTGGCGCACGGACGCTGGCGGCGAGCTGTTCTACCCCGGCCAGCGTTCTAATGAAATACTTTCGCGGGGCCAGTGGGACTTTCCTGATGCCCAACCCGTCGCCATGTCGGCAGGTGCTGTTGCTCCGGCGCCCGTCAGCGTCTACGGGTCGACGAAGCTCGCCCAGGAGAACATCCTGGTATCCTGGGCCAAATCGTACGGGGTGGAAGCCGCTGTTCTGAGGCTTCAGAATGTTTACGGGCCAGGCCAATCCCTCATTAACCCGTACACGGGGATCATGTCCTTGTTCTGCCGGATGGCAAAGGCGGGCAAATCAATCCCCCTGTATGAGGATGGTGAAGTACGCCGGGACTTCGTTTTGATCGATGACGTTGCGGCAGCGGTTGTCGCGGCAGCGGTTGCTGAAAAGGCACACGATGGAGCCCTTGATATAGGGTCCGGTGAATTCCAAACCATCCGCACAGCGGCTGAAATCATCAGCCGGCACTACGGCGCCCCCGAACCCCATGTCACGGGGCAGTTCCGCCAGGGCGATGTCCGGCATGCCTGGGCCGACGTGGAACCGGCAAAAGCTGCGCTCCCCTGGGCGCCCCGCTACGATCTGGAAGCCGGCATCACACGCCTTGCCGAATGGATCGACAGCCGTCTTCCTGCCGAGGCCACCCTTTAGTCAGGCTCTATAAAAGCAGCGGGAGCGGTGTGCGTCAAAGACGCACACCGCTCCCGCTGTTTTTTCGCGCCCCAGGACCTCATCCAAGCCCGGGCACGGAATAGCTATCCTGTGCCCGCCGGCGCCTCCGCTGCTTTCTTCTGCCCCTCTGCGGAGTCTGACTGCTCACCGCTGGCGTCCTCAGTTTCGAGGGCCGCCGGTACAGCAGGCTGCTTACCAGGGGCGGCTATGGAAACGCGTGCAGCCTTTCGTCGGCGGACTGCACGCATGACCGGCCGTTCAACCAGGACCCAGCTCGCGATGGCGAGTACGAGCGTGCCAGCCGCTGATGTGAGGATGTAGACGAGCATGCCCCGGTTATGGACCCCGTAGAGCGCCAACAGCTGTTGCATTGGCCAGGCGTAGATGTAGAAGCCGTAAGACACATCATGGACGCGGATCAACCGGGGCGAAGGCAGGACGGAAGAGACCCACAGCAGGCCGTAAGCGATGAGTGGTGCGGCAAGCTGGCCACCCCAGGTGGGGACGGCGGCAATGCAAACGGCAGTCCCGATGATCGACCCGACACCGGTGGACCAGTGCAACCCGACCCACTTGGACAAAGCCTGAACGACTGCACCTCCGAGGAAGAATGGAAGCAGCTTCGCGAGCAAAGAGAAGTTGGTGTCCTGAAGCAGCGGCATGGTTACCGGCAGGTTGGCATAGAGAAGGACGCTTGCAATAAAGGCCAGCACCAGTGGCAGCGGTGAACGCCGGACCCACGCCACTCCCCCAACAGCCGCAATAATCAGGTAACAGAGGAATTCATAATAAAGGCTCCACAGCGACCCGTTCCAAGAGCCCGCAAAGGGAACGGTCGCAGGAGTGAAGGCAACATCGTAGTTCCTCATTTCTAGGAACAGGTTTGAGAAGACGAACCGGAGCGGAGTGGTCTCAGTGGTCCAGTAACCAGCGAGAGTACCGTTCTGGTGCAAGAAGCCAAGCGGAGCAAAAACAGCGATCGTCACTGCCAGGCATGCTAGAAATGCCGGATAGATCCGGGCAACACGATGAACCAGATACTCTCCCAGGCCGTTCGTAAATCGGCTCCCGGTGATCAGGAAACCACTCAGGGCGAAGAAGCCTGCAACGGCCCAACCGCCGAGGTTTTCGCCACGAACGTGCGGACCCTCACCTGCCCCGGCAAGGTAAAAACTGTGGGCAAAGAGCACCAGCGCGGCAAGACCCAAACGGATCATGTTCATGCTGTTGTTGCGCGGGTCCAGCACCCTGCCGAAACGGAGCGCTGGTTCCGGACGATCGGCGCCTCCCAGACCGGCGGCGCGTGATCCATGCCTCTCGGCCAGGTTCGAACGGCTCCCGGCTCTACTCACTAGACGAGCTCGTTCGGCTTTGGCGCCTCATCGATTGCGATGCGACGCGAAAGCTTGGTCAGAGCATTTTCGGCGTGTCGGAAACGCTGGTACGTCGTGGCCATAAAGACAAACAGGGAAACGACTGCGCCGTATAGAACGAGGTCTGTGCCACGTCCGATGCCCAGGAATTGCGCCACCCGGGTCAGCGCTTCGGGGAAGAATACCGACAGCGCGGCGACGACCGCAAAGATCATCAGCAGCATGCGTCGAACGGCGAGATGCCTGGCGTTGGATCCACCACGCATCAGGGCGAGCGAAACCACCATGACGGCAACGACGAGAACAAGTTGAACAATGATTAACAAACTGGCACCTTGAGCTTGAGTGTGAAGAGGGTCTACTTAAAGAACAACTCGGCCACGATGTTGACGGAGTTCAACAGCGATTGTCCCTTGGCCTTGGAATAGTCGGTGTAGATAATTTCCACGGGGTGCTCCGCGTATTTCGGCTGGAGTTTTGCCAACTGATTGACCAACTCGGAGGCGTGGGCCATTCGGTTCTGGGTCAGGTGGATGTTGGACGCCACATAGGGGTTGAATGCGCGGAGCCCATTATGGGCGTCAGTCAGGTCCAGGCCGGTTGCCAACCTCGATTGGATCGCCGCCGTCTTGAGGACAAGCCGCTTCGCCGGTGAAAGTTTCGTGCGGTCGTCAAGGAAGCGGGAACCGAGAATAATGTCGGCTTCGCCCGCCCGTACCCGGTCAACCATTGCCTTGGCATCGTCGACCCTGTGCTGCCCGTCGGCGTCGAAAGTGACAACGCAGTCCAGATCCGGATCCTGGAGGGCAAACTCGATGCCCGTCTGCAGGGCAGCACCCTGCCCGAGGTTTATTGGATGCTGAACCACTACTGCACCCGCGGCCCGGGCCCTCTCCTGCGATCCGTCCGTGCTGCCGTCGTCAACGCAGACTACGTAGGGAAACTGCTTCCGCAGCCCCTCGACGACCGAGCCTACGACAGTAGCCTCGTTGTACATGGGAATTACGATCCAGGTGCGACTCACGGGTTCAATTGTCGCATATGGCAAGACAGGGATTGGGCACGGGGCACCCTCCCGGCACAGACCGGGCAGAGGTTTCCGCTCCCCGCAAGGCCCGGGTACCGAAAACCATGCGTGCACGCTACCTCAGGTATTCAGCCATTCTACTGATGGAGCTTGCGGGCTTGAAGCCTGTCGCTTGGATTTTGGCCAAGTCCAAGACGCTGTTCAATGGTCTTGGTGCTGCAGCCTTTCCGCGAAAATACTCTTCAGTGGAAACTCCGGTGACGTCCTCACGGTGCGCTCCAGCGAGCTCATAGACATCCGCCGCAATGTCGGCCCAGGACTGCGGGGCTCCCTCATTGGTGAGGTTGTACGTTCCGTACGGCGCGCCTGTCCGCAGCAAGTGGCCGATCCCATCAGCAATGTCCGTGGTGAAGCTGAGCCGGCCGATTTGGTCGTTGACCACCGAAGGCTTAATTCCGCGCGCGGCAAGAGAGGCCATGGTCCGGACAAAATTGTTACCCTCCCCAATGACCCAACTGGTTCGTACTATGTAATGCCGTGGAATTGCGCTGACAACGGCATCACCGGCCGCTTTCGTTTGCCCGTAGACGCCCAAGGGTGAGAACGCCTCTGCTTCGTCGTGGATGTCCTTTGTCCCGTCGAAGACATAGTCAGATGACACGTGGACCACGGTGAGATCATGCTCTACGGCTGCCCGCGCCAGATGCGCCGCCGCAGTGACATTGATAAGCCACGCATCTGCGCGCCCTTCCGGCGTTTCAGCCGCATCAACGGCTGTATAGGCAGCAGCGTTGATCACAGCCCAATAATTCTTCCAGTTCCGCTGGGAATACGCCGCGGCATCGCTGATGTCAAACTCGCTGCGGGCGGCGAATTCGACGGAAGTGTCGCCGTCGTACAGCTCACGAAGTGCCTTGCCCAGCTGACCATCGGCACCCACGACCAGGATCTTTTTCGGTGGCATGGGCTGTACGTTAGCCAACCTTGGGTGGGCCTTGTCCTTGTCCGAGAGTTCTGCCTGTTCAAGTGGAATGGGCCATCCGATGCCCGCGGTTTCATCCGCCAGGTTCAAAAATGTGTACTGGTCCTGGGCGTCCGCTGACCAGTGATCGTTGACCAGGTATGTGTAGGCAGTGTTGTCCTCCAGGGTCTGGAACGCGTTGCCCACACCGCGGGGAATATATATGGCGTGGCTGGGATCCAATACCGCAGTGAAGACCGCACCGAAGGAAGGACCTTGGCGAAGGTCCACCCAAGCACCGAATATTCTCCCGGTCGCCACAGAAATGAACTTGTCCCAAGGCTCCGCATGGATACCTCGCGTGGTGCCCGTCTTTTCATTAAAGGAGATGTTGTTCTGCACCGGGCGGAAATCCGGGAGCCCAAGGGCAATCATTTTCTCGCGTTGCCAATTTTCCTTGAACCAGCCGCGGTTATCTCCATGGACCGGAAGATCGTAAAGAACGACGCCCGGGATCGGCGTTTCGTGGGCCACTAACTTCTTGGAGAACTCGATCGACATCTTCTACTGGCCCTGTTCCTTGTACTTTGCTTCTGTCTGCGCCTTTTGCGGCCGCCACCAGTCTTCGTTGTCCCGGTACCAGGCGATGGTGTCTTCGATGCCTGCATCGAAGTTGGAGAATTGCGGTTCCCAGCCCAGCTCATCGCGCAGCTTGGTGGAGTCGATCGCATAGCGCAGGTCGTGGCCGGGACGGTCCACGACGTGGTCGTACGCGTCCGGGGCCTGGCCCATGTGCTTGAGGATCAGCTCGACGACGTCTTTGTTGTTCTTTTCGCCGTCCGCGCCGATGAGGTAGGTTTCGCCGATCTTGCCCTTGGCGATGATCGTCAGGACCGCGGAGGAATGATCGTTGGCGTGGATCCAGTCACGGACGTTTTCACCCTTGCCGTAAAGCTTCGGACGGATCCCGTCAATGACGTTGGTGATCTGCCGAGGAATGAACTTCTCCACATGCTGGTACGGGCCGTAATTGTTCGAGCAGTTACTGATGGTGGCCTGCAGGCCGAAGGACCGCACCCAGGCACGGACCAGCAAATCCGAGCCAGCCTTGGTCGAGGAGTACGGGCTGGACGGGTTATATGGCGTCTGCTCGGTGAACCGTTCCGGGTCATCCAGCTCCAGGTCGCCGTAGACCTCGTCCGTGGAGATGTGGTGGAAGCGCTTATTGTGCTTCCGAGCGGCCTCGATCAGCGTGAACGTGCCGATGATGTTGGTGTCCAGGAACGGGCGTGGGTCATGCAGGGAGTTGTCGTTGTGCGATTCGGCGGCGTAGTGCACCACGACGTCAACGTCGGCCACGAGTCCGTCCACCAGACCGGCGTCGGCTATGTCCCCTTGAACAAAGGTGAACCGCCCCTCCGGGAGGTCCCGCAGCGACTCCAGATTGCCCGCGTACGTTAGCTTGTCGAGGACCGTAACGTGATCGTCAGTGTTTTCGAGAACGTAGTGAACAAAATTGGAACCGATGAAGCCGGCACCGCCAGTGACAAGGAGTTTCTGCATTCACATAGCCTAACGTGCTGCGGGGAGCCGCCTCGGTGAGAGAATAACCAGTCAGAACTACCAAGTTTGCTGGTGCTGGTTAGGGCAGGCAATGATAGAGCCTATGCGTGGAATCATTCTGGCCGGCGGCACGGGCTCGCGGCTGCACCCAATTACTCTTGGCTCTAGCAAGCAACTCGTACCCGTCTACGACAAGCCGATGATTTACTACCCGCTCTCGACACTGATCCTGGCCGGAATCAGAGACATCCTCATTATCACCACCCCCCATGACGCTGAACAGTTCGAGCGATTGCTGGGCGATGGCTGGCAGTTCGGCGTCAACATCACCTATAAACAGCAGCCAAGTCCCGACGGCCTGGCTCAAGCGTTCATTCTGGGTCAAGAGCACATAGGGAATGAACCGGTTGCGCTCGTACTGGGTGACAACATTTTCTATGGTCAAGGCATGGGGACCCAGTTGCGGCGGTTTAAGGACATCGAGGGGGGCGCCGTATTTGGCTATTGGGTAGCAGATCCCACGGCTTATGGCGTCGTCGAGTTCGACGAGCAGGGTACTGCGGTCTCCCTTGAGGAGAAGCCGCTGAAACCCCGGAGCCACTACGCTGTGCCCGGCCTCTACTTCTATGACAATGAGGTCATTGAGATCGCCAAGAACCTGGAGCCCTCTCCCCGTGGAGAGCTTGAGATAACAGACGTCAACCGGACGTATCTTGAGCGTGGTCAACTCAAAGTTGAAATTTTGCCCCGCGGGACGGCTTGGCTGGATACAGGGACCTTCGATTCACTCAACGATGCGTCCAACTTCATTCGAACTGTCGAGCACCGGCAAGGTCTCAAGATAGGCGCCCCTGAAGAAATTGCCTGGCGACTGGGTTTCCTGAGCGACGACGAATTGCGAACGCGCGCGGAGCCCTTGCTCAAGAGCGGCTACGGCAGCTATCTGCTGGACCTACTCCGCAGCGCAAACAACTAAGAACAGGTAGATCCCCACATGTCCTGGTGGAACGCCCTGCCCGCATTTGCTGTCGCTTTCCTCATCACATTCGGCCCCGGCGGAGCACTCGCCTACTTCATCGGCGCCCGGAGACTGACGCTGCTCTGCCTTGCGCCCCTGCTCAGCGTCGGCATCATAGGGGTGGCCGGTATCGCAGCCGGCGCTGTAGGTCTCGGGTGGGGCCTCACGCCGTTGCTGCTGACGACCGGAGGCGCCTGCACAGCAGCTTGGGCACTTCGGCGGTTCGTGTTCAAGGCCGGGTTTCCGGTCACCCAACCGGCGCCGTTCCTGGCCTGGGCCGGTGCTGCCACAGGCATTGCTGTCGGCGGAA
Source organism: Arthrobacter sp. SLBN-100 (assembly GCF_006715305.1). Classification (NCBI taxonomy): domain Bacteria; kingdom Bacillati; phylum Actinomycetota; class Actinomycetes; order Micrococcales; family Micrococcaceae; genus Arthrobacter; species Arthrobacter sp. SLBN-100. Next base: position 1,319,054 of record NZ_VFMY01000001.1, read on the forward strand.
TCCTGATCGCACGGCGGCTTAAGCAAGTTATCGGCAGCCCTGAAAACTTCGCGCAGCGCTTCGACAATGTGTTCCACCTGAACGCCATCCGCTACATCATAGAGACCGGCAACGCATCCTCACTGACCTTGGGCGGGATGGCTGGAGGAGAGGGAGGCGGCGCGATCTACCCCTCCGCGTGGCACTCCATCGCGGCCCTGGTTGCCCAACTCTCTGCTACGGACGTGGTTGTTGCTGAGAATGTCTTCAACATTACTATTGGCGCCGTTGTCTGGCCGGCCACGCTGATCCTGCTGGTGCACCGTATCGTCGGCCCACGACCCGTGGGGCTGGCACTCACAGGTGTTTTTGCCGCCGGCTTCACCGCATTCCCCATCTCGATCATGGACTTCGGCCCCCTGTACCCGAACATCTTGTCCTATGCCCTGCTGCCGGCGGCCCTGGCCATGGTTATCGGAGTATGCCGAGTTGGGTTCGACCACACTGAAGACAGGATCATGCTGTGGATGGCCCTGATCGTGGCTGTCCCAGCGCTTGCCCTGTCGCAGACGAACGGCCTTTTGTCCCTTGCAGCGTTCTCGCTCCCTCTCGGCCTGTGGGTCGCGGGTCGCGCGTTACTCGTTCAGCGCGGCCAGCCGATCCGTTACAGGCTGATCATCCTTGGAGCGACCCTGGTGGGGCTGCTTGTGTTTGCGCTGGTTTGGCGCGTGTTGCGCCCCTTGGTGGACTACGACGGATGGGCGCCGTTCACTAGCTTGACGGGTGCTGTGGGCGAAGTCATTTTAAATGCCCCTATAGGCCGGCCGGTCGCCTGGGCACTCTCCGTCCTCTCCCTCATCGGCCTTCGGCAGGTTCTCCGGAAGACCCAAGATTTCTGGATCGTCCTTTGCTGGCTTGTGCCAGTGATTCTTTACATAACAACGGCCTCCTCTCCCAAGGGCTTCTGGCGGATGCTGCTCACAGGCGGGTGGTATCAGGACAGTTACCGCCTTGCAGCCCTGCTTCCCATCTTTACCGTGGTCCTTGCAACCGTTGGCAGTTTATTCCTTTGGGACCTGATAAAGACCCCGGTGGCTAAGGTCGCCGCTCAGTGGCGCGCGCCGCTGAGCTACAGGTTCCGGGCAGCACCTGCCGCCGGGCTGGCTGCCCTCTTTATTCTGGCGGCAGTGGTAGCAACACAGACCGGAACCATGCGCGGAATTACGGAGGAGGCTTCACGGGCGTACGTTCTCGACTCCTCTTCGCCAATTGTTGATTCCGACGAGCTGGCCGTGATCAAGCGCCTGGGCGAAAACGTTCCCGGGGACGCCACAATCGCTGTAAACCCTTGGAACGGGGGCTCCTTGGCGTACGCGCTGACGGGGCGAAAGGTCAGCACCTACCATATGTTTTCCGCCAACGACCCCGAACTGGCAGTGATCAACGAGGAACTCGGTGAGGCCCTTCCAGGTTCAACCGTTTGCTCCATCGCCAAAGCACGACATGTTGACTTCATCCTCGACTTTGGATCCACCTATCTCGCCAACGCGGAGGGGGCCCAGGAGTTTAGGGGCGTGGTGGATGTCAAGCCTTCACCATCAGTGCAGGTGGCTGACAGCCAAGGGGACGCCAAACTACTGAAAGTCGTCTCCTGCGGTTAAGCAGCGAGAGCCACTTGGAGCAATGACACAAAGGCCGGAGCGGAGATCCGGATCGAATCCATGAGGACCGGCGGACCCTGGCATCGAACTACGTTAACCAGCGACGCGCGATATCTCCGAAAGGTTCCCCGGTTGCAGGAGTTGAAACCGTGCTGTGCACCCGCACTCTACGGAAAAGTTGGCTTCGCGACTGCCATCAACTCGAAGTTATTCATCATCCGACGCCGATTCCTCAGGATTTCAGTCGGTCGCGTTTCTTAGCCCCACCCCGCCCATCGCTATCGATGACAAAGCCCCCCGCCGACCACTTTTAAAACTTTTGCGCCGCGAAGAGCCTGGCGCAAGGCGAATTTTGCCACAATCAGCACCGATCACGTTTAGTGGCCGACGCGAAGCTTGGCTTACGAGCCGCGCCAACTGGGCCGGAACGACCAGGAAATGTTAACCTTGGCCGATGGCTGAGAACCTGTATCTCATTGCCTCTGGTGGTAACCCAAACTATGGCGATGAGCTGATCGTGGCTGCATGGCTGAGGTTTTTGGCCCGCGTCCGGCCTGACGCAACCGTCTGGTTGGACTGCCCGCAACCGGTTACAGCAAGCGCCCTTTTTTCCCGAATTCATGCTGGCTTTCGCGCTACGAATACGTTATGGCGTGCGTGTGCAGAGGCTCCCGATCAGTCGGCCCAAGGAGTGTGGGAGCATGTCGGCAATGTTGTTGCCCGCGGCGGCTCACATGTATACGACATCGGGCTGATGGAGTTGGGCCAAGCGGACTCAATGCATCTTCTTGGCGGCGGATATGTCAATGGTGTCTGGCCGGACCATGTTGGACTCGTTGCGGGTATGAAAGCCGCCCGCAAACTGAGCGGCTGCAGGCTCCTAGGTTCTGGGCTCGGTCTCTGGCCGCTGCCTCGGAACGCCGAACAGTTAGCGAATTCCTTCGCGGACTTTTCTGCAGTCAGCGTCCGCGATGACGCCAGTGCGAAGTTCCTGGGCCTTGCAACGGGACTGGATGATGCTTTCCTGGGCCTGCTCCGTGAGCTGCGCCGGAGTGCACACTTGCCGCAGTCGCGGGCCCAGGATGTGATGTTGTGCATCCAGAGCGACATGACCGATGAACGGACGTTCTCCCGTCTCAGAGACAAACTGCGAGTTGTAGTCGAAAATTCCTTGGCAAGCGGTCTCTCCGTGGGCTACGTGGAGGCCATTCCGGGATCAGACCGTATAATGTTCGATGCCCTTGAAGGCCTTATTCCGGAGGAGAACTTCGCCTCGTTCACCCAGATCTGGAGGCTGGGACTCCCCGTCCGTCCTGGTCAGCATTGGTACACGTCACGGTTTCACCCGCACCTCGTCGCAGCCGCTGCTGGAGCCAGCGGCGTTGCAATCGGCATCCTTGATGACTATTACGACGTCAAGCACCGTTCGCTTCTTGATCTTGGAACCGGATGGGTTTATGCATCAGCTGAGGACCAAGCTGATCTGCCGCTCCCCACAAAAGCGCCGAGTTTCGAGAATCGATCCTTGCGCTTGGCGAACCAGAAGAGGCGCGAAGCTCTCGCCCTGTACCCAGTTCCGTAGCTGAACAATCATCCGGCCGAATCTCCAACAGATGTGCAGAACCAGCTTCTATGGGCCCTTAAGTAGCTGTTCGGGAGGTGAGTTCAAGTCATTGGAGGAAAGTCGCCCCGCTGGCAGGCGACAATAAACGTTCCTGGCCATTCAACTCCGAACAGGACTATGACCCACAAACAGGCCAGCGCGCGGAATTGCTGCGGCATCCCGTCATCCTGCCCGCCCCATGACCCAACCGCACCCTCCAGCCGCTTGGCCTGTCAAAGAACGGGAAAAACTTGGATCCTGCCTGGCTATCGCTCCTGAGAGGATACAGCGGGGAGCAAGGGGACCATGGAGAATATGCCGAACAGCCGCGATACCGGTCACTTTCCATTAGTACAGCTGGCGCGACCCCACTAATTTTCGCCCCAGACCCCCATAGATCTTGAATGCCGGATCAGGCGACGCTCCGTACCTGTTTCGGTGACGGGTTGAACTTTAAGCCTTCGAGAATCTTCTTTGCGACTCCAACCTGAAGGCGTATCCCCACCCGGCCACGGCGCATCCAGACGTACGTACTAACGACAAAACGAAGCCAGTCCAGTTTGTTGTCGTGGTGCCAACGATACGATGACTCATTGCGGGCGCCGTAGAAGAATTTCCAGGCATTGTCGGGGTTCACGTCACCAAAATTCACGCCTCGGTTGTCTGGCATATCATGAACTGCCACACTGTCCAGAACCTGGACTCCCGGGCCTTCCGCACTGATGCGCAGCGTGTATTCCATGTCATCAAACCAGATAAAGTACTCCACCAGCGGCAATCCGTATTTTGCAATGGAGCGGCGAGGAATCAAGACGGACACGAACGAACAGTTAGTGATGACCACGGTATTTTGGCCCTTGGCAATCAGGCGCCCCCAGTCCCAAGCGGTCCCGGGGTTGTTCATTTCACAGATGGACCCGTCTGTGTAGCGGACCAATGAGCAGCTGTACGGAACGGGACGGCCTAGCTCCACTTCGGCAGCAGCATGCCCTGCCAGCAACGTCTCCAGAGCGGTCTTCTCCGTATAGCAGTCGTCATCCATGATCCAGACCCAGTCCGCACCACGTTCGTAGGCACGTTCCATGCCGGCTGCGAATCCACCAGCTCCTCCGCTGTTGGTATCAAGACGCAGGATTTCCACCCGCGGGTCATCCTGGTAATCAGCCAAGAGTTGCGGCGTGGAATCGGTGCTGGCGTTATCCACCACAATCAGCAGGTCCACACCCCGGGACTGGGCCAAGATTGAATCCAGCACCCTGCCAAGCTTGCCGACCCTGTTGTAGGTTACAACGACGGCCGCGACTTTATCGGTCATGCTTTCCATCCTTCGTAGAGCGCCTTGGTCCATCCACGGGCGTCCGGGAGTTGCTTCAAGGCGTTGATCTTTTGCTGCTGCTCGGAGATGATTTCTCTCCGAAGCGCTTCCGAGGACATCACCGCCTGGGTCAGCTTTACCGCTTCCTTGATAAAGGCGAATGGTTGGCGAGGAAGGAGCGCTTGGCCGGCCACTAGGGACGCTTGCGAGCCTACGTCGGACGATAGAACAGCGACGTTCATCGCTGTGGCTTCGAATGTTGTCAAGGTGAGACCCTCATTGTCGGAGGAAATGACCAGAAGATCCGCCTCAGCCAGGGTGTCGTCCACTGCCCGCGGTGGCTGGCGAAGTTCAACACGGCCAGTTAAGCCATAGCGGCCAACCAAGCTTTCCGTCTCCTCCAACAGTGCGCCGTCGCCGTGGACGATGAACCTCACGTCTGTTCCGACAGCCTTGACTAGCGCTGCAGCATAGCGCAGGAACAGGTAGGGGCGCTTCTGCTGGCTAAGCCTTCCGATAAACGCGACCGTGAACGGCCGGCTACTTTCACTGGCCGAGGCGGCGCTATGCGACTCCAACTGATCGGAAAGGCCATAAAGCGGCGCCAAGGCTACTCTGGTCTTCGGTATGTCCCGAAGCAGCGTCAAGTAGTCCCGGAGCTGGGGAGAGATGACGTGATGTATATCGATTGTGTTGGAGAGCTTGACTGACACTTCCACAAACCCGCCGGTGCGCCACTCCAGGATGTGGAGAGTGTCGGCGATTTGAATCGAAGGATCCCACGCCTTGAACCAAGGCAGCCGGTGGTACAGCCAGTTGTTGTGGTGTACATGGATACCCCGCACCGAGAACTCTGAGAGCAGCCTGAGGAGCAGATCTGCATCCTCACCCTGCGGCAACGGAAAACTTAGGGGCAGGACGAGTGCTCCATCTAGTTCCGGCCGGTCAATCCACGGATGCCACGAATCCCGGTCAGTCAGAACGATAGGAAGAAAGCCGGCCTCTTTAGCCAAGGCAATAGCCTCCAACGCCCAGCGCTCGGCCCCACCCATTTCCAGCCAGTGCAAGCCGAAGATAATCGCGGGCGGCCGTCCTGTCTGCCGGTTCCCTGAGGGAGACGACGAGACTTGAGAGGCCGCAATCCGCTGTGGACGACGCTTTGGCAGTATGCGCTCCTCGTAAAAGTCTGTGAGACCCTGCCGCAACGCGTCGAAGGCTACCGGGGCGCCAAACCTTACGCGCTTGAAGACTTTGCCTTTGAGCCCGGCGCGATCATAAAAGCTGGTGCCACCCTCTGAGCGCTCACCGCCGAGGTCAATAACGAGCGGCATGATGCCACGGTCATGAGGGACATCCGCTTCGACGGTGCTCCGCACGGCCAGGGAGCAGATCGCAGCCCGGTCAGCCTTCCATTCCAAGCGGTGGCAGGCCTCATCCGTCAGGCTCGGGTACTCACCCTCCGGTGCACGAAGTACTACGACCTTAAATTCGCGAGCGGGATGAACCAGGGAGTGGAAATTCAGGGCACCGGTAAGCAACCCAAGCTCACGTGCGGTCAGGCGTCCAGCGCCGCCACCGAGGCCGCTTTCCCCGTCATCGACAATGTCGAAAAGCAGTCGGGCTCTACTCATATTTCCTTCCGGTGTAAAAGACTCCACCTTTATTGATTCCATCAGTTCTCACGCAACAGGCTGACGGCATCTGCGATGGGACCGTCCGCTACCTTACGGCCTTGACGCAACACCACGCCCCGGTCACACACCTTGCTCACCATGTCCAAATCATGGCTGACCACAACAAGGGTGGTGCCGGACGAGCGCAGCTCCTGCACACGAGCGAGGCACTTCTTCTGAAAAGGCTCGTCACCGACCGAGAGAATTTCGTCGATGAGGAATACATCAGGCCGCGTGTGCACGGCAACAGAAAACGCCAGGCGCAGGAACATGCCAGACGAGTAAAACTTGACCTCGGTATCAATAAACTTGCCGATTTCAGAAAACTCGACGATTTCATCGAAACGATCCGTCGTCTCTTGTTCGGTCATACCAAGGATTACGCCGTTGAGGTACACGTTTTCGCGCCCAGTGAGATCCGGGTGGAAGCCCGCACCGACCTCGATCAAGCCAGCCACTTTGCCTCGGGTGCGGACACGCCCGCTATCCGAACCCATGACACCCGATATCAGCTTCAACAGGGTTGATTTACCCGATCCGTTGTAACCGAGCAATGCTACAGACTCTCCGGCGCTAACCGTCAAATCAACGCCGTCCAAAGCCATGAAAGTAGAGGACAAATCCCCACGTCGGCCTTTGAAGAGCCAAACAACGGTTTCTTTTAGGGACCGGGTATGGCGGAGGTTGAATCGTTTAGACACATTTTCAACAACGATTGCTTCATTTTCCACTACAGCTCCTGCGCAAATCTGCCCTCAAGGCGACGGAATACAGTTTGTCCCAAGAATAAGAAGAACGCCGCAATAAGTAGGCCGACCGGCAACCATAACGAAATTAGGTGCTCGGGCAGCGGAGCGCTCTCACGGGCCTTCTGTACCGCATCCGTGGGGAACCAAAAGGCCGCATGAAATAGCTCCACGGCAATAGTCATGGGATTAAGCTGGTAAAAGAAATAGAACGTCTCACCCAAGGTGTCCCGGACCAGGTACCAGGCGTAAAGGACTGGGGAAAGCCATGTCGCCATCATCAGCATGAGATCGACGATATTCTCGGAATCACGAAACATGACGTTGGCAGCAGAAAAGAAGAGTCCCAGCCCGAGGCCGAGCATGGTCACGATGACAAACGCTCCCACGGCGCCGATCAGCTGTATCACCGACGGGCTCCAACCGAAGAACAGGCAGGCGGTCAAAAGAATCAGCAACTGGGGAAGGAAATGCACGATGGCGACCCAGACGGAGGCTACCGGAAACAGCTCCCGCGGAAGAAAGATCTTCTTGACCAACGCTCCGTTCGCAACGATTGATCGCGTCGCTTGCCCAAAAGCCTCAGAAAAGAAGTTGACAAGAATTATTCCGGAAAACATGTAGATCACAAAGTTCGGTTGTTTATTCAGTCCGAGGAAAACCCCCAGGGCAAAATAGAAAACTACAAATTGAACAGCTGGTTTGACATAGCTCCACAGCAGTCCAAGTACGGAGCTACGGTAACGTACCTTTAGTTCTTTTCGCACAATTAGCCGCAGGAGCTCCCGATGGCGAAGCACGTCAATGAGTCCGCCGCCCTTGTCAGGAGGCGTCAGGGTTGCAGCGCTCAAGCGTCCACTCCTCCGCTTTCAATCAGGGCGCCGCTTTCGTAGTGCGGCCGGATCTTGTTGTCGAACATGCTCAGCGCGGCCCCGATGGCCATGTGCATGTCCAGGTACTTGTAGGTGCCGAGCCGTCCGCCGAACAGGACGTCTTTTTCGGCGGCAGCGAGATCGCGGTACTTGAGCAGCCGTTCCCGGTCCGCTGAGGTGTTGACCGGGTAGTAGGGCTCGTCGCCCTTCTCGGCAAAGCGCGAGAACTCGCGCATGATGACCGTCTTCTCGGTCTGGTAGTCACGCTCTGGGTGGAAATGGCGTGGTTCGATCACGCGCGTGTAAGGGATGTCGTCGTCGTTGTAATTCACGACGGACGTGCCCTGGAAGTCTCCGACGTCCAGCACCTCTTCCTCGAAGTCAATGGTGCGCCAGGAGAGGTCCCCTTCGGCGTAGTCGAAGTAGCGGTCGACGGGGCCTGTGTAGACCACCGGGATATTGCCGACAACTTTGTTCTTGCTGTACTCATGCGACTCGTCGAAGAAGTCGGTGTTCAGCCGCACCTCGATGTTGGGGTGCTCGGCCATCTTTTCGATCCAGGCCGTGTAGCCGTTGGTGGGCAGGCCTTCGTACTTGTCATTGAAATAGCGGTTGTCATAGTTGTAGCGCACGGGAAGCCGCGAGATGATGCCGGCAGGCAAGTCCTTGGGGTCCGTCTGCCACTGCTTGCCGGTGTAGTGCTTGATGAATGCCTCGTACAGGGGGCGGCCGATCAGCTGGATGCCCTTGTCATTGAGGTTCTGGGGATCAGTTCCTGCGAGCTCGCCCGCCTGCTCCTGGATGAGGTCCCTGGCTTGGCCCGGCGTGAGGTTGGCGCGGAAGAACTGGTTGATGGTGGCCAGGTTGATCGGCAGGGAATAAACCTCGCCCTTGTGCACGCCGTAAACCTTGTGCACGTAGTTGGTGAAGGTGGTGAACCTGTTGACGTACTCCCACACCCGCTCGTTGGATGTGTGGAAAAGGTGGGCGCCGTACCGGTGGATCTCAATACCGGTCTGCTCTTCCTTTTCGCTGTAGGCATTGCCGCCGACGTGGTGGCGGCGGTCGATGACAACGACCTTCAAGCCGAGCTCAGTAGCGGCCTGTTCTGCAATTGTCAGGCCAAAAAAGCCGGACCCTACGATGACAAGGTCAGCGGTCACAAAATCTCCTGGTTTGAATGCGGGCAGCGCAATGGTGCGCATTGTCTGCTGCTCTAGCCTACCCGAGGCACCGTGGCGCACGTCGAATCAGGCGGCAGCCGCAGCCCACCAGTAAGGTCTAACGCTACGCCTCGGCCAGGACCCCCTCCTGCTCAAGGTACCGAACCCCGGTCCGGGGACACACCCACTCCCCGCCCTCCTGCTGCAGCGGGTGGCCCGCCTTCCCAACCCAACCAACACGCCGGGCGGGTACGCCCGCAACGAGGGCGAAGGCCGGCACATCCTTAGTGACAACAGCACCTGCTGCGACCGTTGCCCAAGCCCCAATGGTCACCGGGGCGATACAGACGGCGCGGGCACCGATGGCGGCGCCCTCGCGGACGGTTACACCGACTTTGTCCCAGTCATCCTCTGTCTTCAGTGCGCCGTCGGGAGTCACAGCACGGGGAAAAACGTCATTGGTCAGCACGACTGCAGGGCCAATAAATACGCCCGCTTCCAACACCGCGGGCTCGTACACGAGCGCGTAGTTTTGGACCTTGCAGTTGTCGCCGAGCGTGGCGCCGGGCCCTATGTAAGCCCCGCGGCCGATGACGCAGTTCTCCCCCACGCGTGCGGACTCCCGGACCTGTGCCAAATGCCACACTTTTGTCCCTGCCCCTACGACAGATTCCTCAGACACATCAGCGGTGACTGCAACTGTGCTCACAGGGGCTCCTTTATCGCCGGCGACCGCGTCTGCGATCGATGTTTCAAGCGATCCTAACCGAGCTGCGCCGCAGATTGTCCACATACGGAAACTCAACCGGGTGCTGGGTCGACCTGCTGAGTAGCGTGGGTTTCAAAGGCCGTGAGGATCTGTACCCATGAAATTCCATTGCACCCTCGTCCGCAGCCCGGTATCCGGGCTGCAGGAACCACCCCTGGAACTCACTATCCAGGCTCCGGAAGGCACCGCTGGCTCTGACATCCAAACCGAATTGGCGCGCCAGTTCGGGACCGGAGCCGTGTCCGCCAGCGGCAAGGATCTGAGATCTCTCAGCGTAGGTACGGCGCCACTAATTAACGGGGCAGTTCTCGTGGATGGCGCCTCCCAGCCGGGGGCCAGAAAACTCCGACGACGGGCGCTCAGTGACGATGCCCGCCTGGCCCTGGCGGTCCACAGCGGCGTCGGCGCCGGGACGGTGGTGCCGTTACGCCGGGGTTCGTACACCATTGGCCGCAGTGGTAGCCGGATAGTGATCCCCGACCCCGAGCTCTCCAGGGAACACGCACGCCTCGATGTCACGGAAACGGACATCATGATCGTTGACCTGGACAGCGCCAACGGCATCCATGTCGACGGCGAGAGGGTCCGAAATGCCGTTATCTCCACGGACTCAGTCATCCGCTGCGGGAACACAATGATGTCACTGGTCCTGATGGACCTGCCGGAAAGTACACTCGCGCCGGCCGGGATGTCGACGCAGCAGCCTCTCACCGTCGCGGGCCGAACGGAGACAGGCAACCGGGCCATGCTCATCCTGACGGCGGTCCTTCCGTTGCTGATCGGGATAGGGCTTGCGGTGGTCACGGGTATGTGGATGTTCCTCGCCTTTTCGGCCGCCTCGGCGGTATCCGTCCTCGTGCCCCTGGCTGCCGGTCGCCGTCAGCGCCGTGACCTTGCCAACGCTGTTGCTGCCGCCGTGGCAGAAGACCGGAAACGTCGACAGCGGGCAGGGCCCTCGCTGGCACGGCTCGTGCTGGCCGCCCGTCAGCAGCAAGGCGGCCAAACGCCGGTTGCCTGCGACGCTTCCGCTGAAGGGGGCGGGGTTTGGTTGCGGCTCGGCGAGGCTCCACAAGCGGCGAACGTGACAGTTGAGCCCACGCCCTCGTCCGTCCGCGTTCCGTCCGCGGGGACCGTGCCCGTAGCTTTGGATCCGGGCATTCCCAAGACAACGTTCCGCGGGCCAGGAGCCGTGGCTGACGGCCTTGTCCGTTCCCTCGTAATGCAGCTCGCCGGCTACCCCAGGGCCCGCACCACCCGCATCCTCATAGTGGGCGATGCGGATCGCCTTCCTCTGTGCGCACGGTACCTGCCGGGCACCACTCTCACCGCTTCCCACAACGAGGCACGCCGGATTCTGGCCGAAGTGCTCGAACCCGCCCATCAACGGGGTGTCCTCATCGTGCTGGGAGCTTCCAATGCACAGGACGACGACGTGACGTCGCTTACGGCGGCAGGGCTTGGTTGGCAGGTCCTTCAGTTCCCCTCGGCTGGCGGCGGAAATGACTGCACCTGGGAGGTACAGCTTTCCGAGCGGACATCCATCCTTCGAGGCCCGACAGGTGACGTAGTCTTCGTCCCGGATCTGGCCCCGGAGGCAGTCTTCACTAATTTCTGCCGAAAGCTTGCAGGGCAACCTGATCCGCCGGACAAGGGACGCAAAACTGTCCCGCGCTCCTGTTCGCTCCGGGAACTGCTGCCGCTCTCTCCGGAGAGCATTGCCGCCCGGTGGGATGCGAGCGCCAATACCCCGGCGCTACACGTTCCACTGGGCATCAGCGCAACCGGACCGCGCAGCCTTGACCTCAACGCCGATGGCCCCCATCTGCTGGTCGCGGGCACCACGGGCTCGGGCAAGTCAGAACTGCTCCGCACCCTCACCCTGGCTTTGGCCCTCACCCATCCACCCGACCGGGTGAACTTCCTTTTGATTGATTTCAAGGGCGGGTCCGGGCTCGGCCCCCTGACGGAACTGGTCCATTGCGTGGGCCTGCTGACCGACCTGTCCACCTACGAGCTTGAGCGGACCCTTGCCTCACTCAGGGCCGAGATCAGGCTGCGCGAGGAAGCACTGGCGGCCGCCGGGGTGCCGGATCTCGCTGCATACAGCTCCACGGGGGCTTCCCGCACCTTCCCGCTCCCCCATCTGGTCATCGTCATCGATGAATTCAGGATGCTCGTTGATGATGCACCGGAGGCACTCCGCGAACTGATGCGGATCGCGGCGATCGGCCGTTCACTGGGGATCCACCTGGTCATGGCCACCCAGCGGCCGCAGGGAGCCGTCACGGCGGACATCCGGGCCAATGTCACCTCCAGCATTGCCCTCAGGGTGCAATCCGACATGGAGTCCAGCGACATCATCAACACCAAAGACGCAGCCGGCATCAGCGTGGGCACACCGGGACGGGCCTTCCTGTCGCGGGGGAAAGAGGCTCCGCAGGAATTCCAGACCGCCACGATCGGGACGGCTCCTGCCGAGTCTGGCCAGGCGGACGCTGTTAGGGTGCAACTCGCCGTGGACTGCCTTTCACTTGATGGAACCGAGGGTGCAGGCAGTGAGGGTGATGAGCAGCAGACGGCCGGGCAGCAGACACCTTGCCAGGCTGCCCGCCCCTTGATCGCCATGGTGCAGGACCTGTGGCGCAGCCAACAGGGAGAGGCGCCTCGCCGACCGGTGGCGGCTCCCCTGCCTTCAAACCTGCCAGCCCACCACAACAAGACGTCGCTGGTCCCGTCAGGCAGCGGCGGAAGCACCGAATGGTTGATCGAACTCGGCCTGATGGATCTGCCGGAACAGCAAAAAATCGTGCCCCTGGTCTGGAAGCCCGCGAGGCACAGTCATCTGGCGCTGGTCGGCGGCCCGTCCTCCGGCGCCCTGGAGGCCCTTGAACTCGCCGTCGCACGGCTGGTCCTCAGCCCCGTGGAGGCACACGGCTACCTACTGGACGCAGGCGGCAATTTCGTTGAATTGGCCAATTCAGGACACATCGGAGCGCATGTGGGCCCAGATGAGCCGAGGCGGGCGGTCCGCGTACTCCAGCGCCTGAAACAGGAGATGGCCCGGCGGCTAAGCCAGGCTGGCAGGGCGGGCGAGACCCCCTTGGTACTCGCCATATCCGGGTGGGGATCATGGATATCCGCGTTGCGGGCAGGGCCCTTAGCCTGGGCCGAAGACCTCCTCCAGGATCTTGTCCGCGACGGCAGCCGGGCGGACATCGTGGTGATGATTGCGGGTGACAGGGAACTTGTCAGTTCCCGGACGTTCGCTTCGCTTCCGAACCGGCTCTACTTTCCGGCCGGATCGAATCCGGACAGCCGGATAGCGTGGCCCCGCATGCCGGCAACGGCCGAACTCCAGGGACGCGCCGTGGCCTTCGGTCCCGTCTCCGGCGGCCGCCCCGCTGCTTGCCAGCTGTACAGCCGGGACCCTCGAAGCTTGCGAAAGCCCGGACCAGCCGGAGAAAAGGCCCCGGCAAAACGTCCGTTCCGCGTCGAGCAACTTCCGGCACTGGTGCCAGCGGCCAAGCTCGGTCCTGCCGAAACCAGCTCTGCAACATACCGCCCCGGCTCTCCAAGGGAGGCCAAAACCGCAGGCGGCACCAGCCGGTCAAGCAGCAGCAAGAGCCGCCACCTGCTGATTGGCGTTGGCGGTGACGAGCTCGAGCCGGCGTCTATTGGTATTCAGGACGGAGGCGTGCTCACAGTCCTTGGCGGCCCGGCCTCCGGGAAAACGAACTTCCTGCGCGCGCTGCCGTTAATGAACCCGGCAGGCGGGCCATGGCTCTGTTCCGAGGACGAAGACGCTCCCGGCGACTTCTGGCAGCAGTCGCTGGCGGCAGCGGCAGCGGGCGACATGTGCCGAGGGACGGTGGCGCTGGTGGACGATGCCGATCTTCTCCCCGCCGAAGCCCTGCAGCACCTGTCGGAGTTGAACGCGTTGGGCTACGCGGTGGTGGTTACAGCCAATTACAGCCCGTTGCTCCTGCAGCGCGTGCCGCTGGTCATGAAGTCCCGCGCGTCCGGCACGGGAGTGCTGCTGGCACCGCGCTCACTGCCCGATGGTGACCTCTTTGGAATCAGGTTCGAAGTGGAGGCCAACCCACCACCTGGTAGAGGGGTACTGATCTCCCAAGGCGCGGCAACGAGCATGCAGGTGGGCTGGGCGGCTTTGCCCGTCCAGGACGGAGACGAACCGGTCAGAGGGCCGGCGTAGAACCCCCGGTACGGGAAGCGAAAGTGATGAGTTTGTTCTGGAACAGCAGCACAATCGCGATGATGGCCGGAACCAGCATGGCCAGCCCGGCCAGCGGGAGGCCGGCACTCAGTGTAGGGAAGCCGATGGTGAGGACGAACAGCTGCGCCACCAGGGCGGCGGCCCTGGTCCACCGGTACCCCCGGTAGAGAAAAAGTGAAACCGCGCACAGCCAGGCCGAGCATGCCAGCAGCAGTCCCAGCGTGAACACGGCGCCCCAGAACGAAAGAACCGGGCTCCCGGTCGCAAGCTGGTAGCCGTACCAGGCGGCTGCCGACAACAGGGCAGTCGCCTCGGCGGCCACGATCACCGCCACCACGAGCACAGCGCGCGGACGGGCCCCGCCGGCCGGCTGCTCCGGCACGGGCTCCCCTGATGGAATCTGCGGGTCTGCGGGGTTTTCCGGAGGTCTTGACACACTGGCACCCTACCGGACATAGTCGAACAGTGGTGAGGACCACTACCGCCACTGTGATGCATCGCTCAGCGTTCCGGCGATTTCAAGCCTTATTACCCCTTGTTTACACAGCGTTAACATGACAGGCTTGATTCAGATGACCAACGGGGCCCTGCCGGGCCCCTTTCCTTTGTAGCTACTAGTGAATAATTTCACAAAGGGCACTTCCCAGAAATGGAGCAACTGATCAGCATGGATTGGCGTAACCGCGCAGCGTGCCTCGAAAAGGACCCGGAACTGTTTTTCCCCGTTGGAAACACAGGCCCGGCACTCCTGCAGATCGAGGAAGCCAAGAGCGTCTGCCGCCGGTGTCCGGTAGTGGACACATGCCTGCAGTGGGCTCTCGAGTCGGGCCAGGATGCCGGCGTATGGGGCGGCATGAGCGAGGACGAGCGCCGCGCCCTGAAGCGCCGCGCAGCCCGTGCCCGCCGGGCCTCCTGATTCCGCCAGGCACTGAACGGCTGGCTGAAGAAACTTAAAGAAGGCCCTGGCCGCAACCCGCAAGGGTTGCCGCCAGGGCCTTCTGCTGTTCCCGCTACTTGGCCGCCAAGCTCAGCCGGATCTGGACTGCGGTGCCGCCACCCTCGCGCGGGAGCCACTGGATGCTCCCGCCCAGCTCACTCGTAACCAGCGTGCGGACGATCTGCAGCCCAAGGCCCTCAACGTGGGGCTTGTCAGGAAGGCCCACACCGTCGTCGGCAATGGTCACGGTGAGCTCCTCGCCGTCATCCCCTTCGGAGCGGTCAGCCAGAAGCCAGACAGTACCCGCCCGCCCCTCAAGGCCATGTTCCACAGCGTTGGTAACGAGTTCATTGATCACCAGCGCCAGCGGGGTGGCAAAATCACTCGGCAGCTCACCGAACATGCCCGAACGCTCGGTCCTGACCTGCTGCGATGGCGACGCAACTTCCGCCGAAAGCCGGAACTGCCGGCCGATCAGCTCATCAAAGTCCACACTCTGCGTCAGGCCCTGGGACAGGGTTTCGTGAACGAGTGCGATGGTTGCCACCCTGCGCATCGCCTGTTCAAGCCCCTGTTTCGCCTCATCGCTCACCATCCGGCGGGACTGCATACGCAACAGCGCGGCCACGGTCTGCAGGTTGTTCTTAACCCGGTGGTGGATTTCGCGGATGGTCGCATCCTTGGTCACGAGCTCCATCTCGCGCCGCCGGAGTTCGGACACGTCGCGGCAGAGGACCAGTGCGCCGAAGCGCTGCTGCTCATCACGCAGCGGGATGGCCCGGAGTGACAGGCTCACACCCCGGGACTCGATCTCGCTGCGCCACGGCATCCGGCCGGTGACCACCAGAGGCAAGGTTTCGTCCACCATCCGGCGGTCCTTCAGCAGGCTGGCCGTGACCTCGGCCAGCGAGCGCCCCTCCAACGATTCCCCGTCACCGAGGCGCCGGAAAGCGGAAACGCCGTTGGGGCTCGCGTACTGCACCACGCCCTCGGCGTCGAGCCTGATGAGCCCGTCCCCCACGCGGGGGGCGCCGCGGCGGGAACCCGTGGGCGAGGCGAAGTCCGGCCAGAGGCCAAGGGTGCCCATCCGCAGCAGGTCGTAGGCACACTGCCGGTACGTCAGCTCAAGCCGGGAAGGCATGCGCGAACTCGAAAGGTCCATGTGTGTGGTGACAATGGCCAGGGTGCGCCCGTTCCGCACCATGGGAACGGCCTCCACCCGAAGCGCCATGTCGCTGTTCCAGTTGGTTTCGCTGGAGCGCTCAATGGAGCGGCTGTTCCAGGCCTTGTCCACCAGCGGCTGGAGGTCCGAGCGGATGGGATCCCCCACGAAGTCGCCATGAAACACCGTATGCGTGGTGGAGGGCCGGACATGCGCCAGCGCGACATACCCGTGGTCCGGGTGGGGGAACCAGAGCGCCAGGTCGGCGAACGCGAGGTCCGCGACCATCTGCCAGTCCCCGACCAGGAGGTGCAGCCATTCAGCATCGCCCGGCCCGAAATCAGCGTGTTCCCTGATAGGGTCCGTAAAGATTGCCACTGCACCTCCATTTGCGACGCAGCACTGGCTAGCGTCGGACGATTGACCTCAAGAGCCTCAATGCTACCGATAGTGAGGCCATATCATCGGCCTCGAGGGCATTGACCTCATCGAACATGCTCTTTGCCCGGCCCAACTGTTCCGCGTTCTGCGCTTCCCAGTCCTTGAGCCGCGCCTCCGGTAAATCGGCAGCAGCGGTGGCGTCCAGCACCGCCGTCGTTATGTCCGAAACTGTGGAGTACAGGTCATCGCGCAAGGCCGCACGGGCCAGCGCCTGCCACCGGTCCTGCCGCGGCAGGCTGCTGATCCGTTCCAGGAGTGAGTCCGCGTGGAAGCGGTTGAAAACGGTGTAGTAGACCGCAGCGATCTCCTCCACGGGGTTCTTGCGCACCCGGGCGATCTTCGCGATGTCCAGCAGGACAAAGCTCTCGAACAGCTCCGCCCACCGCAGTGCGAGCCCTTCGGGAAGCTCCCACTCGCGCCCCTTTTCAAGCCACCCGGCAACCCGGTCCCGGTCGTCGCCGCGCAGGTAGTCCAGCAGGCGGGCACGCATCGGGTCCAGAAGGGGCTTGAATTCTTCCACTACGCCGGCAATCGGACGGGACACGCTTCCCTGCCCCAGCAACCACCGGACCGCCCGGTCAAGCAGCCGGCGGATATCCAGGTGGACGGTGCTCCAGTGCTCGGTGGGGAACGACGCCGGCAGGCTGTTCAGCTCCTCGACCATCGCGTCGAGCTCGTAAACCTCGCGCAGGGCAACGAAGGCTTTCGCCACAGCAACTTCGGAGGCCGATGTTTCTTCCATGGTCCGGAAGGCGAAGGTGATACCGCCAAGGTTGATCATGTCGTTGGCCACCACCGTGGCGATGATTTCGCGGCGCAGCGGATGGGTGTCCAGCTCCGCGTCAAAGCGATCCCGCAGTTCCTCCGGGAAGTAGGCCCGCAGTGTCTTCCGGAACCAGGGATCCTCAGCCAGGTCGCTGTCCCGAAGCGCCGAGGCCAGTTCGATCTTGGCGTAGGCGGCCAGCACGGACAGCTCCGGCGAGGTCAGGCCCTGGCCCTGCTGCAGCCGCTCCTGCAGCTCCGCCGTCGTGGGCAGCGCCTCAAGCTCCCGGTTCAGGTCGGCTTTCTTCTCCAGCCAGTCCATCAGCCGCTCGTAGCTCGGGCTCCACTCGGCCACGCGGGTACGGTCGTTCAGCAGCAGGATGTTCTGGTCGATGTTGTCCTCCAGGACCAGGCGCCCCACCTCGTCTGTCATCGACGCCAGGAAACCGGCCCGCTCTTCCGCAGACAGCTTCCCGGCAGCCACCATCCGGTCCACGAAGATCTTGATGTTGACCTCGTGGTCCGAGCAGTCAACCCCGGCAGAGTTGTCGATGGCATCAGTGTTGAGGATGACCCCCTGCAGCGCTGCCTCAATGCGGCCCCGCTGCGTCATACCGAGGTTTCCGCCTTCGCCGACCACCTTGACGCGCAGGTCCTTGCCGTCAACGCGGATCGCATCATTGGCCTTGTCCCCCACCAAGGCGTTGGTCTCAGTGCTCGCCTTGACATAGGTTCCGATGCCGCCGTTGTACAGCAGGTCGGCAGGCGCCAGCAGGATGGCGCGCAAAAGTTCGGGCGGGCTGAGTTCCGTCGTATCCGCGGGAAGTCCCAAGGCCACCCGCACCTGGGCTGACACCGGTATCGACTTCGCCTGGCGGGGGAACACACCGCCGCCTTCGCTGATCAGGGATTTGTTGTAGTCGTCCCACGAAGACCTGGGCAGTTCGAACAATCGCTGCCGCTCCACGAATGAGGTCTCCTCGTCCGGGTTGGGGTCGAGGAAGATGTGGCGGTGGTCGAACGCGGCAATCAGCCGGATGTGGCGGGAAAGGAGCATTCCGTTGCCGAACACGTCGCCGGACATGTCCCCCACACCCACCACGCTGAAAGGCTGCGTCTGCGTGTCCAGGTCCAGCTCGCTGAAGTGGCGCTTCACTGATTCCCACGCGCCCCGGGCGGTAATGCCCATGGCCTTGTGGTCGTAGCCCACCGACCCGCCGGACGCAAAGGCGTCCCCGAGCCAGAACCCGTATTCCGCGGCCAGGCCGTTCGCGATGTCCGAGAAGGTTGCGGTTCCCTTGTCGGCCGCCACCACGAGGTAGGAATCGCCGTCGTCGTGCCTTACAACGTCCGACGGCGGCACGAGCCGCTCGCCGTCGCCCTCCGTGAGCAGGTTGTCAGTGAGGTCGAGCAGGCCGCGGATGAACGTCTTATAGCTTTCGATGCCTTCAGCCATCCAGGCGGACCGGTCCACCGCTGGGTCCGGGAGCTGCTTGGCGAAGAAACCGCCCTTGGCCCCGGTGGGCACGATGACGGCGTTCTTCACCGTCTGAGCTTTCACCAGGCCAAGGACTTCGGTGCGGAAATCCTCACGCCGGTCGGACCAGCGCAGGCCGCCGCGGGCCACCTTGCCGAACCGGAGGTGGACACCCTCGACGCGGGGGGCGTAGACCCAGATCTCGAACATGGGGCGCGGGAAGGGCAGCCCCTTGATCTGTGCAGGATCCAGCTTGAAGCTCAGGTGCGGCTTGTACTGGTAGAAGTTGGTCCGGAGCGTGGATTCGATCAGATTAAGAAAGGTCCGCAGGACCCGGTCGGCGTCCAGGGTGGCAACCTGTTCAATGGCCTCTGCCAGTTCTGCACGTACGGAAGCCTGGGCCTCAACCCGCTGGTCTTCGCTCAGCGAAGGATCGAAGCGGGCGGCGAAAAGCGCGGTGAGGCCCCTGGTCACGTCAGGGTTCCCGAGCAGCGTGTCCGCCATAAACCCGAAGGAGTTGGCGTTGCCCATCTGGCGCATATACCGGGCGTAGGCGCGCAGCACCGTGATCTGCCGCCACTGCAGTCCCTCCCGGAGGACCAGCCTGTCAAAGGCGTCGGACTCTGCAGCACCGGTCACCGCCGCACCGAAGGAATCAGCAAGCAGCTGGTTGGTGGCCAGCGGATCCACCCCCGAGGGGTATTTCAAGCCGAGGTCGTACAGGAAGAAGTCCCGGCGGTCCGCGGTCTCGATCTCGAACGGGCGCTCGTCGAGCACCTCCAGGCCAAGGTTGTGGAAGAAGGGAAGGATCTGGCTCAGGCTCTTCGGCTCCAGCATGTAGAGCTTGACCCGGGCATCCTCCTCCAGTGTCGCCCCCGCCCCTTCCGGGAGGTAGACGTGGACCCCGGGGCGTTCCTGCTTTGCACCTGCCGTCCGCTCTGCGGCCGCGCCGTATTTTTCGAAGCGGGCGATGTCCTCGAGGGCGTCCTCCACCTCGTAATCCACCCGGTAGCTCGCCGGGAATGCTTCCGACCAGACGGCTGCCAGCTCCTTGGCCTCGGCAACATCCCGGCCGTCGCGCAGGACCTCGGCGATGCCTTCGCTCCAGGAACGGGCGGCAAGCACCAGCCGCTTTTCCAGTTCCTCAGTGTTGACATGGCTGACGTCGGCACCCTTGGGCAGGCGGATGCGGAAGAAGAGCCTGGCGAGGGCAGACTCTGTCATCCGCGCCTCATAGTCGATGGACACGGCCTGGAAGGTTTCGCGCAGTTCCTGCTCGATGCGGAGCCTGACGTTGGTGGTGTACCTGTCCCTGGGAAGGTAGACAACGGCGGACATAAAGCGGCCGTAGATGTCGGGCCGCAGGAAAAGCCGCGTGCGCCGGCGTTCCTGCAGTTTTTGGATGCCCAGGGCCGTGGCGGCGAGATCCGGGACCTCAATCTGGAAGAGTTCATCCCTGGGGTAGGTTTCCAGGATGCCCAGGAGGTCCTTACCGGAGTGCGAGTCCGGCGGGAAGCCTGCGATGTTCAGGACGGCGTCGACTTTTTCCCGGACGATGGGGATGTTGCGGACGGAGCCGGTGTACGCGCTGGTGGCGAAGAGGCCGATGAAGCGCTGCTCGCCGTTGACGTTGCCTGCGGCGTCGAAACTCTTGACCCCGATGTAGTCGAGGTACGCGGACCGGTGGACGGTGGAGCGCGAGTTGGCTTTCGTGATGACAAGGGCACGCTTTTCGCGTGCTTTCTTCCTGCCGGTGTCAGTCAGGTGCTGGATGTGCGGGGAGTCCGCGGCAGCGCGCAGCAGTCCCAGGCCGCTGTCTTCACGCAGTTCCAGGACGTCTTCCCCGTCCACGTTGACCAGGTCGTATTCGCGATAGCCGAGGAAGGTGAAATTGCCGTCATCAAGCCAGTGCAGGAGGTCCTGCGCCTGGCGCAGTTCGGCGATCTGCACCGGGTTGGCCACCTTGTCCAGGTTCTCGGCGATCTCCAGCGCCTTTTGGCGCATCTTCGGCCAGTCTTCCACCGCCGCCCGGACATCATTGAGTACCCGCCCCAGGCCTTCCAGGAGCGAGTCTTTGGCTTTGTCCGAGATGCGGTTAATCTCGACGGCGATCCACGACTCCATGTACGACGCGTTTTCACCCTGGGCTATCAGGTGCGACAGGCTGGGCATGGCAGCGGTGTCACCGCTGGAGATGCCGATATGGGAGGGGACCTTGTTGACCTTCGCCAGTTCGCCGGTTTCCGTGTTGCGGGCGGCAACGAACAGAGGGTGGACCACCAGCCTGATCGCCGCGTGCTGGCGGACCAGTTCTGCGTTGACGGAATCGACAAGGAAGGGCATGTCGTCGGTGACAACGAAGACCACGCTGCTGTCTTCCTCATCATGGATGGAGATATTCGCGTGGCCGGGTTTCCGGATGGAAGCAACGCCCCGGTGTCCTACCGCCCGCGCGGTCAACACATCCGCGGGGTAGGCCCGGGCGTCCTCTTCGGCCAGGTGCTCATAGTAGTCCCCGAGAAAGCCTTCCAGGCCTTCAATGGCAAGGGGCTGATCCTCCACGCTGGATCCAGACGACATCGACAAACGCCTCCATCACAAGTATTCGCTGCATCGTCGCAGCTCTTACGGCGAGCCTAGTCTTTTAGTTTCCGCCTTGCTGTGGAAGAAAATACAGAGGTTTTCGACTTTTGCTGGGCGGGTGCACAAACGAGTTCGGCGATGGCCCGCCGAAGCCGAGAATCAGGTGCGACCTCCAGCAACAGTGAGCCTCCGAGCAGCGCCGCATCCGCCGCCGCTCCGTCGTCCGGCAGGAAGGCTTTGATTTCCCATGCAGGACCATAGCGCGCCCAAGCGTCCTGCAGTTGCCGCTCAGGAGCCCGGCCCACGGATGAGGAGCGCACCTTATTTATCACGACGACGGGCGCGGCCTGCGGCACCGCAGCGTCAAGCTCCGCAAGGCCGCGGACCAGCCGTGGCACTCCGACAGGATCCGCGGCGCCAACGGCGTAAACGGTGTCGGCGAGCTCAAGGGAACGCAGGGTGGCCGCGTTCCGCCGGGGAGCCATCGTGTCAAAACTCAGTTCCTCGTCAGCTTCGAGGCAGAAGCCAGTATCCACCACAACAACCTCGGCAATCTGCCTCGCACGCTCAAGCACCAAGGCAAGGGCCGATGCCCGGAGTTCGGTCCAGCGGTCCGCACGGGTGATGCCGGTGAGCACACGGAAGGAGCCCAGTTTAGTGGCAACGGGAGTGGCCACTTTCTTCAAGGCCTCCGTATCCAGCAGGCCCTGGTCGGCGAGCCTGCACGCTTGAGCGAGGCCGGCGGACTCATCCATGAGACCCAGCACCGCCGCTATGCTCGCCCCATAACTGTCGGCGTCCACAAGGAGGACCGTTTTTCCTTGAGCGGCCAGTTCACCGGCGATATTGGCCGCAAGGGTTGTCCGGCCCGGCGATCCTGCCGGCCCCCAGACAGCGATGATTCGCCCTGGCCCGGGCTCTTCGGGACCCTTCCCCGTGCCCGCTTCAACGGGGGTGAGGGCCGCGCCAGGATCGGCCGGGGAGCTGCGGGGTGCTCCCGGGGGAACGCCCCCGGCGAGGAGGGCCACCGCCTCGGCGATCCTGTCCGAGAGCACCGCGGATTCCACCCCGGTCAAAGCTGAAGCCACTCCTATCCCCCGCAGTCTGGAAGCTTCCTCTACCGAGTCTGTCAGTGCGATGACGGCCACGCCCACGGCCCCAAGCCGGTCTACAAGGGAGGCGGTGAGATCCTCGGAGCCGTCGGCCACTACCGCGGCCCGCGCCAGCCCGCTTTGGCACGCTGCCAGCAGTTCGGTGAGTTCTTCGCATCTCCGCACTACTGTCACCGGTCCATGCAGGCGCTCCAGCCCGCCGACCAGGTCCTCGCGGCTCTGCCCGACGGTGATGACGGGAATATTCATCGAGTTCCGCCGCCTGGGTTCCAAACCACGGAAATTTTCGCTTCGTTGGCCTGTGCACCCAGCAGGGCGGGCATCTGGGCGTCTTCGACGAGCACCATCAGGACGGTGGTCCGGGAGGATCCGAGGGCAGCGGCACCTTCGGCGACCTCCGCTATCTCGGCGCCGGGGAGAAGAAGCTTCGGTTCGCTGAATCCATTCCGCGCGTCGGGCTGCGCGATCCAAACGTCTACCCTGGCGCCCGGGACCGCTTGGGCAGGCAGCGTCTCTTCGATCGTCAGGGCAACCGGCTTGCGGTCAAGTTCGTCCACTGCGCCGAGGCTGGCCCGCGGAACGAGTTGGTCCTTGCCGATCCTTTGCACGGCGACGACGCCCTCCGGCAACCCCGACTCGGCTGTGATGTACTGGGACTCAACCTCACCGAGCCTGACCTTGGCCCGGATTACATTGCCGGACGTGAGCTTTTCGCCCACCGCGATGCCGTCCCTGGCGGCGTAAACCTCCGTGGTCCGGTCCGCGCTGTCCACCAGGAAAATGACGCCCGCCACAGATGCCAGCACCAGGAGGACACCAACCAGCAGGCGGGGATCCTTCCAGGAAGGCTGTTTCAGCCTGGCCGCCGTGACAGATGACTCAGGAACCATTACCTTTTCTCCCCCCAAATGTGCTTCGGGAACTCCACGATGTGCCCCGACTCCCCATTGTTGCGGCAGGGGCCCAGGAACAAAAGTCATAAATTCAAACAAGATCAAATTGTGGATAACGCCAGCAAAACATATCCAGCGGTGGCAAAATGGACGTATGCCCAGGTTTCTTACGCTTGCAGATGTCGCGGAACAGCTCCAGATCAATTCCCCGGCTGCTTACGCCCTGGTGCGCAGCGGCGAGCTCAAAGCTATCCAGGTTGGCGGAAGGGGCCAGTGGCGGGTGGAGGAAAAGATGCTTGAGCAGTACATCGAGGAACGCTACGCCGAAGCAAGCCGGATGATCCAGGAGTCCAGGTCCAAGTCAGTCTGACTCCTGCCCCGCGCTTATTTCCCGCCCGGGACGGCAGCATACTGAAGCTCACCCGGCTGTCCGGAGCGACCGGATGGCTGCCAGGGCAGTAAAGGGAATGGTGGCAACCTGACTGACCTGATGGTTACGCCGCACCTCACCCGGGTTGAGGACGGCGAGGTCAAGATAGTCCTTTCCGACACGGTCAATGACCCCTGCCAGCCGCACAGATCCCGAAGCATTCCCGACCAGGACTGACAGTTCCGCCCGGTCCCTGGCCATGCAGCGCAAAGCATGGGAAAGCCCCAATCGCTTGCGGACCCGGGATGTTTCGGTGGCCGAGAGCCTGCCCAGTCCCACGTAACGTGCTGCGGCTGCATAAGGAATGAGAATCTGGTGCTGTTCTTCGTGCAGGACCAGCGCATCTCCGCCGGCATGCATCAGCGTGCCTGTAAACGACTCTGCTGACATCAGGTAGACGGTAAGCCGGCAGCCCAGCACGCCGCGCAGCCGGTCCGCCAGCTCCAGGCCGACCATCTCCGCCCTTGCCCGCTCATTGACCTCCGCGTTGAGGGCCAGCCGGTCCCCCTCAGCGAATTGGCTTTCCAGGTCATTGAAGAGTGCATCCCAGCGCATTTGGCCAGCGTAGGGCCCCAGTACCGCCGGGTCAACGCACCGGACTTTTTCTCTCCAACGTCTGGACAAAGAAAGATAAAGGAGTGCAAACTGAGTCCAGTTGCATCAAATGCTACCAAACCACATCAAATAACTGGGAACGTGATGACAAAGCAAGCTGGAGCAAATACGTGGACGGATGCCATAAGCGCTGCGGCCATCCTGCTGCTTGGTGTACTGCTCTTTGTTCTCGGTGCCGGGTTACTTGAGCAATGGCAGCAGTCCTCGGCCCGTCGCCAGGGACTTCGCGCGGAGGACCTGCTGGGAGCAGCCGCAGCCATCAGCGGAGCAGTCCTGGTGGGTTGGTGGTTTCTGTCCCTGCTTCTGGCCGGAGCCACAACAGTTCTGGACCGGATGGGCAAGCTTCGCGCCGCAGCACTAACCCGGAGGTTGTCGCCGGCATTTATGCAGCGGCTTGTTCTTGCTGCCCTTTCAGTCCAGCTCGTGGCCGGGCCTGCCGCGCAGGCAGAGACCGCCGGTCCGGGACCGGAGTGGGCGCCCAGCCAAGAGCATGTTTCCTCTGCCCCCGCGGATCCAGGAAACGGAACCGGCTCACCCAGCCCCGCCGATCATGCATATGCCACCGACCCGGCGATGGCTCGTCCACCGCTTAAGGAAGCCCCGAAAGACAACGCAGCTCCCCCGTCCATGCCCGAGCCGGGCTGGCAGCCGGCCGCCCCGGTGGTCAGCCCAGGGTTTCTGGCGGCTCCTGCGGCGCGCAGCGCCAATGACGGCGGAACGGCAGCCGCGTCCGTGACGGTCCTCGCCGGGGACACGTTGTGGGACATCGCCGCATCCGCCAAGGGGCCGGGAGCAACTGATGTTGAGATCGCCATGGAGTGGCCCCGATGGTTCGAGGCAAACCGTGCCCTCATCGGCCAGAACCCCGATGTGTTGCTTCCGGGACAAATTCTTCAGCCGCCGTCCGCGGCATAACTACTGGCCGGGCTCCCAAGTCTCCCGGCCGCTAATTAAGGGGAAAGCAATGACTGCAGTGACACCGATCAGGGCCGGCCAGCGACCTGGCAGGGCGAAGAATCCCCCTCCCCGCCGTGTCGTGCCGGCTCCTGCGGGTGATTCAGCACCAACACAAGCCGGAACTCCTGGAGGATTGCGGCCCGTTGATGAGCTGTCCGAGGTGCGTGCCATCACCCGGGGCACGGTCCAGGCAGCAATGGAGGTGCTCGCGGGAATCCGCCCCGTCCACCAGCTGGCCCGCCGGCTCGACCCGCGGTGCCTGTCGGCGCTGCAGCACCGCGCCTGCCTGATTAGACGGGAAGTGGGCCGGACGAACAATCCCGCACTGGCACGGCTGCACAGGAATTCCACTGTCCGCTCGGTCCGCGTTTGCGAGGTGGCTGATGGGATTTACGAGGCCAGCGCAGTGGTGGTGGACGACGTCCGTGCCCGGGCTGTGGCCGTCCGGCTGGAGCGGAGCAAGCAGGTATGGCGCGTCACTGAGCTTGTCATTGGCTGAGGGACCGGCATCCGGGGAGCGGTACCGGAACCGCAGTGAAACTGGAGCAGGCCCCGGAAATTTGAACTGGTTCCCGAAAGTTGGACTCGTTAATGTGCGCTGTCGGCGTGTCCCGGGACGGGCGGTCCGGGCACAGACCCGGGCTGTCCGATGCCGAGCTGCTCTGCCCGGTGGCGCCGGCGCCTCTTGTCAGAGAAGCTCGGGGCGAGGACCACCTACCCGCAGATAGTGCTTGGAGCCGCGCAAGCGAGGCGCTGCCCGGCGTGAAGGAGCAGCGGCGAAACCGGACATAGCCAACCTGCTCGAGTCAGCCTTGTGGAACGGCACGCCTCCGGTGGGCTGGTGGCATCTGCACTTGCCCTGTCCCGCTCCCGGGCCACTGCTGACCGGGACGGTGCGACGTAAGTGGGATCCTGATGAGCACCAGCCGTGGTGGGGAATCACCCGAGTTTCCGGTCCAGGTTGTAGGCGGCGCTTATCAGCGCCAGATGCGTGAAGGCCTGGGGAAAGTTGCCCAGCTGTTCACCTGTCGGCCCGATTTCCTCCGCATACAACCCCACGTGGTTTGCATAGGTGAGCATCTTTTCAAAGGCAAACCTGGCCTCGTCGAGCCGGCCGGCCCGTGCCTGCGCCTCCACCCACCAGAAGGAGCACATCGAGAAGGTCGCCTCCCTGCCCGCAAGCCCGTCCGGAGATGCTTCGGCGTTGTAGCGGTAGACGAGGCTGTCGGATACGAGCTCCGCAGTAATGGCGTCGAGGGTCGATATCCAGCGGGGGTCGGTGGGCGCAAGGAACTTGCACAGCGGCATGAGCAGCAGGGACGCGTCCAGAACCTGCGAGTCATAATGCTGGGCGAAAGCCCGGCGGGCAGGGTTCCAGCCGCGCTCCATGATCTGCCCGTAGATGGTATCCCGGACACCCATCCATCGCTGGATGTCCGCGGGCAGGCCGCGCTGGCGGGCGATGCGGATCGCACGTTCGAGGGCCACCCAGCTCATCAAGCGCGAATAGGTGTAGTTTTGGCGGCCGGCACGCGTCTCCCAGATCCCTTCGTCAGGCTGGTCCCAGTGGTCGATCAGCCACTCGAGATTGCGGGTCAGTTGCACCCAGCCGTCGTGATAAAGGGGCCGCCCGTATTTGTTGCAGAGGTATACGGAGTCCATCAGTTCGCCATAAATGTCCAGCTGGAGCTGGGTTGCCGCTCCGTTGCCGATCCTGACAGGAGCCGATGCCATGTATCCCTCCCAGTGCGGGAGTTCTTCCTCTGCAAGGTGCTCCCGCCCGTCAATGCCGTACAGGACCTGCAAAGGCCCTGATTCACGCTCTTCCGTATACCGGAAGCGCCCTTCCAGCCATTGCATAAAGGCCACTGCCTCGTCCGTAAATCCAATTCGGAGCAGCGCGTAAACGGAAAACGCGGCATCGCGCATCCAGGTGTAGCGGTAGTCCCAGTTGCGGGAGCCACCCACCACCTCCGGCAGGCTCGTGGTGGGGGCAGCCACCATGGCGCCGGTCGGTGCGTAGGTCAGCAGTTTCAGTGTGAGTGCCGAACGATTCACCATCTCCCGCCACCGCCCAGTGTAGGTTGAGCGGCTCAGCCACTGCCGCCAGAAGGCCACAGTTGCATCAAACTCGCCGGCGACCCAGGCATCGGAATGCACTGCCGGCCCTTCGCCCTGTTCCACCTGCTCGAGAACGAACGTGGACGTCTCCCCCGCGTGGAGCTCGATCCGGCCGCGTACGTCACGGTGCCCGACAACCTCGAGCGGGCATGGTGCCCAGAGCCCGAGCGACAAGCCAGGAGAACTGAAGACAACTCCGTTCTCAGTGACCGTGACGTCGTGGTCCGCACGGCCATAGTCGAAGCGGGGAGACACCTCGACGACGAAGCGTACGTGCCCGCGCACGGCGACTATCCTGCGGATCATCTGATGCCGGTGCGCCGCCCGGCCAGCTTGCGGCGGGGGCATGAAGTCCTGGACTTCCCCCACGCCGTCGGGCATCAGGAAGCGCGTGATGAGAATGTTGGTGTCCGGCAGGTAGAGCTGTTTGGACGTCCAGCCGCCTTGCTCAGGGGCGATGCGGAACAGTCCGCCCTTGTCGGCGTCCAAGATAGCGCCAAAGACGCTGGGAGAATCAAACCGGGGACAGCAGTACCAATCGACGGTCCCGTCCGTACCGATTAAAGCCGCGGAGTGCAGGTCACCGATGAGGCCGTGCTCCGCAATGGGCAGGTACCGGGCTCGGGGCGGTCGCCCCGAGTGACCGCCACCGGCGTTGTCGGTCATCAGGCAGTGCCCTGCGCGCCTTCCGGCACCAGCACCAGCTTGCCCTGCTCCGCCGAATGCTCAAGGAGCTCGTGCGCGTGCCGGGCCTCGGTAAGCGGCAGGCGCCCGGCCACAATCGGGTGGATTTGCCCGCGGCGAAGCAGGTCGAGCAGTGCGCGGAAGTCTTCCCGGTACCATTCCGGAACCCGGGGTCCTCCTCCCACGGCCAGCGGTGGGGCTGGCTCATGCACTTTCTGAACACGGTAGGCGAGGACGTGACGGCGGGGCGAAAGCAGGCCCCGGACGGCGACGGCCGCCGTCGCAACATACCACTTGAACCACCCCCACCGGCTCTTGCGCCCATGGGACAGCGTCTGGTAATGACCGAACACAACAAGTCTGCCGCCGGGACGCAGCGCGCGGAACGAGCGGACCGACAGCGGGCCCCCGATCCCGTCCAGCACCACATCCACTCCTCTTCCCGGGAGGGCACGCACGCGAGCCAGGAAGTCCTCGCTCTGGTAGTCGATGGCTACCGCGCCGAGCTTCTCGACTGTCGCGCGGTCCTTGGCGGAGGCAGTGCCGTAAAGCTGGAGTCCGGCCACCGCGCCAAGTTCAAGGACGGCGACACCCACTCTGCCGGCCGCTCCATGCACCAGTACAGTCTCACCCCGCTGCGCTTTCGCCACCCGGTGGAGCGCCTGATAGGCAGTCATGTAGGGCAGGACGAGGCAGACAACCTCTGCAGGGTCGAGGTCCTCGGGCACCTCCACTGCCTCTGCCTCAGGCACACAAACGCGTTCCGCATAGGCGCCCCAGACTGTCAATGCAGCAACTCGGTCCCCCACATGGAGCCGGGAGCAGCCGGCGCCGAGTTCCTCCACGACACCCACGAGTTCATAACCGGGGGTAAACGGCGGCTTTGGGACATGGAAGTAGGTACCGGCGCGTAGTAGCGAATCTGTGAAAGACACACCGGCGGCCAACACCCTGACAGCGACCTCGCCGGGTGCAGGCTGAGGCTCCTGGTCCTCCACCACTTTAATGACCTCCGGGCCACCGAATTGCTCGACAACGACGCGCTTCATAGGGTCAGCCTGAGGCAACTCGGCTAGCTGAAATAGAGTCTTTCTACCCAGTGAAGAGGAGGAGACGGGGAACTGGAGAAGTCTCAGTGCTCATCTTCAGGTGCTAATCTCACTACCGGTCCTGCGGGGCGCAGCCGGCACGCCCACGCCGACCTCCCCGGCGCTCACGCCCAGCTTCAGACCTACCTCCGCGAACGACCCATGGCGGTCCGGTTCTGCGTCTTCACGCTCGCTTCCGGCGGATCCGAAGCGAAATCCGGAACGCCGTTCACCCCTTCAACCACTTCTCGCCATGGAATGCCGACGCCGACGGCATTCCCGTCGGCAGCACTTAAACATGAAACTGCTCCCCGTAAGTCAGGACCGAATTTTCGGTCCAACTTTCGGGGAGCAGTTCCTTATCCTTTCGCCAGCTTACCCAGCGTGCGGTCAGCGCTTCTTCTTCTTTGCAGGACGCTTCGCGGCATCTTGAGCTGCTGCCTTGGCCGGGTTTCCGGAACGGCCGGACTGCCGCGTCTCCACCCTGGTCTGCGTTCCGCCGCTTTCGCTTGGGGCGGTGTACTGCAGCTGGGCCGGCTGCGCCGGCGCTTCCAGGCCGGCAGCCCGCACCTGGGGCTCAACGTGCTCCGTGTGCCCGCCCAGGGCGTCCGCAACAACGACATCCTGGGCAGGGGTGACTTCCACTTCAAGGTTGAAGAGGAACCCTACGCTTTCCTCGCGGATGGCTTCCATCATGCTCTGGAACATGGCGAAGCCCTCACGCTGGTACTCAACGAGTGGGTCGCGCTGGGCCATGGCACGCAGGCCGATGCCTTCCTTGAGGTAATCCATCTCATAAAGGTGTTCCTGCCATTTACGCCCGATGACTGACAGGACTACCCGGCGCTCCAGCTCGCGCATGCTCTCGGAGCCGATCGTCTCTTCCCGGGCCTGGTAGACCAGACGGGCGTCGGACAGCAACTCTTCCTTCAGCATCTCCACGGTGAGCCTGGACTTTCCGCCGGCTTCCTCGATGATCTCCTCCGGGGTGACACTGACCGGGTACAGCGTTTTAAGGTTGGTCCAGAGCTGGTGCAACTCCCAGTCGTCGCCGTTGCCTTCCGCCGTCGCTGCGTCGATGAGCGCGGTGATGCTGTCCTCCACGAAGAACTGCACCTTTTCGTGCAGGTCGTCGCCCTCGAGGATCCGCCGACGGTCACTGTAGATGGCCTCGCGCTGGCGGTTGAGGACGTCGTCGTACTTCAGGACGTTCTTACGCTGCTCGGCGTTGCGGCCCTCCACCTGGCCCTGGGCCGAAGCGATCGCACGCGAGACAAGCTTGGACTCCAGTGCGACATCGTCCGGCACGGAGCTGTTCATCAAGCGTTCCGCGGCGCCGGAGTTGAAGAGGCGCATGAGGTCGTCGGTAAGCGAAAGATAGAACCTGGACTCGCCCGGGTCGCCCTGGCGGCCGGAACGGCCGCGGAGCTGGTTGTCGATGCGGCGGGATTCGTGCCGTTCGGTGCCCAGCACGTACAGGCCGCCCAAGTTCAGTACTTCCTCGTGTTCGTCCTTGACGGACTGCTTTGCAGCTTCGAGGGCTCCAGGCCAGGCAGACTCGTACTCCTCCGAGTTCTCTTCCGGGTCGAGGCCGCGCTTCGCCAACTCGGCCACGGCAGTGAATTCGGCGTTGCCGCCGAGCATGATATCGGTACCGCGGCCGGCCATGTTGGTGGCAACAGTGACTGCGCCCTTGCGGCCTGCCTGGGCCACGATGGCAGCTTCCCGCGCATGGTTCTTCGCGTTCAGGACCTCGTGGCGGATTCCTTCCTTGGCAAGGAGCCGGGACAGGTATTCGCTCTTCTCGACACTGGTGGTACCCACGAGCACCGGCTGGCCTTTTTCGTGCCGCTCGGCGATGTCCTTGACCACGGCGTCGAACTTGACGGTCTCGTTCTTGAAAACGAGGTCCGCCTGGTCGATCCGCTGCATGTCCCGGTTGGTGGGGATGGGCACCACTCCGAGCTTGTAGGTGCCCATAAATTCCGCTGCTTCGGTCTCGGCAGTACCGGTCATGCCGGAGAGCTTGTTGTACATACGGAAGTAATTCTGCAGCGTCACCGTGGCCAGGGTCTGGTTCTCGGCCTTGATCTCAACGCCTTCTTTGGCCTCGATGGCCTGGTGCATGCCCTCGTTGTAGCGCCGGCCGGCGAGGATACGTCCCGTATGCTCGTCAACGATCAGGACCTCGCCGTCGAGGATGACGTAGTCCTTGTCCCGCTTGAACAGTTCCTTGGCCTTGATGGCGTTGTTGAGGAACCCGATCAGTGGCGTGTTGGCGGATTCGTACAGGTTCTGGATCCCGAGGTAGTCCTCAACCTTTTCGATGCCGCTTTCCAGGACGCCGACCGTGCGCTTTTTCTCGTCGACCTCGTAGTCCTTTTCAACCTGGAGCCGCAGGACAACCTTCGCGAATTCGCTGTACCAACGGTTGGTGTCGCCCTGGGCCGGCCCGGAAATGATCAGCGGTGTGCGTGCCTCGTCAATGAGGATGGAGTCCACTTCGTCAACAATGGCGAAGTGGTGCCCGCGCTGGACCAGTTCGGCTTTGTCCCACGCCATGTTGTCGCGGAGGTAGTCGAAACCGAATTCATTGTTGGTGCCGTACGTGATGTCGGCGGCGTACTGCTGGCGCCGGACGGAGGGATCCTGGTTTGAAAGGATGCAGCCGCTGGTAAGGCCAAGGAAACGGTACACGCGGCCCATGAGGTCGGACTGGTATTCAGCCAGGTAGTCGTTCACCGTGACGACGTGGACACCGTTGCCGGTGAGCGCATTGAGGTAGGCAGGAGCAGTTGCCACCAGCGTCTTGCCTTCACCGGTCTTCATTTCCGCGATGTTGCCCAGGTGCAGTGCGGCGCCACCCATCAGCTGGACATCGAAGTGGCGCATGCCCAAGGTGCGTGAGGATGCTTCCCGGACTGCGGCAAAGGCCTCCGGAAGCAGGTCGTCAAGCTTCTCGCCGTCCTGGTGGCGTTCACGCAGCCGGTCCGTTTCCTCGCGGAGTTCGGCATCGGTGAAGGTCTTGAACGAATCTTCCAAGGCATTGATGGAGTCGGCATAGTTCCGCAGTTGCCGGAGGGTTTTTTTGTCACCCGTGCGGAGAAGTTTTTCGATAAGTGATGCCACGTGAAGATGCTCCCAGTCTTTGCCGCCGAATTCTGGCGTTTTTAGTCTACGGGAGAGACACCGGACCGCTACTTGTTTTCCCTCAGAGCGGAGAACGGCCTATCCGCGGCCCACAGCCTGGGCGAGCTCCCCGGCGAGATCGCCCCGCGGGCAGACTTCCACGCCCGGCAGGCCCAGCCAGTCGGCCATCAACCGAAGCTCCGCGGCGAGTTCGACGGCGGTGTCCAGCGGGGCGCCAGGCTCGGCAAAGGCGGACCTGGCAAGCAGTTTCCCGCCTCCGCGGTCAGCTTTCAGGTCCACCCGCGCCACGATCCGGTCGCGCAGGAGGAAGGGAAGGACGTAGTATCCGTACCGCCTTTTGTGTTCCGGCGTGTAGATCTCGATCCGGTAGTGGAAGCCGAACAGTTCCTCAAGCCGGCGCCGTTCAAAGACCAGGGAGTCGAACGGGCTCAGCAGGGCCCGGCCTGTCGCACTCCGTGGCAGCCTGGCCTCAGCGTGCAGGAACAGTTCACGGTTCCACCCCACCACAGTGACAGGCTCCAGCCTGCCGGACTCCACCAGATGCTGCACTGATGCCGCCGCGGCCTTGACGGGGGTGCGGAAGTAGTCGGCGAAACACCGCACGGTGCCGATGCCGTGGGCTTGCGCGGCAGCATCGATCAACCGGTGAAGGGCCGGTACGGGGTCGCGTTGACCTGGTTCCGCAACGTGCAGATCGGGAAGCACCCGCGTGGTGAGCGTATACCGCCGCTCAAACTGCTCGGTCCTGGAAGCCGCCGAAACAAGGCCCTCCTCGAAGAGGTGCTCCAGTACCCGCTTGACCGCGCTCCAGTTCCAGCCCCAGTTCGCGTTCTGCTTTTCCTCGGCATGGCCGATCCTGTCCGCAATCTGGGCGGCGGTCAGAGGCCGTGCCGTCGCGAGCGTTTCCATGATCCTGGCGGAGATGGTGGCGCGCAGGGCGGGGTCCATGCTGTGGGCGCCAACCCAGGAACGTTTCTGCCACAGGCGGAGATCGGCGAAGTGCTGGGGCCGGATGTAGCTGGCTTCGTGGGCCCAGTACTCCACCATGCGCCGCGGGTGGCTGGCTGACATCCGCTGGAGGATGCTGCGGTCGTAGTTGCCGAGCCGGGAGAAGAAAGGGAGGAAGTGGCTGCGGGCGAGGACGTTGACGGAATCGATCTGGACAAGCTGGAGCCGGGCAAAGGTCCGGCCCACCGTCCGTGATGTCACGGGGCCGGTGGGCCGTCCTTTGTTGAGTCCTTGTGCTGCCAAAGCGATCCGCCGGGCCTGGTCCAGGCTCAGCGTCGGCACGTCAGTCCTCTCTGTGGATGGTGTTTACCACCCTAGGCGTTGGCTGCTGCGTCGTCAGAACGGTACGCGAGAATTTTTTCTTCAACCAAGGTCTCGCCCGGTTCGCATTCGTGGTCCAGGGTGATAACCCCGTAGGTCCAACCGCGGCGCCGGTATACGACAGACGGTGTATTCGTGGCCTTATCGACGAAAAGGTAGAAATCGTGGCCGACAAGTTCCATGTTGTCCACGGCATCGTCGAGCGAAAGCGAGGCGGCCGGGAAGACCTTGCGCCGGATCAGGACCGGGGAATTGCCGGCCGGAATGTCGTTATCGACGTCATAGGGAGACTTCTCTGCGGGGGCCGGGGCAACTTCGTCGCGATGGCTCGCCTCGACATAAATCGGTTCGTGGGCGCTGGCTGGTTCCAGCGCGGCGGTGGCTTCGCGGACAGCTTTTGGTGTGTGGCGTCCGTGATGGACCTTCTTGCGGTCCTTGGCGCGGCGGAGGCGCTCGAGCAGCTTATTGTATGCGAGGTCGAAAGCAGCGAACTTGTCAGCGGCACTTGCTTCGGCACGGATCACCGGTCCCCTGCCCAGCACTGTCACTTCGACAGTCAGCTGGTCGCCGGTTTGCCGTGAGTTGGTCTCCTTTGAAACTTTCGCATCGACTCGCTGGACCTTGTCCCCCAGCGACTCAATTTTCGAGATCTTCTCCCCGGCATATTCGCGGAACCGGTCTGAAACTGTCAGATTTCGTCCGCTGATCATAAACTCCATGGTGCCCTCCAAATGACTTCGGTGACACGACGGCAGCACTTCGCTGGGCCGATCTGTTTGACAGTCAAGCCCCTTTCCGAGCTGCCATCGACAGGTACATTCTGTTCTTGGTACCCACCACCGACGTTAGTTCATAGCCATCCGTTATTCATCCTTTCCTGGTTTATTTTTTTCTAAGTCATGCCCCTCTCCGCGGGCTTCAGCGGATGCGGGGCCGGAGCCTGCAGAGTCCGGTGGCCGTGTCGCGGCGAGGACCACCGCGCCGATCACGACGGCGCCTGCCAGGTGCAGCGCCCGGGCCGCTTCCGAGAGTGTCGCGCCGGTGGTGAGGACGTCGTCGACAATGATGCAGCGGCGTCCGGCCAGCCCTTTCCGCGCACGCCGGTGGACACGCATGGACCCCCGCACGCGCCGGGCACGGCCGCCGCGGTCCAAGCCTTTTTGGCCTCCGGGCAGCTGCAGAACACCGGTTCTGCTCTTTTCCAGCACGTTCGCCACGGGAAGTTCCGGCAGCTGCCGTGACACCGTCCGCAAGAGCAGGTGGACGGGGCTGAAGCCACGCTTCAGGAACGCGGCGTTGCTGGTGGGCACGGGGACCAGGCAGACCCCCTCCGTGCCGTCCGTTGCTGCGCGGACGGCAGCGGCGAGCGCCCGGCCCAGGCTGTTCCCGAGCTGGTGTTGGCCGTGCCGTTTGAAAGAAAGGAGGGCCTGTGCCAGTTCCTCCCTGTAGACGCTGGCAGCCACCACCGGCAACAACACCGTCCCACCGACGTCCATCAGGGCAGGAGCTCCTTGCTCGGCCCGGAAGGGCTTGTGCGTCAGCCGGCGGATGTTGCGGCCGCACGGAATGCATAGCGCCCGGTCTTCTGCTCCGCAGCACACGCAATCCACTGGAACCGCCAGGGCGAGAAGATCCCCGGCTGCGCCCGCGGCCTGGTCCGCCAGGCGGAGTAACGCGTTCTGGTGATCGGACCGGTGCCTGGCAGGCCGCTCCGGCGACGGGACGAGGTCCGGATCGGCCCGGACAATCCTTGGCGCCCGCGCCCTAAATCTGTTGCTCACGGGGTCAAGCATCTGCCCGGCCGCCCCTTGGGGACACACCATCAAACGCCTATGTGGACAGGATCGACAAAGAAGTCCAGGTTCAGCCGGGGAACGACGGGTCGAGGGGTCCCTTGATCTGCGGCGACCAGCCGTTGCCCAGCCGCTGGAAGACCCCCTCCGCCGACTGGGCGTAGATTTCCTCCGGGCCGTTGCCCGCGCTGAGGGCCACGAGCCCCGGCCATGGGGCCAGCTGCTGCGGCTGACCCGACGTAAGCGAGAGCAGCTCCGGTGTGACGTTCGAACCCGCGCCCCCCTTCATCACTGCAACGGTGGTATCGCTGACCCACACCCCCTGGTCCGGCCCGCTTTCGATGGCCAGGCTAATGGGTGGTGTGAGCTCGCGGGGCGTCCCGTCGACGCCCCTGATGATGCCGGTTACCTGCACACGGGTCTTGCCGTTTTGTTCGGAAATCACCAGCGCGCGGACTCCCTCACGAGAGATCCGAAAGTCCTTGACCGTCCGCCCTGCCAGCCAGGCCGGCGTCAGCGTGACCGCGGGTACAGTGGCCCCCTCCGCCACGCCGGCGGGCCGGAACGCAACAACTTCAGTTCCCCCCGCGGCTCCCGGTCCCGCTGACCACAGCCAGCCGTTAAGGCCGAAGGAGGGGCGGGTCAGGGCGCTTCGTGTGGTCAGCGCCCTTGCAGGTTGGCCGGGATTGATGCTGTACAGGGTGGTCCGGCTGTCGTTGAGGAAGGCTGCGGTCTGCGATACCGGCGATTCTGCGGGGAACCGCGGTGTGAGCGAGGACACCGGCTGCATGTCCGGCAGCGGCGAAATCCTGTTGTTCTCATACCGGACCAGCTCGTTGCCGCTCACCGCAATCTGGTGTGACGGCACGCTCCTGTCCACTACCGGCGGCAGGACCGAGCCGTTGTCCTCGACGCGGACCAGGTCCTGGTTGGCGCGCAGCTCAACGTTAACTACGTCCGGCTGGCTGCGGAAGGTCAATGTCAGCTGCATCTGCATCCGCAGCCGGTCTTCGGGGGAAGTTTCAGTCAGTTCCTTGGCGGTCAGGTCCACTTGCGCCGCCCCGGAGACAACTGGCACCGATTCCCGGGCCAGTTTGATGCCTGAGGGAAAGGCGCTGGCCACGGCGCCGCGGAGGTATGGCGCAGGCCCTGCGAGCAGCGCACTGGTCATCGCCTTTACGGTCTTGTTCTTGATAAACCAGCGCACGTCCGGGACCGCGTACGTAAACGTGGGGTCGTAGAAGTAGATGGGGTACGCGCCGTAGATCACCTTAAACGTTTCTTCGGCGATGGCTGTCCCGTCCGGGAGGGCAGAAATCCGCCATTCCCCGTCCACTTTGGTGACAGTGACGGGGATTTTTTCGATGGTCCCCTCCGGCGACTGGGTTGCTATCCCGTCAGCATCGACGGTGTAGGCGACGTCGAGTTCGTAGTTGTAGACATTCTCGGCCTCGCCGGCGACTACCTTGGCTTCCCGGTAAACGAGGGCACGCTGGTCCGGCTTCCACGAGACGGAGGAAGCTTGCGTCAAATACTGGCGCGCGACAGCGTAGTCGTCCTCATAGCCGCTGCCGGCACGGTAGAAGTAGTCGATGATCGTTTCCGGTGACGCGCCGGGCTGCGGCGCTGCCGGCAGGAATACCGGTGCACTGAGGTTCCCCGCGCTGCTCTCACTGCTCTTGCCCACCGGCCCGGCGGTGGGAATCCGGGCGCAGCCGGTCAGCAGGGCGAGCAGGACCACCAGCAATGAAGCCGCCAGCCTGGCCCGGGGCATGGTGCGGCCCGTCATGGGGTCTCCTTCGAGCCTGAGGCCGGAGCAAGTGGAGTGCCGGCCTCAAGGACCAGCATGTTCCTGTTATCTGTTTCGCCAGGGATGGTGATGTCCTCCGGTTCCAGCTGTACGGGCGACTTGTCGATCTCTTCCCCCTGGCGCAGGGGCAGCGTCAGCCGGAAGTTCGCACCGCTGCCCTTTTTGCCCCACGCCTGCAGCCACCCGTTGTGGAGCTTGGTGTCCTCCATCGCAATGGAGAGCCCGAGGCCGCTGCCTCCGGTGGTGCGGGCGCGGGCAGGGTCTGCCCGCCAGAATCTGTCGAAGACGCGTGCTGCCTCGGCCGGAGTCATGCCGATCCCGTGGTCCCGGACGGCGATCCCGACGGCGGTCTGGCTGGCTGCCACTGTGACCGTCACCGGCTTCCCTTCTCCGTGTTCCACGGCGTTGAGTATGAGGTTCCGCAGGATGCGGTCGATCCTTCGGGCGTCCATGTCGGCGATGATGGCATCGGCGGGGGCGCGGAGTATGATCTCGGAGCCGTATTCGGCGGCGACGGGCGCTGCGCCTTCGATCACATGGGCCACCACCTGCAAAATGTCTTCCGGCTCGGCGTCGAGCACGGCAACGCCGGCGTCGAAGCGGGAGATTTCCAGCAGGTCCGAAAGAAGGGACTGGAACCGCTCCACCTGGTTATACAGGAGTTCTGCAGAACGCTTGTTGATGGGGTCAAAATCATCCCGCGCGTCGTACAGCACTTCGGCGGCCATGCGGACGGTGGTCAGCGGTGTCCTCAGTTCATGCGAGACGTCGGACACGAAGCGCTGCTGCATCTGGGACAGCGTGGCCAGCTGGGTGATCTGCTCCTGGAGGCTGGCTGCCATGTGGTTAAAGGAGGCACCAAGGCGTGCCACCTCGTCCTCACCCCGGACCACCATCCGCTCCTGCAACTGGCCGGAGGCGAGTTTTTCGGAGACCATCGCGGCGTGGCTGACCGGGCTGACCACATTGTGTGTGACGTACCAGGCGATGGCGCCGATCATCAGCACCAGCACCGCGCCGCCGGCCCACAGGACGCTTTGAATTTCGTTGAGGGTCTGCTGCGCGGTGTTGAGGTCGTAGATCAGGTACAGCTCGTAAACCGTGCCGTTGAACGTCACCTTGTTACCGACGGCGATACCCGGACGGTCCTCGGTGCCTACCGGGATGACGGTTGAGGCCCAGTACTGGTCCTTCCCGGATTCCTGGACGGCCTTGCGCAGTTCCGGCGGGATAACGCTGACAGTGAGCTGGTCTGAAGCCCGTGATTCCACCCAGCGGTTCCGCGGCTTCGTCTGTTCAGGCATGGCCTCAAAGACGTATCTCCGCTGAATCACGGAGCCGCGGCCCTCCACGGCATTAAGTGTGTCGTACACCAGGGTGATGACGCTGGACTGGTCGGTGACCTGGGCGCCGTCGAAGGTGTCCTGCACCTGCTTGACGTTGTAGCGTGTCTCGGACTCCGCCTGGGTCAGCCGCTCCTGGAAGAGGTTGTTGGCGATCTGGTTCGAAAGATAGGCGCCCACCACGGCAAAGGAGGTGACGGCCAGGAGCAGGGTGGTAAGGACCGTGCGGAACTGCAGCGACCGGCGCCACCGCTGCTGCAGCGCCCGCCCTATATAGCGGAGAGCCGGGAGGAATTTTCGGAACCCGGTCCACACCAGGCGGGCGACGCGCAGGCTGACAATCAGGGCACGGCGTTGCCAGATCCTGGCCAGGAAGGAAAGCCGCTGCAAGCCTGCAGTGCGGGCACCGGTATGTTCCGGAGCATTGTGATGTTCAGGCCGGCGGGGCGCCCCTGCGGGTTCGGCAGGACTTCCCGTGGCGGGCTCGTTTCCAGGTCCCCCGTGGGGAACTGCGGGGTCAGGCCCCTGCTTTGTAGCCGACACCACGCACCGTTAGGACAACTTCCGGAGCTTCCGGGTCCTGCTCGATTTTGGACCGGAGGCGCTGGACATGGACATTGACGAGCCGCGTGTCGGCGGCGTGGCGGTAGCCCCAGACCTGCTCAAGAAGCAGCTCACGCGTGAACACCTGCCACGGTTTACGGGCAAGGGCCACCAGGAGATCGAATTCCAGGGGCGTCAGGGAAATCCGCTCGTTGCCCCGGCTCACCGTGTGACCCGCGACGTCGATGGTAACGTCGGCGATCTTAAGGGTTTCGGGCGCCTTCTGGTCCCCTGGACGCAGCCGGGCGCGGACGCGAGCCACGAGTTCGGCGGGTTTGAACGGCTTGGGCACGTAGTCGTCGGCGCCGGATTCAAGCCCGCGGACGACGTCGGATGTGTCCGACTTGGCCGTCAGCATCACGATGGGCACGTCCGACTCAGCGCGGATCTGCCGGCAGACCTCGATGCCATCCACTCCGGGAAGCATAAGGTCCAACAGGACAAGGTCCGGCCTGGATGAACGGAAAACGTCGAGCGCCTTGGCGCCATCACCGCAGAAGACTGGTTCGAAGCCGTCATTGCGAAGAACAATTCCGATCATTTCGGCCAGCGCTTCGTCATCGTCTACCACCAGAATGCGTGCCTTCATAGTTATATATTCCCTTATCAGGCAGGCTTTGTCCTGTTCAGGACGTTGCGGCATGGCGGAACGCTAGGTAGCCATGCCCGCCGAACTATAGGCTGGGAGCATTGCCGGAGGTTCCGGTGCCCACCGTTCTGTCGCGGCCCCGGCCTGGCTGCAGAGGCACTGGTGCAGGGGGAAGGAACACAGGTGTCAGAACAGGATCCGGGCGCGGAGCGGCCCCAGGGTACGGGCGGGCAGCAGCCTCAGCGAGGCAGGCAGCCCGAATGGGGCCAGCAGCCTCAATGGGGCCAGCAACCCCAGCCGGGCCAGCAGCCTCACCCGGGCCAGCAGCCTCAATGGGGCCAGCAACCTGTCTGGGGCGGGCCGCCAGAATGGGGGCAGCAGCAACGGCAACAGCACTGGGACTTACCCCAGCGTCCATACCCGGGCTCCCCCTACGGCCAGCCCCGCTACGTGGCGCCGCCTAAACCGGGGATCGTCCCGCTTCGCCCCCTGATGTTCGGTGAGATCCTGGACGGCTCTTTCCAGACCATCCGGCGGAACGCCAAAGCGATGCTCGGTGCCTCGGTCCTCGCGCAGTCACTCGCTGCGATCCTTGGCGCTGTGATCACGGCCGTGACGGCAACCTCGATGGTCTCCATCGAAGCCTGGGCAGAGAGCGCCAGCCCGGCTGACCTCGCCTCACTCGGCCTGGGATTCCTGGCCGCCGTCCTGCTGGTTGGAATCCTGACCCTCTTTATCTCGGCTGTCCTCCAGGGAGCCATGGTGGTGCCGGTGGCACGTTCCATCCTCAACCGTCCCACGGGATTCCGGCAGATGTGGATCCTGGCACGTTCCCGGGCCTGGACGCTTGTCCGCCTGGCGGCGTTGATGATGCTGGCCGGCCTGCTCGCGTTCCTCCTGCCCGCAGGCCTGGCCGTCGCGGTGATTTCCACCATGGAACGTGCGGGCATCCTGATCCTCATCCCCATGATTCCCGCCGTTGTCGCCTTGCTGACCTGGATCTATATCAAACTGATGGTGGCGCCCGCCGCCGTCGTCATCGAAGAGCTGGGGGCGTTTGATGCCTTGCGCCGCTCGTGGTCGCTGACCCGCGCCAACTGGTGGCGCATCTTCGGTATCACCCTGGTGGTGGGCATCATGGTGGGAATCATCGGGCAGGTGGTCATGATCCCGGTGAGCCTGCTGCCCACGTTCCTTTCCGGTTTCCTGTCACCGCACGCGGGCAGTGAGCAGGACATCATGGTGGCGGTTGCAGTAGGGGTGGCCACTGCCATCGTGGGTGCCCTCGTAGGGGCCGTCGGTTACGCCTTCCAGACCTCCGTGATGGCCCTCATCTACATGGATCTCCGGATGCGCAAGGACGGCCTGGACATCGCACTGCTCCGCCAGCTGGAAACCGGGGCGGATCCGGAGGGCATCCCGGGCCGCGGCATGGCTGCATCGGGGCCCGGACGCGTCCCCGGAACCGGCCAGCCCGGGATTTGGCCGGATGTCCGCTGAACCGCCTGTGCTGCCCGGGGCGGAGGAAGCCCGCCGCTGGGCCGCAGAGGAACTGGCCAAATCCGAATACCGGGAAGCTGGGCCTGGCTGGCTCGACTCGCTCTGGCGAAGTCTCCTGGACTGGCTGCAGTCCTTGGACGGCCCGCCGGGAGCCGATGCACCGGTGCCAAGCCCGGTCATTGGGATGGTGATTGCCTTGGTCATCGCCGTGGCCGTGATCCTGGCCCGGCCCCGCCTTAACCCTGGAGCCCGGCAGGCCAAGGAAGTCTTCGAACCGGACAGTGAACTCACTGCCTCGGACTACCGGCAGCGCGCAGATGCTTCAGCCGTGGCCGGGAAGTGGGGGGACGCCGTCGTCGACCGCTTCCGCGCACTGGTCCGTTCCGCGGAAGCCCGCATCGTGCTGGAACCCCAGCCGGGCCGGACCGCCGACGAAGCCGCCCTGGCCCTGTCCCGGCCCTTTCCTGCGGAAGCAGCACGGCTGCACGATGCGGCCAGGACCTTCGACGCAGTCCGCTACGGAAACTGGGCCGCCGGCAGCCGTGACTATGAGGCAATGACGAGGCTCGACACCGTTCTCGAGGCCGGGAAGCCCTTACGGCAGGACACAGTGCAGGACAGCGCGGTGCTGCCATGACCAATGCGCTTCATGGAGCCGCAGTAGGGGAAAACAGTGGAGACACCAACACTGCGGCAGAAAGGAATCCGTTCCGCTGGCTTCGGCGGCACCGCGGCATGACTGCCCTGGCGGCACTGGTGGCCGCCGCGTTGGGCCTGGTCATCTGGGGGCAATTGGCTCCGAAGGGGGACGGCGTTCCCCTGTCCGTCCATAACCCGGAGCCGGAGGGGGCACGGGCGGTCAGCGAGATCCTCGGCCGGCACGGCGTTAAGGTCACCGACGTCACCAGCTATGAGGCAGCCATGGCTGCCTTGGAGGACGGCGGCTCCCCCACCCTCCTGCTCTACGACGAGAACGGTTTCCTCGACGATGCCCGCCTGCGCGGGCTGGCAGACATGGCCCGGCGGGTCGTGGTGGTTTCGCCCCGGCTGCAGGCTCTTGCCGCACTGGACAGCGGCATCAGGCAGGCAGGTGTGGTGCCCGAATCTTCGCCGGTTTTGGAGCCCGGTTGTTCCCTGCCGGATGCAGTGGCGGCCGGCCAGGTCACCGGGGAGTCGGGCTTCGTGTACGACGGCGGGACGTCCTGTTACCGGCCCGCCGGCTCGGCCGCCGGGCTGCTGGCCGTCAGCGGCGATGGCCGCGTCACCGTGCTGGGCAGTACCGCGGTGCTCAGCAACGAAAGGCTCGACGAACTGGGCAACGCGGCACTCGCGATCCGGACGCTCGGCAGCTCGCCGGACCTGGTCTGGTACCTCCCGTCCGTTGAGGACATGGACACCACGGGTTCCCCGCAAACACTCACTGAGCTCGCACCGGACTGGTCGCGCTTTATTGGGCCGTGGCTTGCCCTGGTGGCACTGGCGGCCATCGTATGGCGGGGCCGGCGGCATGGACCGCTGGTGTTCGAGCCGCTGCCTGTGGTGGTCAAGGCAGTGGAAACGGCGGAGGGAAGGGCGCGGCTGTATCAGGACGCGCACGCCATCGAACAGGCACGGGACAACCTGCGCGCCGGGACACTGGTGCGGCTGGCCAGGAAACTCCGCCTTGGTCCGGCCGCCACCGCCGACGAAGCTGCGGAAGCCGCGGCCCGGTTCCTGGCCCGGCCTTCCCACGACATCAAGCAGCTCCTTGAAGAACATCCGCGCACCGAGGCACGGCTGGTGGCCTGGGCGCGGGAACTGAACACCCTAGAGAAAGAGATCAGTAGCCGATGAGCGAACATGGCAGCGGCCCCCGGGTCCTTGATTCCACTGGGCATGATTCGGCTGGACATGATTCGGCTGGACATGATTCCGCCCGGCAAGCCCTCCTGGACGTGCGCCATGAGGTGGCGAAGGCCGTGGTGGGTCAGGACGCCACGGTCACGGGCCTGCTGATCGCCCTGCTGTCGCAGGGGCATGTACTGCTGGAAGGTGTGCCCGGTGTGGCCAAGACCCTGCTGGTGCGCTCATTGTCCGCCGCCCTGAGCCTTGACACCAAGAGGGTGCAATTCACTCCCGACCTGATGCCGGGCGACGTCACCGGATCCCTGGTTTACGACTCGCACACCTCGGAATTCTCGTTCCGCGAGGGGCCCGTGTTCACCAACCTCCTGCTGGCTGACGAGATCAACCGCACGCCGCCCAAGACGCAGGCATCACTGCTTGAGGCCATGGAGGAGCGGCAGGTCTCGGTGGACGGTGCCTCCCGCCCGCTGCCCTCACCGTTTCTCGTGGCCGCCACCCAGAACCCGGTGGAGTACGAGGGAACCTATCCGCTCCCGGAGGCACAGTTGGACCGGTTCCTGCTGAAGCTCACCATGCCGCTGCCGGAACGCCGCGACGAGATCGAGGTCATCCGGCGGCACGCCGCAGGCTTTGACCCCCGCGACCTTGGGGCCGCCGGCGTCCGTGCCGTGGCAGGCGCTGCCGATCTGGAGCGCGCCCGGCAGGCGGTGGCCACCGTGGCAGTGGAACCCGAGATCATCGCCTACATCGTGGACCTGGTGCGGGCCACCCGTTCCGCACCGTCGTTCCAACTCGGTGTTTCGCCCCGAGGTGCCACGGCGCTGTTGAACACGTCCCGCTCCTGGGCCTGGCTGTCGGGAAGGAGCTATGTCACCCCTGACGACGTCAAGGTCCTGGCACTGCCCTGCCTGCGGCACCGGGTGACGCTTCAGCCGGAAGCACAGATGGACGGGGTCCGGGTGGATGACGTGCTGGGCAGCATCCTGGCTTCCGTTCCAGTACCTCGCTGATGGCCATCTCCGGACGTTTCGTGCTGCTGGTGCTGGTGGGCCTGCTGCCGGTCCTGCTGCTGCCCGGCTGGGGAACAGTCTTCCTCGTGGCCGGCAGCCTGGCGGCTCTGGCAGCCGTTGACCTGGTCCTGGCCAGCCCGCCGCGCCGGATCCGGATCGTGCGCCGGGCGCCTGGCAATGTGACCTTGCATGGGACCGCAGAGTCCGTGCTCACCATCACCAACGACGGCGGGCGGCGGTTGCGCGGAACCCTCCGGGATGCATGGCAGCCGTCTGCCGGAGCAGGGAATCCGGTACAGGAACTCGACGTTCCGGCCGGCGAAAGCCGGCGGGCCACGGTGCGCCTGCGGCCGGTCCGGCGCGGAGACCTCAAGGCCCCGCACGTCACCATTCGCAGCTTCGGACCGCTACTGCTCGCGGCCCGCCAGCGGACCATCGACTGCCCCGGGCTGCTGCGGGTCCTGCCTCCCTTCCACTCCCGGCGGCACCTGCCATCCAAGCTGCGGAAGCTGCGCGAACTGGACGGCAAGGCTGCCGTGCAGATCAGGGGTGCCGGCACGGAGTTCGACTCCCTGCGT
Source organism: Arthrobacter sp. SLBN-100 (assembly GCF_006715305.1). Lineage (NCBI taxonomy): Bacteria > Bacillati > Actinomycetota > Actinomycetes > Micrococcales > Micrococcaceae > Arthrobacter > Arthrobacter sp. SLBN-100. Next base: position 1,363,881 of record NZ_VFMY01000001.1, read on the forward strand.
GATTACGTCCGCGGCGACGACGTCCGGTCCATCGACTGGCGTGCAACAGCCCGACGCTCTGCGATGGTGGTCCGCACCTGGCGGCCTGAACGCGACCGCCGGGTTGTCATGCTCCTCGATACATCCCGGACGTCCGCGGCAAGGATCGGTGACGAGCCCCGGCTGGACACCGGGATGGAAGCCGCCCTACTTTTGGGTGTCCTCGCCGAACGGGGCGGGGACAGGGTCGATTTCCTCGCTTTCGACCGGCGAACCCGGGCCAGGGCCGGATCAGCGGGTCAAGGGAATCTCCTCGGCCAACTGGTCCAGGCCATGGCACCGCTGGAAGCCGAACTCATCGAACTGGACTGGCAGGCGATCCCGGCGCAGGTACGCGCCGTATCCGCGCACCGGTCCCTGGTGGTGCTGCTGACTTCGCTGGAAGGCGGCGCACCCGAGGAAGGCCTGATTCCCACCGCAGCGCAACTGAGCCGTCAGCATGTTGTGGTGGTGGCAGCGGTGCGGGACCCCCAGCTCGGCCGGATGCTGCAGGAGCGTGACGATGCCTCCGGTGTCTTCCGGGCCGCCGCTGCCGAACGCTCGCTCCTGCAGCGGGCAGCAGTGACGGCAGAGCTTCGCCAGCACGGTGTGGAGGTGGTGGACGCAGAGCCGCAGGAGCTGCCGCCCCGGCTGGCTGACATGTACATCAGGCTCAAGGCGGCAGGTAGATTGTGAAAGTCCAGCCAACCGCTGTCCGCCCCCAATACGAGGAGGTACCTCTATGAACATTCCCATTTACCAGCAGGCCCTCGGGGCGGACTACGTCCGGTTGCAGCCCGAACTGCAGGAGTACTTTGCGCTCTCGCCAGGCTCCGGCCAGTACGGTGTGGGCGAAGGGACCTTCGACGTGGTGGGCTGCCGGCAGGACTGGCTGCGTCCCCTGCTGCGGCTCACCGCCGGTGAGGAAGCGTTCTTTCCGGAGTACGGCGAGAACATCCCATTCCGGATTGAGAACCACGCACATCAGGATCCCTTTGGCCGCTCCAGCCTGACGGCCCGCCGCGAAATCCGGTTTCCCGGACGAACGCGGATCTTCCAGGACACCACCAGCGAGACCCGCCGGAACGGGGCACCCCAGCTGGTTGACTATGTCGGCCGGTACCGGCGCTTGGTCACGGACCTGAACCTGAGCGTCACAGCGGAGGGACGGCTGCGCGGGGTGTCCGAAGCCTCGAGGCTTTTTCTTGGCCCCCTCCGCATTCCCCTTCCCGCCATCCTGGATGCGAAGGCCTATGCGGAGCAGTGGTGGGACCCGGCCGAAGGAAGCAATGGCAAGCACCGCATCCAGGTCAAGGTGATCCAGCCCCAGATCGGCCTGGTCCTGGTCTACGCCGGCAGCTTTGACTACAGGCTGCGCCGCTACACCGGTGGAAGCTCCGCGCAGAGCTTCCTGCCGCGGTACGCGCAGCCGGACCGCTGGGAGAACCGGGTATGACGCCCTAGCCCTGCGCCACCTGGTTCAGTCCGTCGGCCAGCTGGGTGAGGCGGCCTAGGGCGGCGGTGGCCTTAGCGGGGGTCCCGCCGGCCAGCCCCACAGAGGGCGTGACGCGAACTGTGCTGAGCGCGCTCGCGGGAAGGCCCAGTTGCCGCCATGGACGCCATACCGCTTCCACGCAGTCCGCCACCCTGGGCAGGGAGTCCCCCGCCGCATCCAGGGCCCCGATCCAAAGGCACTTTTCTGATTCCACCGCCGCGGCCAACTGCTCCCACTGCCGGGTGGTCAACCCTCTCAGCGGCACGGCAATACCGTCCGCTCCGGCGGCCAGGATCTGTTCGAACGGGGCCTCGATCTCGGGAACGGAGATCACGATCTCCGCGGCACCGGCAGCGCGTAATGCGTCGACCACCACCCGCCAGGATTCCCGCGCCTCAGCGGGCGGGACCGCCCGAAGAGTGCGGTAGCCGCTGGAGGTGGGAATCGTGCCGGCCAGTACCGCCGCAATATCGGGCTCATCAACCTGGACCACGAGCCGGGCACCGGGAACGGCTGCCGCGACCCGGGAGAGGTAGCGGCCCACACCGGCAGCGAGTGAGGCGGCGAGGTCCCGCCGGGCACCATAGTCGATCAAGGCGCGCTCACCGTTGTGCAGGTGAAGGCCGGCCGCCAGGCTGAGCGGCCCCACCAGCTGCACTTTGATCCCGGCAGCGGGATTGTCCTCGGCCCCGGCTACATCGGCCAGGATGTTGATGTCGGTGGCTAAGGCGGAGGCAGCGCGGCGGAAGTCCTTGCCGGGCCGGTCCACAAGGCGCCAACCGTAAGGCTGGACGTCGACGGAAAGTTCTTCCAGCAAGGTGGCTGTACGTCCCAGGGCATCTGAACCAACGCCACGGTCCGGCAGTTCGGCAAGGAACGGAAGGTGCGGGCTTCCCAGCTCACCCCGGATTATTTTGGTCGCTTCCACAGGGTCCTCCCCCGGCCAGGAGCCGAGGCCGGTGGCAGTTACCTCCCGCGGCGGTGCCGGAACCTCCGCAGGCCTGGAACCGGCGTCGCGCCGTTGCTCCGTCACGCGAGAGCTGATGCCTGGGGGTGCTGTCCCGCCGCGGCCTCGTGGTCTTCGGCAATCGCCTCGTGATGCCGGATGACCTCACCGATGATGAAATTCAGGAACTTCTCCGCGAAGGCGGGGTCCAGGTGTGCGTCTTCCGCGAGCCTCCGGAGCCTGGCAATCTGTGCCGCCTCGCGGCCGGGGTCGCCGGCCGGGAGGCGGTGGGCGGCCTTGAGGAACCCCACTTTCTGGGTTGCCTTGAAGCGCTCGGCCAGGAGGTAGACCAGCGTGGCGTCGATGTTATCGATGCTGGAACGGATGGACAGCAGTTCAGCCATCACCGACTTGTCCACCTGGCCGGCCAAGGAGCTGGCTGAGGGATCGTAGTCGTCGGAGTCAGGAGCGTGAAGGTTGTGCTGCGTCATGGTTCAAGTCTATGGGCAGCCGAAGGAATCAACCGGCCGTTAAGCGCCGGTGCCGGCATTGCGCCGGCACCGGCGTTGGCCCCGGCGTCCGCTGCCTGCGTTGAGTCAGCGGATCCGGCTGAGGACAGTGGCCCGTCAAATACCGAGCAGTGCCCTGTTTTCTTCCCGCCGCCTCGCCTGTTCCTGCGGGTCGGGTACCGGCACGGATGCGATGAGCCGCCGCGTGTAGTCGTGCTGCGGGTTTCCCATGACCTGGCTGCCGATGCCCTGTTCCACCAGCTTGCCCTTGTACAGCACGCCCACCCACTGGGACAGGATGTCCACCACCGCCAGGTCGTGGCTGATGAACAGGCAGGCGAAGCCAAACTCCTGCTGGATGTCCCTGAACAGCTCCAGAACCTTCGCCTGCACTGAAACGTCCAGTGCCGACGTCGGCTCGTCAGCTATCAGCAGCCGCGGATTAAGGCTCAGGGCCCGCGCCAACGAGGCACGTTGGCGCTGCCCGCCGGACAGTTCGTGCGGGTACCGTCCCGCATACGACGCCGGCAGCTGGACTGACTCAAGCAGCTCACCCACGCGTTTGCGCGCCTGCGCCGGGCTCGGCCTGGTGTGAACCACCATGGGTTCGGCGATGCATTCCCCGATGGTCAGTTGCGGGTTGAAGGACGCGGCGGGGTCCTGGAAAACGAAGCCTATGTCCTTCCGGAGCGGCTTGAAGGTCCGCTCCCGCAAATTGCGCATTTCGTACCCCAGCACCCGGAGGCTGCCGCCCGTGGTCCGGTTCAGGCCGGCGATGGCCCGGCCGATGGTGGTCTTCCCGGACCCGGATTCCCCCACCAGTCCGAAGACCTCTCCCCGGGACAGGGTGAAACTCACCCCGTCCACGGCCTTGAATGCAGGTGTTCCCAGCCTGCCGGGGTACTCGATGGTCAGGTTTTTGGCTTCCACCAGTACTTCCTCTTCCTGGTGGGCCCGGCGGGTCAGTCCCGCGGACGCAGAATTGTGCCCCAGGTGAGGCACCGCGGCGAGGAGCTTCCGTGTGTAGTCCTGCCGGGGTTCAGCAAACAGCGTCCGCGCCGGCGCTTCTTCAACCACGTCGCCCTGGTACATCACCAGCACACGGTCGGCGAGGTCTGCCACCACGCCCATGTTGTGTGTGATCAGCACAATGGACGTGCCGTACTTGTCGCGCAGGTCCCGGAGCAACTCGAGGATCTCGGCCTGGACTGTGACATCCAGGGCCGTGGTAGGTTCGTCCGCCACGATCAGGCCGGGGTTCAGTGCCAGTGCCGCTGCGATGACCACCCGTTGCTTCTGACCCCCGGAGAACTGGTGGGGGTAGTAGTTGACGCGGTGCTCGGGATCGGGGATGCCTACTTTGCGCAGCGCTTCGATGGCGCGGGATTTCGCTTCCTTCGCGGAAACCCTTCGTCCGCCGTCGCTGCCCGCGTGGGCCCTGATGCCTTCGGCGATTTGCCAGCCCACCGTGAACACCGGGTTCAGTGCTGTGGACGGTTCCTGGAAGACCATGGCAACGTCGCGGCCGCGGATCTGGCGCAGGCGCGAGGCGCTGACGCTGATCACGTTGGCCCCGTTGATCAGCACGGTGCCCGAGCTGGTGGCGGTCTCGGGAAGCAGGCCCAGGATGGTTTTGGCGGTGACCGTTTTGCCAGACCCCGACTCCCCCACAATCGCCAGCACTTCGCCCTTCCTGACTTCGAGGCTGACATCCTTCACGGCATGGACATCACCAGCGTCGGTGGCGAAAGTGACCTTGAGGTGGTCGATGTCGAGGACCGGATGGCCGGCGCCGGCCTCGTGGCCCGCCGATGGATCGATATGGACGGTCATGAGTTCCTCACTTCCTCTGCGATGGCCGCGGTACCCACCGGGGAGCTGCCGCCGGCGCGTTTACGGCCCCGGAGCCGCGGATCGTTCAGGTCGTTGATGCTCTCGCCCACCAGGGTCAGCCCCACCACCGTCAGCACGATGGCTGAGCCGGGGAACACGCCAGTCCACCAGATACCGGAGGATGCATCGGAAAGTGCCTTGTTCAGATCAAACCCCCATTCGGCTGCGGAGCTTGGCTCGATGCCAAAGCCCAGGAAGCCCAGGCCTGCCAAGGTGAGGATGGCCTCGGAGGCGTTGAGCGTGAAGAGCAGAGGCAGGGTCCTGGTGGCATTGGCCAATATATGCCGGCCGATGATCCTTGCACTCGATGCGCCAACAACCTGAGCCGACTCAACGAACGGCTCAGCCTTGAGCCGGATTGTTTCAGCACGAATCACCCGGAAATACTGTGGGACAAACACTGCCGTGATCGCTAACCCGCAGGCGATGATTCCGCCCCAGAATCCGGACTGGCCCCTGTTTATCGCAATTGACATAACGATCGCCACAAGGAGGGTCGGAAAAGCGTAAATCGCGTCTGCGATCACCACCAGAACCCGGTCCAGCCAGCCGCCGACGTAGCCGCTGACAAGTCCGAGAAATACCCCGAGGAAGATGGACATCAACACGGCAGCCACAAGCACCGCCGCGGCCGTCTGCGATCCCCAAATAACGCGGGACAGGACGTCGTAGCCGCCAACAGTTGTGCCCCATGGATGCTTGCCACCGGGTTCGGCCTGGGCCGGGAATGAGCCTGCGTCATCGGATATCTGGGAGTATCCAAAGGGCGCCAGCAGCGGCGCAAAAACTGCGGCCACCACAAAGATGACGCAAAGCACGACGCCGATGAGGAGCATCGTGCGCTGCACGCCGACACTTTGGCGGATGTGGGATGCGACCGGAAGGCGGTCAAGCAACGGCTTCTTGGGATGGGGCAGGGCCTCCGTCTTCATCAGTACCTCACCCGCGGATCAATCAGGGCGGCGGCAATGTCCACCACGAAATTGGTGACGGCCACGATGACAGCCAGCAGCATCACGATGCCTTGGACGGCCACGAAGTCCCGTGCGGTTAGGTACTGCGCCAGTTGATACCCGAGGCCTTTCCACTCAAAAGTGGTCTCGGTCAGCACTGCACCGCCGAGCATGAGGGCGATCTGCAAACCCATGACTGTGATGATGGGGATCAGGGCCGGTTTATAGGCGTGCTTGGTGACAAGCCGGTATTCGCTGACTCCACGGGACCGGCCTGCCTCAACATAATCCTTGCCCAGCGTGCCGATCACATTCGTTCGGACCAGGCGGAGGAAGACGCCGGCTGTCAGCAAACCCAGTGCGACGGCGGGCAGGACTGCGTGATGGACGATGTCGCCAAACGCCGCCAGATCACTGCTCCGCAGGGCGTCCAGCCAGTAGATGCCAGTGGGTGCTGCCAGCCGGCCCATCGCCAGTTCCGTTGTGGTGGAAGCGCGGCCTGCAACCGGGAACCAGCCCAGGCCCACAGAAAAAACCAGCTTCAGCAGCAGACCTGCAAAAAAGACGGGGGTGGCATAGCAGAGGATGGCGAACAGGCGCAGGAAGGCGTCCGGAACCTTGTCGCGTTTGTGGGCGGCGAACATCCCAAGTGGAATCCCCACGAGCAGCGCCACCAGTAAGGCGTTGATGCTCAATTCCAGCGTGGCTGCGCCAAAAGTAGCAAGCATCTCAATGACGGGCCGCCCGTCTGAAATGGTCCTGCCAAAGTTACCCGTGGCGATGTTGCCGAGGTACTCGATGTACTGAATGAATAGGTTCCGGTCGTATCCGGCCTGGTGAATCAGCGCGTCAATCTGCTCCTGCGGCAGGCGTCCGCCCTGGGCTGCAGTGATGGGATCACCGGTGATCCGCATGAGAAAGAAAACCAGGGTGACGAGGATGAAGATCGTCGGGAAAATGAGCAGGAAGCGGATCAGGATGTATCTCCCAAGGCCACCTCCCGCGGATTTTGATTTGGCGGGCGCAACCGTTGGCGGCGGCGCATCGATCATTGTGGCCATGCTGTCCCTGCTTGGTATGAAAACGACGAGTTTGGGGCCAACAGTTAGGAGGCAGGACCGCTGGGGCCCCGCCTCCTATGCTGGTGTGTGGGTGATTACTTGGAAACGGTGCCTAGCCGGAACTTGAAGGATGCGTCCAACGTGGAATCCACGCCGTTAACCCTGGTCCCTGAAACGGCAACCTGCGCGCCCTGAAGCAGCGGCAGGGTGGAGATATCCTTGGCCAACTGGTTCTGGATGTCCTGGATGGTCTTCTCACGCTCGGACTTGTCCGCGGTGACAAGCTGCTTGCCAATCAATGCTTCAACGTCCGGGTTGGAGTAGTGGTTGTTGATGTAACCGCCCTTGGGGAAGAACGGCGTCAGGTAGTTGTCCGGGTCGCTGAAGTCCGGGAACCAGCCGAGCTGGTAGACGGGGTAGCTGTCCTTCTTCGACGCGGCGTTGTAGGTGACCCACTCCGTGGACTGCAGATCTACTGTGAAGAGGCCGCTCTTCTCCAACTGGTCCTTGACCATGGCGTACTCGTCACCTGAGGACTTGCCGTAGTGGTCCGGGTTGTATTGCAGCTTGATGTTAACCGGGCTGGTGATTCCGGCGTCGGACATGGCGGTCTTGGCCTTGTCCAGGCTGGGCTTGCCGGTACCGTCCCCGTAAGCCTGCTTGAAGGACTCGTTGGCACCAAGGAAGCCGGAGGGAACGTTGGACCACATGGGCAGGTAGGTGCCCTTGTATACCTGGTCAGAAATGGCCTGGCGGTCCACCAGGTTTGCTACGGCTTGACGAACTGCCAGCGCCTTTTTTGGATCTGCTTCGGGAGTCTTCGCGCCGAACGGCATCGTGTCGAAGTTGAAGACGATGTAGCGCATCTCGCCACCGGGGCCGATGTTGACCTTGACGTTGGAGTCTTTTTTGAGGTCATCGATATCTGTGGCGCTGAGGCTGCGGTTGGCTACGTCGATTTGCCCACCCTTGACCTCCAACTTCATGTTGGTCTGGTCCGTGTAGTACTTGATGGTGGCCCCGCCGTTGGCTGGCTTGCCCAGGACACCTTTGTAATCGGGCCAAGCCGTCAGGCTGACCAGCGTGTTCTTGTTGTAGGAGTCGATGACGTACTGGCCGTAGAACGGCTTGGCCTTGACAATTTCCTCGTCACTGAGGAGTTTGTCCGCCGGGAAGACTTCGTCGTCCACGATAGGCCCGGCGGGACTCTGCAGGATCTGCGAGAACGTTTGATCATTGGCCTGCTTGAGCGTGAATACCACTGTGGTGGGATCCGGCGTGGCGATGGACTCGATGTTGGTCAGCAGTGATGCGGGGCCGTTGGGATCAGCAATCTTGATCTGGCGGTCGAACGAGAACTTGACGTCTTTGGAGTCCAGTACGTGTCCGTTGGCCCATTTGAGGTCGCTCTTCATCTTGACCGTGAACTCCGTGGGTTTAGTAAAGGAGCCCGATTCGGCCAGGTCGGGCACAGGTTCCGCGCCACCAGGCTTGGAATTCATCAGGAAAGAGTAGATCTGGTTCATCACCATGAACGAACCGTTGTCGTACGAGCCCGCAGGGTCCAGGGCCGTGACCTTGTCGGTGGTGCCGTACGCAATGACGCTGCTGCTTCCATTCGCCGATTCTGTGCTGCTGCCGCCGCCTGACGGGCCCGTGCAGGCCGTCAGTGCGAGGGCGGAAACGCCTGCGAGCGCGATTGCGCTCCGCAAAGCTGTATTGCTCTTCGTCATCTGTGAACTTTCTGTTCGATGAGTACGCGCGTGCCCGCCGCTGGTGGATATTTGCTGGGACGGGAGCCGTTTGTGCTGATGCCTCGATTCAATCAGAGAGTCCACCCTCAGGACGGCCGATTTTGTGAGTCGAGACACAAAATTTATCTTGCGGCAGTACAGCCTGTACTTTGCTCCGGAGGGGGCCGGAGGACAACAAAAAAACGCCGTCCCGGCGGAAACCGGGACGGCGTTCAGAAAGCTAGAGCGCTGCGCGCTGCAGGGAGCGGGCGGCATCGATGGTTGCCTGGCCCAGGACCCTGCTGCCCTGGTAGAGGACAACGGTCTGCCCGGGTGCGACGCCGCGCAGCGGGCTGGTCAGCGTGACCACCAGCTGGCCGTTGTCCGGTTCGCCGCGTTCCATCCGTGCCGTCGCGGGAACGGGGTCGCCGTGCGCACGGACCTGCGCGTAGCAGTCGAACTCCTCGCCGGTGTCCACTTCGGCGATGGGCAGTCCCGCCCAGGACACCTTGATGCCCCGGATTTCGTCGATGGCCAGGAGCGCCTCCGGACCCACTACCACCTTGTTCTCCTTGGGCCGGATTTCCAGGACGAAGCGCGGCTTCCCGTCTGCAGCCGGCGTGCCGAGCTTCAGCCCGCGTCGCTGGCCCACGGTGAAAGCGTTGGCGCCCGGGTGCTCCCCCACCTTCGCGCCGGTTTCGTCCACGATGTCGCCGGTGGCCATGTCGATTTTCTCCGCGAGCCAGCCTGCGGTGTCGCCATCCGGGATGAAGCAGATGTCGTGGCTGTCGGGCTTGTTGGCCACGGACAGGCCGCGCCGCTCAGCTTCGGCACGAACTTCTGCCTTGGAGGGCGTGTCAGCGAGCGGGAACATGGAGTGCTTGAGCTGCTCGTGGGTCAGGACGCCCAGGACGTAGCTTTGGTCCTTAGCCCAGTCGGCGGCCCGGTGGAGTTCGCGGTTGCCGTCCGCGTCCTCGATGACCTTGGCATAATGCCCGGTGCAGACGGCATCGAAGCCCAGGGCGATGGCCTTTTCCAGCAATGCGGCGAACTTGATCCGCTCGTTGCAGCGCATGCATGGGTTGGGCGTGCGGCCGGCGGCGTATTCGTCGATGAAGTCCTGGACGACGTCTTCCTTGAAGCGTTCGGAGAAGTCCCACACATAGTAAGGAATCCCCAGGACGTCGCAGGCGCGCCAGGCGTCACGGGAGTCTTCGATGGTGCAGCAGCCGCGGCTTCCCGTGCGGAGGGTGCCGGGCATGCGGGACAGCGCCAAATGGACGCCGACGACGTCGTGCCCCGCCTCGACGGCGCGGGCGGCGGCAACGGCGGAATCAACGCCGCCGCTCATGGCTGCTAGAACTCGCATGGTGGCTTTCTGTTGGGTGGTTCCGGCTCCGGCCGGCGATTGCAGCCAGTGCTGGCTGAAAGTGCTGCCGGGCATCCATTCACGTTCCCGGAAACGATCTTCGCCTATCTATTCTACGGCCTGCCGCAAGCACAGTCTCAGCGGCCGCCCAAACCCTGCCGCGCCACGGTGCCGGCGGTCTGGATGGAAGACTCATGGCCGGCCATTCCAGCCTGACGGGCCCTGGCATACGCGCTCGGAAGGGCGGCCAGCAGCGCATCCACGTCCTCATCCCTCGAGGAGTGCCCCAGCGTGAAGCGCTGGGCGCCACGCGCTGTTTCCTCATCCAGCCCCATGGCAAGCAGCACGTGGGAGGGCCGGGGCACACCTGCGGTACAGGCTGACCCCGTGGACGATTCCACGCCTGCAAGGTCCAGCAGGAAGAGCAGGGAGTCCCCCTCGCAGCCGGGGAAGGTGAAATGCGCGTTGCCGGGGAGCCGGCCGTTCCCGGGTGCGCCCCGCAGGACGGCTTCGGGCACCCGCTCCCGGACGCCGTCGATCAGCCGGTCGCGGAGGGCGGAGATCCGGGCAGATTCCGTGGCAAGGTTGGCAGTTGCACTCTCCGCGGCTGCAGCAAAAGCGGCGATCGAGGCGGTGTCCAGGGTGCCGGAGCGGACATCGCGCTCCTGCCCGCCGCCATGCTGGACCGGGGTGAGTTTGACTGACCTCCCCAGCAGCAGGGCACCCACTCCCACGGGTCCGCCAATTTTGTGCCCGGAGATGGACATGGCGTCCAGTCCAGACGCCTTGAAGTCCACCGGCACGGAGCCGAAGGCCTGCACAGCGTCCGAGTGGACGGGAACGCCAGCCGCGTGCGAAAGTTCCACCACGCGGTGGATGGGTTGAATGGTCCCCACTTCATTGTTGGCCCACATCACGGTGACCAACGCGATCGAGCCCGGGTCACGGGCAAGTTCAGCTTCCAGGACTGCCAGATCCACTACCCCATCACGGTCCACCGGAAGCCAGGTGACGTCAGCACCTTCGTGCCGCTCCAGCCACTCCACCGTGTCCATCACTGCATGGTGTTCGACGGCGGAACACAGGATGCGCCGCCGCGCCGGCTTTTCGCCCACGCGGGACCAGTACAGCCCCTTCACCGCGAGGTTGTCCGATTCAGTGCCGCCGGACGTAAAGATCACTTCTGAGGGGTGCGCACCGGCCGCTGCAGCAATGGCCTCGCGGGCGTCTTCCACCGCCCGCCGGGCCCGGCGGCCGGAGCCGTGCAGGGATGAGGGGTTGCCGGTGCGGGCAAGTTCACGCGTCAAGGCAGCCAGGGCTTCCGGAGAAAGAGGTGTGGTGGCAGCATGATCGAGGTAAACGGGCACCCTGTAATTCTAGCCGCCGTGCCGTCCTGGTTCAGTGGGGCGGCGTGATCCTTGCGCAGCAATGGCCGGGCACATCGGCGGGCACCACCCTGCCGCCGGACGCGTCCAAGCGGGCTGCCGCCCCCTGCAGGAACGCCCCGTTCATGGTGCACACCACCCCCGGATGTTTGTCCGAAAGGCGGTGGAAAGGGCAGTTTGGCAGGAGGAAACCGCCATCGCCGTCCGGTTCGGGCCGGTACCCCGTCTGGAGCAGGAAGTCCTCGATGGTTGCAGCCCCCTCCGCCATGGCCCTTCCCAACCGCCACGACTCCGCGGGCAGCGTTTCGTCAATGGGTTCCCCCGCGGCTGTGGATTTTTCGATGGCGGCGGCCATCAGTTCCCCGGCAAGGTCGTAGTTCCGGTCTGGCACAGAGGCCCCGATTTCACCGGCGACAGGACGGTACATCTTGGCTGGACGCCCCGAACCGGGGCCCGTTTTCCCTGGCGGCTTGTGGAACTCGACCGCCAGCAGGCCGTCCTGCACCAAGCGGTCCAGGTGGAAGGAAACGGTACTGCGGGGAATTCCGGCGCGCTGCGCAACGTCGTCACGGCCCACCGCGCCGGGCGAAGAGACCACGAGTTCAAACAGCTGGCGGCGCTTTTCATCGCCGAGGGAGGCGAGCGCCGCCATGCGGTTCGCCCAGGGAAGTCTGGCCATTGCTCCACCAATCCAAAGTCAAGATGTATTGATTATAGACCCTCCGCGTTTCTAAAATAGAGGAACCTACTTTTAGAAGGAGTCAGTTGTGAAAACCACATCAGCACTGCGCGCCACTACCACCACCACGGAGCCTGCCAGGCAGGCCTTCCTGTTGCTGCGGACCGTCTTCACAGTCGCGCCCATCATCTTCGGGCTCGACAAGTTCACGAATATCCTGGCGGACTGGACCATCTACCTTGCGCCGCAGGCCACGGCGCTGGTGCCCTTGCCTGCCCAGACCTTCATGTACGTGGTGGGCGTGGTGGAAATCGTCGCAGGCATCGCGGTGGCGGTCCGGCCGAAGTTCGGATCGCTCCTGGTGGCAGCGTGGCTGTGCGGAATCATCGTCAACCTCTTGTTGCTCGGAGCCTTCTTCGACGTGGCACTGCGCGACTTCGGGCTGTTGGTGGGCGCCCTGGCGCTCAACAGGCTTGCCTACCGGGGTGCCCGGGCATCGGGGATTTAGGCCGAAGGAGGCAGGACCGGCAGGAACCGGACAGCGTCCGCCCTTGCCGCGGCCAGGGCGGACGCATCCGGGCACGAAACAGAAACGTAGATTGATGATCCGGACGTGCCGAAGAGCCGGGCAAGCACCGTAGTCGCCCTGCCCCCTGGCGCGGCCGCCTCTTCCAGGACCAGCACCTCCACCGCGTGGCCCGCAGTGGACTCGTCACCGCCCCACCGCAGCGTGGCCGCTTTCAGGTACTCAGGCAGAATGGTGGAATCCAGGTATTGAAAGAGGGCAACCGTCGACTCGCGGTCATCACCCTGCGCCAGCACTGCCTGGTTGGTCCGGACCTTTGCGGCAACGAGGCATCCGTCGGCCTTGAGGTACTGGCTTTCGCCGGCCACGTTGTCCTTGACCATCTTCCAGCCGGGGGCATCCTTCAGCCCGTCCGAGATGCCGACGGGAACACCGCTGGCGAGGGTGCCGCCGGACGCGAAGGGCAGGTCCTGTGCCGCCACGGCCTCAGCGTCGTGACCCGGCGTGATGGTGGGGGTGGCAAGTACTGAGGGGGTTTCCACAGGTTGGGGCGCCGAGGGGTCCGGAACGCCAACGCTGCAGCCAGCGGTCACCACTGAGGCGAGAACCGCTGCCGCCAGCGGCAACCGTCCCAGCCGGGCCCTGCGGGCCGGTGCCGCCGTCGTCGACCTTTCCATGTCCGCCCCCACTGTGTTCCTTGACCTGCCGTTCCTGCCTGTCATTCTTTGCCCGCTGCCGCGCAGCCATCCTTCATGAGTCTAAACTCCGCCTGATCCCCGCCGCGGCCGGGAACCCGGAACGCCGGCACGGACGTTGTCAGATGAAGGGCCGATAAGCTGGCCGGACAGGGGTGCCCTCCGCGGACCGGCCGTTTCAACACAAAGGATGAGTGCTTGACCGAGAGCAACTCCCATTACCAGGTGCTTCGCGTGGCAGTCACCGCCACCCAGAAGGAAATTAAGGTGGCCTATCGGCGCGCCGCCCGCCTGGCCCACCCCGACCATGGTGGGGATCCTGCCGCATTCCGCCGGGTGACCAGCGCCTATGAAACCCTGATCGACCCGCAGCGCAGGAAAGCGTACGACCGCTCCTACGCCGCAGGCACCGCCGACAAGCCCGATGCCGAACCACACTTTGATGCACCACCGGCGGGCAGCAGGGCTTCGGCCACCGTGCACAGGACCGGCGGCACCCGGAACACTGCCGGTGACCCGCCTGTCTACGTTCCGCCTTACAGTTCCGGAGCGGACGGCGGCGTTCCCCTGATTCCGTTGGCGCAGGCCAGCCAGCAGGTGCACGGCATGCCGCGGAAACGCGGCATTTTCGGGGCCGAAGCAAGGATCCAGCGCGAGATGCGCACAGTCCAGCTCCTGACCCGGCAGGTACTGCCGGCCATTCCGGCGGCGCGCCTGATCAACGGACTCCAGTCACCGGCGGACAACAGCCACATTGACCATGCGGTGCTGTCCGGATACCGGCTGGCGCTCATCGGCTCGATGCTGCTGCCGAAGGGTGCCTATGCATGGGACGGCAGGACCCTGAACCACGGAGGCCGTTCCATTGCCCCGCCGCAGCTGGCGCACATCGTCCGCGCCATGCAGGACATCTTCCCCGAATTGAACGTTACGGGCTGGACAGTGGTGCAGAGCCCGCACGGCAACCTGCACGAGCCGGTGATCGACGACCATCGCCGGTCTTCCGGCGGACTGGAGACCGTCCGGATCGTCAACGCCGCGGGGATGGTGCGGGGTATCAAGGAGTTCCTGGCGTCGGGGCCGGCCCCCAACACCGTCAACGTGCCGGTACTGGCCCGGTTGCTGCGCGGCATGCACTGAACGGTTGACTAGGATGGGATAGTGTTCCGCATCCTCTTCCACGAACCCGAAATTCCCGGCAATACCGGCAACGCCATCCGGCTGGCCGCCATCACCGGCGCTGAACTGCACCTGGTGGAGCCCCTTGGGTTCGACTTCTCCGACGCGAAGCTCCGCCGGGCCGGGCTCGATTACCACGACCTCGCCGTCGTCACCGTGCACCGGAACATCGAAGATGCCTGGCAGCATCTCCAGCCCGAGCGTGTTTACGCCTTCACGTCGGACGGGACGGCCAGCTACACAGACATTGCCTACCAGCCCGGCGACGTGCTGATGTTCGGGCGGGAATCCGTGGGCCTGCCGGCGGAACTGAAAACGGATCCCCACGTCACCGCAACCGTACGGCTGCCCATGCTGCCGGCGCTGCGCTCGCTCAACCTGGCCAACGCCGCCTCCATCGCCGTTTACGAGGCCTGGCGCCAGCAAGGTTTCGCCGGCGCCCGGAACTAGGCCCGCCAAGCCGGGAGGCGGCAGGCCGGGAGGCGGCAGGCCAGCAACCGGGCTGGGCAGGAAGGCCGGAACCAGCGCGGCGACATGCCGGCGAAACATTTGTTCTACCCTGCCCCCATCCGCACGGATGGCTGTACCGAATCCCTCCTGAGAACATTCCCTTAGCGATCAAGGAGCGGCAGGTGACACTTCTCCGGGCAGGCTCCAGGACCAGCCGGGGCACCCCCGGCGGCACGGCTGAGGATTCACCTCCTGGAGACTTATGCTTGGTAGTGATGGATACTCCCAACGCGCCTCATTCCGAGGCTCCGGCCGCGGTGACAGATCCGCCGGCAGAACTCAGCCGACGGCTTGCCGTCCTCCTTGGGCAGATTTCGCAGGGTGACCGGGCAGCGTTTGCAGAGTTTTACCAGCTGACGTCCCGGCGGGTTTATGGCATGGCGCGCAGGGTCCTGATCGATGCCGAACTCAGCGAGGACACCACCCAGGAAGTCTTCCTGCAGGTCTGGCAAAACGCGGCCCGGTTCGATCCCGCCGCAGGCAGCCCGCTCTCCTGGCTGATGACCATTTCCCACCGGCGCGCCGTGGATAGGGTCAGGTCTGCGCAGTCAGCCACGGATCGGGAAGCCCGTTACGGCGCCAGCACCCAGGACATCGACCACGACGCAGTCTCCGACGAAGTGGGCAGCAGGCTCGAAGCCGAGGCCGTGGTCCGGTGCCTGGGAACGCTGACCGAGACGCAACAGGAATCCGTCCGCCTGGCTTACTACGGCGGCCTCACGTACCGGGAAGTCGCCGAACGGCTGAACGCCGCGGTTCCCACCATAAAGTCCCGCATCCGCGACGGACTGATCCGCTTGAAGACCTGTTTGGGGGTGAGTTGACATGACAGAAATGGAAAATGGACGAGCGGGCCGCTCAGGTGCATTCGGCGATACCGTCGCCGCAGACCTCGCTTCCGGCCGCGCCATTGACCTGGCCGAGCTGTATGCCCTTGACGCGGTAACGGACCAGGAGCGCCTCGCCATCGAGGAGTATATTTCAGCGGCACCGGCCGCCGAACGGGTTTCGTTCTTCGAACGCGTCCGCCAGTCCAGGGAAACGCTCACCCGGACATTCACGGTCGAGGAGGAGCCACCGGCCGGTCTTTTCGACCGGATCACGGCCCAGTTGCCGTCCGCGTTGCCATCCCAAGGTAACGGGCCGGAGCCTGCCCCCGCGGATCCTTCCGCCGATGCAGCCACCTCCCCGCCAGCACAGCAGCGCCTGCGCCCGGACGGCTCCGGCGACGAACTCGACAAGGCCCGGCAGCGCCGGGAGGAACGCCGGGGTCCGGCCGGAACCCGACGCTGGCTCGTGGGAATTGCGGCCGCAGCAGCGATCGCCTTGGGCGGCGTCGGCGTCGGATCCTACATTGCGGACCAGAACGACCCCCTGAATCAGGTGGTCCGGGCCGGAGACCTTCGGCAGGCCTCGGTGAACGTGGCCGGTGGCGGCACCGCCACAGTCCTGATTTCCTCCTCAGAGGACGCCGTCGTCGTGAAGATGAACGGCGTTCCTGCCCCGCCCGAAGGCAAGGTCTACCAGATGTGGCTGATCCCGAAAGACGGGTCCGCACCGGTTTCCCAGGGCCTGATGGACGCCGAAGCCCTGTCCAAGCCTGCCGTGGTAGAGGGCATCGCCTCTGCCGCGGCGCTCGGGATCACCGTAGAGCCCGTCGGCGGATCCACGTCACCCACGCTGCCCACCGTTGCCGCTGCTCCGCTGAACGCCTAAACGCGAACTGCGAACGACCAAAGGGGCGCCCCGCGATCATCCGGAAGGAAGGTGCGGGGCCCTTGTTGGCAACCGGCTCAGTTGGCAACCGGCTCAAAAACCGGCGATAGTTCCCGGTCCGTTGACGGCCACTACATGGAACGCTTCGGCGCTGTGTCCCGCCGGTAGCCCGGCACGTTCCGCGTTGACGTGCATAGCCTGGCGCACTGCAGCTTCCATGGCCTCCACGTCCGGATGCTGGCTGACATGGACGTGGATGGCCTTCAACTTGGCCTCCACATGCCCGGTCACATCAACAAAGTGGTTTTCCCGCTCATCCGGCCCGGCGTAAAGCCAGAGCCAGGGAAGTTTGTACGCTGCCAGCCCGGCTTCGGCCAGTTCCGGGTAGGCGAACGGGTTTTCCACCGCAGGGTAGACGGCCCGTGTCACGGCCTCCCCCACCGCCAGGTGGTCCGGATGGCTCTTCTGGATCCGCCGCCAGTTCCGTTCCGGATGCATGGCCAGTACGACGTCGGGACGCAGTTCACGAATGAGCTTCACCACCCCGCGCATCACCTCATGCGAGGCTTCCAGGTAGCCGTCACGCTGATGGAGGTAATGGATGTCGGAGACCCCCACCAGCTCGGCAGCCCGGCGCTGCTCCGCGTCGCGCATAGTGATGATGTTCGCCCGGTGGACGGCATCAAAGCCGCCCGCATCGCCGTCGGTCATGATGCAGTAACTGACCTGGACACCGGCCGCCGTCCAGGCGGCAATGGTGCCGGCAGCGCCGAAATCGATGTCGTCCGGGTGGGCCGCAAAACAGAGCACCCGTCCAATCCGGTGCGTGGCCGGGTTGAACGGGCTCTGTGCCTGGCTGGCTGAAGCAGTCAATAATCAGCCTTTGCGCTTCTTGATCTCTGCCGTGGCCTGCGGGAGGACGTCGAAGAGGTCTCCGACGATGCCGAAGTCCGCAATCTCGAAGACGGGTGATTCGGCGTCCTTGTTCACCGCCACGATGACCTGCGCGGTCTGCATGCCGGCCTTTTGCTGGATGGCACCGGAGATGCCTGCGGATATATAGAGCTGCGGGGACACGGTCTTACCCGTCTGGCCCACCTGGGCGTCGTGACTGATCCAGCCGGCGTCGGTAGCTGCCCGCGATGCTCCCACGGCTGCTCCGAGCGCGTCGGCGAGCTCCTCCACGGGGCCGAAGTCGCCGTCCAGGCCGCGGCCGCCGGCCACCACGATGCGGGCGTCGGTGAGGTCCGGGCGGCCGCTGGCCACCTTCTGTTCGCGGGCCGTGATCCGGGCGGCGGCAGCGGTGCTGCCGGCCGGAACTTCAACAGTCACGGTTTCCGCCGCGCCGGCTGCGGCGGCTGGCTCGGGGACCACATTGTTGGCCTTGACCGTGAGTACCGAAACGGGGGTGCTGGCCTTGCAGGCTGTGTTGTAGGAACCGGCAAGGACGGACTTGTGCGCAGTCCCGTCCGCATCCACGCCCACGACGTCGGTGATAACGCCGGCGCTGAGGCGGATGCCGAGCCGGGCGGCGATTTCTTTGCCCTCCGGTGAGTTGTCCAGCAGGACGATCGTGGCCCCGGTGCTTTGCGCGGCAGCCGCGAGGTACGCGGCCTTGGGTGCCACGAGGTAGTCGTCCAGGTCCTCCGACGAGGGGCGGAGAACCGTGCTGACACCGTACTCAGCGAGCGTGGTGGAGACGCTGCTGTGCAGTTCCCCGTTGAGCGCTACAACGCTCTCGCCGAGGGAGCGGGCCAGGGTCAGCAGTTCGAGGCTGCTCTTCTTGAGCGCGGTGCCGGGGTTGTCAATAAAAACAAGTACTTTTGCCATGTCGGTGATCCCTCTTAGAGCAGCTTCTGGGCGGCCAGGAAGTCAACCAGCTTGATGCCGGCGTCGCCTTCGTCGGTGATGATGGTGCCGGCGGTGCGCGGCGGCCGCTCCTCCGCGCTGGCCACTGTGGTCCAGGAACCGGAGTGCCCCACCTGGGCGGCGTCGAGTCCGATGTCGGCGAGGGACAAGGTGGTGATGCTCTTGCGCTTGGCGGCGATGATGCCCTTGAAGTTGGGGTACCGGGGCTCATTGATCTGGTCGGTCACGGACACCACTGCGGGCAGGGTGGCTTCCACGGTTTCCGAGGTTGTGTCCGCATCCCGGCGCGCCACAAGCCGTCCGCCATCCACGTCCAGGGAGGAGGCGAACGTCACCTGGGGAAGGCCAAGGCGCTCGGCCAGCTGCGCGGGCACCAGGGAGGTTTCGCCGTCCGTGGAGGCCATGCCGGTGATGATCAGGTCCACCGGCCCGTCCTGGCCCAGCCGCTGGACAGCAGCAGCCAGCGCGAGGGATGTAGCCGCGGCGTCGGAGCCTGCCAAAGCATCATCCGTCAGGTGTACGCCCTCGGTGGCACCCATCTGCAGGGACTTCTTCACGGCGTTGACCGCACCGGCGGGTCCCATGCTCAGGGCGATGACCTGGTTGCCTGCCTTGCTGCCGCCCCGCGCCTCGGCCAGCTGCAGTGCGGCCTCCAGGGCGTATTCGTCCAGCTCGGACAGGATGCTTTCGTCACGGTCGGTCGTGTAGCGCTCCCCGTTGAGGTGACGGTCGAACTGTGCGTCCGGTACATGTTTGACCAGGACGATGATCTTCAATGTCTTCTCCACTGTATCGACAGCAGCCTTCCATGCTTGTGGACAGCCAGCCGGGTGAGGTCATGGCCGCGGGATGCCCGGCGTACGGGTAGCTCCTAGCTAACCATATCGACGCCGGGCTCCGCCCTCTTGCATTACGCCAGTGGCAGCACTTTTACGACGGCGGCAGGTACCACGGCGGCGGCGCCCCCACCTTGGGTGGGGAGCGCCGCCGTCGAACCTTCCTTAAGGTTTCTGCCGCGTGGCCGTGCGGCTGCTAGCTTGCGGTGCCGAGCGTGACGTCCAGGGTTTGTTCGGCGCCGTTGCGCAGGACGGTGATCTTGACGCTGGAACCGGCGGATTGTTCCCGGACGGCGGCCGTCAACTGCTCCGGTTCGCCGATGGCGAGGTCGTTGAATTTCGTAATGACGTCGCCTACCTTGATCCCTGCCTTCCCAGCCGCCGAGTTTGCTTCCACGGTGGCTACTTCCGCACCCACCGAAAATTCGGAGGCGGCACTGGAGGCGGTCTTCTTCTTGACGCTGACGCCGAGCTGGGCGTGTGAAGCCTTACCGGTGTTGATGATTTCCTGGGCGACCCGCTTGGCGTGGTTGATGGGGATGCTGAAGCCCACACCAATGTTGCCGCTGGATGAAGACGATGAGCCTGATCCGGCAGAAGCGATGGCCACGTTGACGCCGATGATCTCGCCGCTGCTGTTCACCAGGGCGCCACCGGAGTTACCCGGGTTGATGGCGGCGTCGGTCTGGATCACGTTGATGGCAATTTCGCCCTTGCCGGTCGTCTGCTGGCTCTGGCCGCCGCCCGGCGGGGCGAACTGGAATCCGCCCTCGTCGTCACCCTCCGCGTTATCGCCCTCATCAGGGGCCGCGGCGGAGGCGACGCTGATGGTCCTGTTAAGCGTGGAGACGATACCGTCCGTGACGGTACCGGTCAGGCCGAGCGGCGAACCGATGGCAATTGCGGTGTCCCCTACGTTGAGCTTCCCGGAGTCACCAAGCGTGGCAGGCGTGAGTCCGGAGGTGTTGTCCACTTTGATCACTGCAAGATCGGACAGCGGGTCCGTGCCCACCAGCTTCGCGGAGAGCACCTTTCCGTCGCTGGTGCGGATTTCGAGGGAGGCGTTGGCTGTCTGGCCATCCAGCGTGACCACGTGCGTGTTGGTGAGGATGTGTCCCTGGTCGTCCAGGACGATGCCGGAGCCGGTGCCACCGGAGCTGCCGCTCGTAGCGCTGATGGTCACCACGCTGGGCGAGGCTTTCAGGGCAGCGGCGGTGATGGCGTTGACGTTGTCCTTGTTATTGACGATGACCGTACCGGGCTGGCTGTTGCTGCTGGTGGTGGCGGTGGAGCCTGCATTATCGAACAGTTCGCCGGAGCCGACGGTGCCTACTGCGCCGCCCACCAGGCCGGCAGCGAGGATGCTGGCCACCAGGGTGCCGACGCCGAATGATGCCTTCCTGCGCGGAGCGTCCTTGGGATTCGGGGCCAGGCCCACGGGGGCGCCGCCCGCTGCATACTGGGCGTTGTGCTGGCCCGGGCCGTAGTAGCCATAGTGGCCCTGCGCGGGCTGGCCTCCCGGGGCGCCGCCCTGTTCACCGGAAGCGGACTGTCCATAGAACGGCTGGCGCTGGGGATTCGGGTGGCGCTGTGGGTACGCGGGGCGTGCTCCGGGCAGTTCCTGCGTGGGGTTCTCCGGCTCGAGCCGTTCAGTGGGGTATTGACGTGGTCCGGGTGCTTCACTGGCCGCGGCTGCCGCCGGGTTCGAGGCTCCCGAGTCATCCGCATCGTGAACCTCAGGATTGTTCCCGGGCTGGGCGGACTGCTGCTGCCAGGGATCCTCCCGGCCGGGACCGCGGTTCTCGGGTGCGGCGCCGGGGGTTTGGTTCTCAGTCATGGGACTTCCTTTCATCCTCTTCTGCTTTAACTATGGACTTCCTCCCTGAATCAAACTCGGATGTTTGCTGAGAGCTTGCTGATTACCTTTTTGGAGTGGTTTTCCTTGGTGTGGCGCCGTTTCGCTGGTGGCATATTCAGCTCAATGGACGGGCTGTGGGGTGCACCATAGAATCAAGATGATTGCCACAGCGACCTGCGGCTACACACATGCGCGGGGGCGCTGCTGCATTCTGAGACGACCGGTTCGTCCCGAATCGGTGTCAGGCGTGCTGAAGGGTTGCACATGCGGTCAAAGTTCAAACGTATCCTCGCCGTGATCGGCCTTACCGGGCTGCTGGCGGTACCCGCCGGTGCGGCCTGGGCCGAGCCGCCGGTCACGCTGGATCCCACAACGAAAATCGTGGATTCGGCCGGTGTCCTGGGTTCAAAAAAGGCTGAGGTGCAGGAAGCCATCAAGAAGCTGGGGACGGACCATGCCACCGTGCTGCACGTCGTCTTCGTCAAGAAATTTGAGAACCCCGCCGATCGTGAAGCCTGGACCGACGCTGTAGCCCAAAAGGCTAACCTCGGCCCCAATGCCCTAATCTTTGCGGTTGCTACGGACCCCAGTGTCAGGCAATACATCCTCAATAAGGGCGGCAGCAAGATCACCAACGCCCAAATCGAAAACATCAAGAGCAAAGCCATCGGGCCACAGTTGGCGAATGACAACTATGCGCAGGCTGCCATCAACGCTGCGGGCGCGATCGGTGATGCAGCTGGCGGTGGCAGCGGCAACGTCCCCTCCGACGGGAGCGCCGGCGCCGCCGTCCTGGTCGGAACCGGTGTAGTCGTTGCAGGCGGCGCGGGTGCATACCTCTACTTCCGCAGCCGGCGGAAGAAGGCTGTCGAAGCCCAGTCGTCCAGCGCAAGCTATGGCCCGCAGGGCCAGGTGGATCCGCTGGCGTCCCTTAGTGTGGAGGAGCTCCGGCGTAAGAGCGGCTCGCTGCTCATCGAAGCGGACGATGCCATCAAGTCCAGCGAACAGGAACTGATGTTCGCCCAGGCACAGTACGGCGATTCCGCCGTCGGCAACTTCACCAAGGCGCTGAAGGAAGCCAAGGCCCACATGACGGAATCGTTCAAGCTGCAGCAGCAGCTGGACGACCACATCCCTGATACCGAGGAGCAGCAGCGCACCTGGCTGGGCGAGATCATCCGCCGCTCGGATGCCGCACTGGCCTCCCTCCAGGAGCAGAAGGCAGATTTCGACTCGCTGCGCGAACTGGAGAAGAACGCGCCGCAGGCTCTGGCACGCGTTAACGCAGGCGCCCATGAAGCAGACGCCAAGATCGTCAGCGCCGAACAGTCGCTCACCGCGCTGCGGGCGAAGTACGCGGAGAGTGCGCTGGCGCAGGTCTCTGACAACATCCTGCAGGCAAAGGAGCGGCTGGCTTTCGTCCAGAACGCTACCGCCACCGCGGAGCAGAAGCTGGGTGAGGGCGAAGGCAGCCTGGCCGCGGTCGCTGTCCGCGCCGCGGAAGAGAGCCTGCACCAGACGAACGTCCTCCTGGATGCGATCGCCAAAGTTTCGTCCGCCCTGGACGAGGCTCGCAACGGCCTTGATGCTGCAATGGTGGACACCTCGCAGGACCTTGCCCAGGCACGTGCCATGATCCAGTCCGGCGCGCATCCCGAGCTCGCCGGCCCCGTGGCTGGCGTGGAAGCGGCGCTCACCCAGGTCAAGTCAGAGATCCAGGGCGGGAAGATCGATCCCATTGCAACCCTGCAGCGGGTGGAAACGGCCCACCAGTCGCTGGACCAGGCCCTGAGCGGAATCCGGGACCAGCAAGAGCAGGCCCGCCGGGCGCAGGCGTCGCTGCAGCAGACCATCATGTCGGCCCAGGCCCAAATCAGTGCCACTTCCGACTACATCACCGCACGCCGCGGCGGTGTGGGAACAGAGGCCCGCACCCGCCTGGCGGAGTCGCAGCGGAACCTGGATTACGCACTGTCCATCGCGCGCACGGACCCCGTCACGGCCCTGACCTACGCGCAGCAGGCGCACGCCCTCGCTGCCCAGGCAGCCCAGTTGGCCCAAGCCGACGTTGACCACTTCGACGGTTACGCCAACCAGGGTTACGGCCGGGGCGGAATGTTCGGCGGAGGAGGCGGCGGCGGACTCGGCGGCGCCATCCTGGGCGGCATCCTGATCAACTCCATCCTCAACGGCGGCGGTGGCGGCGGCTGGGGCGGCGGTCACAGTGACGGCGGAGGCTGGGGTGGCGGCGACTTCGGCGGCGGAGACATGGGCGGCGGCTGGGGTGGAGACTCCGGCGGCGGCGGAGATTTCTAGTTCCGATAGACAACTCGCGGCCCGTCAGGGCGCAGACCGGCGAGCGGAAAATGTAACAACGCACTGTCACTGATTTCAATGCTCACTAAGAGCAGGACGAAAGGTAACACCATGGTTAAACAGTCCATTTTCGGCCGTATCGCACAGCTG
This sequence comes from Arthrobacter sp. SLBN-100, assembly GCF_006715305.1. Lineage (NCBI taxonomy): Bacteria > Bacillati > Actinomycetota > Actinomycetes > Micrococcales > Micrococcaceae > Arthrobacter > Arthrobacter sp. SLBN-100. Next base: position 1,387,577 of record NZ_VFMY01000001.1, read on the forward strand.
GCAAAGGCGAACATCAACACTCTGCTGGACAATGCTGAGGATCCACAGAAGATGCTGGACCAGATGGTCCGGGATTACACCAACAACATCGCCGAAGCGGAGTCCGCCGTTGCACAGACCATCGGCAACCTCCGGATGCTCGAGGACGATTACAACGAGGACGTCAAGAACTCCCGCGACTGGGGCAACAAGGCCCTTGCCGCGTCCCGGAAGGCCGACGAATACCGCGGAAGCGGCCACGTGTCGGACGCCGAGAAGTTCGACAACCTGGCCAAGGTGGCACTGCAGCGCCAGATTTCTGCGGAGAATGAGGCCAAGGGCGCAGAACCGGCCATCGCGTCCCAGCGTGAAGTGGTGGACAAGCTGAAGACCGGCCTGGAACAAATGAAGGGCAAGCTGAACCAGCTGACCAGCAAGCGCAACGAACTGGTTGCGCGCTCCAAGACCGCTGCAGCACAGTCCCAGGTCCACGATGCCATCAAGAGCATCGACATCATGGACCCCACCAGCGAGGTGGGGCGCTTCGAAGAGAAGATCCGCCGCGAAGAGGCCAAGGTCCGCGGGCAGCAGGAACTTACCGAGTCGAGCCTGGACGCGCAGTTCAACCAGCTGGAGGATCTCGGCGAGCAGGTGGAGATCGAGGCACGCCTCGCGGCCCTGAAATCAGGCGGGACCGCAAAGCCTTCCATCGGCGCAGGCCGCAGTGCAGACGCTGAATCCACCGTGAGCGAAGCTGATTTCGACAAGCTCTGACAGTCACAGGGGGCTTCCGCACTCGAAGCACCCGGAGCACTAAAGACGCTCATGAAAGGCCGGGGCCGCCGCCCCGGCCTTTCTGCTGCCGCTGGTGTGTAGCGTGGGGGGATGGCTTCCTCCGACGCAACGTCGCTCGTCTGGCTGCGCGATGACCTTCGCCTGGACGACAACCCTGCGCTGTCCGAGGCGGCAGCGCTTGGCCTGCCCCTGACCGTCGTGTACGTTCTGGACGAAGAGTCTGCAGGCGTCCGGCCGCTGGGCGGAGCAACCCGGTGGTGGCTGCATCATTCCCTTGCCGCGCTGGGAGAATCCCTGGGAGCGAACGGCTCCCGCCTGCTCCTTCGTCGCGGACCGGCCGCTGATGTCATCAAGGACCTCGCAACGGAAACCGCCGCGAAGCATCTTTTCTGGAACCGGCGTTACGGGCTGCCGGAGCGGACGGTGGATGCCGCTGTCAAGGAGTGGGCCGGCAACAATGACGTCCAGGCTTTGAGCTACCAGGCAAATCTCCTGTTTGAGCCGTGGACGGTCCGCACCGGAGCAGGCGGCCCCTACAAGGTCTTTACACCCTTCTGGCGGGCCTGCCTTGCCAAGGCTGATGTGCGCGACCCCCTGGAACCGCCCCGGCAGCTGCCACCGCCCGCCACCGCGCAGAGAGGATGGCTGCCAACAGGGGAAGCCCTGGACAGCTGGAATCTTCTCCCGCACTCCCCCGACTGGAGCGGCGGCCTGGCCGAAATGTGGGAGCCGGGAGAGGAAGGCGCCAGGCACCGCCTTGATGACTTCCTGGACGGGCCGGCCGAGGATTACGGAACCGGCCGCAACGTGCCGGGGGTCGAGGGAACCAGCCGGCTGTCGCCGCACTTGCGCTTCGGCGAGATCAGTCCCTTCCGGGTGTGGCGGGAGATCCGGCGGTACTTCCCGCACCAGGTACCGGCCGACGTCGGGATCTTCCGTTCGGAGCTTGGCTGGCGGGAATTCTGCTGGCACCTGCTGTATGCCAACCCTGAACTGGCCACCCGGAACTACCGCGCCGAGTTTGACCGGTTCGAGTGGCAGTCGCTCAACCGGAACGAGCTGAGGGCCTGGCAGCAGGGCCGCACCGGGTACCCGTTCGTCGATGCCGGCATGCGGCAGCTGTGGCAGACGGGCTGGATGCACAACCGGGTGCGGATGGCGGCCGCGTCCTTCCTGGTCAAGAATCTCCTGGCGGACTGGCGCATCGGCGAGAAGTGGTTCTGGGACACCCTCGTTGACGCGGATGCCGCCAGCAACCCGGCCAACTGGCAGTGGGTGGCCGGATCCGGAGCGGACGCCTCCCCCTACTACCGGATCTTCAACCCGGTGACGCAGAGCAAGAAGTTCGATGCAGCGGGCCGATACCTGCGGCGGTTTGTTCCGGAACTCGCAGACCTTGACGGGAAGGCTATCCACGAACCGTGGAAAGCCGGGGAGGTGCCCGGCTACCCGCTTCCGCTGGTGGGGCTGCCCGAGTCCCGGGAGCGGGCGCTGGAGGCTTATGCCAGGCTCAAGGACTGAGCCGTCCGCCTGCACTTTGCTGGCAAGCGGGCCGGTGTCCGTCTTTAGCGGCTGACCTTGCCCATCAGGGACGCAATCGGCCGCAGGAAGATGGGGCGGGCCAAGAACCAGCCGGCTGCCATGACCACCACCGAGGCGAGGAACACCCAGAACCCGAACCAGCCGTCGTCGTCCCGTACGCCGTACATGTGGTTGAGGTTGCGCAGGGCGCCGGTGGCAAGGACCAGGAAGACGTGCACCACAATGAAGGCCACGAAGTAGATCATTACCGGGAAGTGGACGGCGCGGGCCCATTCAATGGGGTATGCCTTGTTGAGGCCGGCTGCCTTCTTGGGCCAGGCGGAGGACATGCGCAGGCCGGTAATGAAGGCCAGCGGAGCCGCGATGAAGACCGTGATGAAGTACGTGAGGAGCTGGAGGGCGTTGTAGTTGATCCAGCCGTTCTCCGTGGGCCAGTCCAGAGAGGCGTACTGGAGGGCTGCCGAGAGGGCGTTCGGGAAGACGTCCCAGCTGGTGGGGACGATCCGCATCCACTGCCCGGTGGCGAACAGCAGGACGGCGAACACCAGGCCGTTCAGGATCCACAGCGCATCCAGCGTCAGGTGGAACCAGAGCTCAAGGCTGATCTTGGTGGGCGGGTTCTTGGTTTTGATCAGTCCCTTGTTGTTCCGGGTCCAGTGGCCGCTGGGACGCGTGGTGGTACGCACCTGCCAGCCGGTCCGGATGATGAGCAGCAGGAAGAATGCATTCAGGAAGTGCTGCCATGCCAACCATGCCGGGAACCCCTCCGGTGCCTGAGCCGGAAGCTCAGAGTGGCCCGGATAGTCCGCTGCGAAGGAAGCGACGGCGGGCAGCCCCACCAGCCATTTGGCGATCAGCACCACCAGGACCAGCGCCACGAGGACGGCGGGCACACCCCAATAGAGACGGGACCGCTTGCCCGCGGCGGCGCCAGGCTTCTTCGTGGGTGTGGACATCGAGCAACATTCCTCTCGAGAATGACGTGGTACTCACGATCTGTGAGGCTCTGCGAAAGAGAATACTAGGAACTGCCGGCATTCAAGGAAAAAAGAAGACCCCGTCCGGCTTGTCTGCCGGTCGGGGTCTTCACATAAGTTGCGGGGACAGGATTTGAACCTGTGACCTCTGGGTTATGAGCCCAGCGAGCTACCGAACTGCTCCACCCCGCGTCGCAGAATCAACACTACCCTATTTCGGCGGCAGGTTTTTCCACCCGCCGTTTCGGGCTTCCCGCCACCTCCGGCGCCTTCCCCGCAACGCGCCACACCTCGGCAGGTTTAGGGCATCGCTCCGGCAGGTTTTAGGGCATCGCTCCATCAGTTCCTGGTGGAGTTCGACGGCGGTGCGGCCGGCGGAAGCGTGCGGGAGAGTACCTCCGGGAGATTCCCAAGAGTGATGGAGCGTTGCCCGACTCCATGCGAAACGTGATGGAGCGTTGCCCGATTCCAGGCGAAACGTGATGGAGCGTTGCCCGATTCCAGGCGAAAGGTGATGGAGCGTTGCCCGATTCCAGGCGAAAGGTGATGGAGCGTTGCCCGACTCCATGCGCATTGCATCACCGGCGGCGGGAGCTTAAAACAAAAGGTCCGGACACTGTTTCCAGTATCCGGACCTTTCTCCAGTTGCGGGGACAGGATTTGAACCTGTGACCTCTGGGTTATGAGCCCAGCGAGCTACCGAACTGCTCCACCCCGCGTCGCAAGAACTACTCTACCGGGAGGTGAACAGCAGGCAAAATCGGGAGGGCGTGATCTCCGTCTCGCCGGCCCGGCATCCGCTCTCTGGACGAACGGATGCCGGCTGCCGCCGTCGTGATCATGTAGTGCGCATCAGCTGCTCGGCGAGGGCGACGGTGTGGTTTCCGGGGTTGCCGTCGACGCCGGAGCCGGGGTGGCCTCGGGCGCGATCACCGGGATCTTCGCCTCTGCATCCACCGCCTTCTTGAGGGCGGCTGCAATCCGCTTCTGCGCCTCACCGTAGGCCGTGAAATCGCCGGCAGCCAGTGCTGCCTGCCCGGCCTGCATCGCCGCGTTCGCTTCGTCCAGCGCCGCCTTCAGCTCAGCCTTCGCATCTGCTCCTGCCGGCGTGGCAGGTGTAGCCGGGCCCGCCGGCGCCTGCCCGTTGTTGTCCGAGTCTCCGGCGGCGGCCCCGGAGTCTCCTCCGAAGAGCTGCTTCAGGGCCTCGTCCAGGGTTGGGGCAAAACCAACCTTGTCGCCGAAGGCCACCAGGACGCGCTGCAACGTGGGGTAGGACGTCTCGCCGGTGGACTTGAGGTAGACCGGCTGGACGTAGAGGATGCCGCCGCCGACAGGAAGCGTCAGCAGGTTGCCGTTCAGCACGTCCGAGGCGCCCTGGCGGAGCAGGTTGAGGGCCTGGGACACAGTGGGATCAGAGTTGAACTTGTTCTGGGCCTGGCCGGGTCCGGGGACCTGGATCTCCGGCGGGATCTGCAGCAGCCGCAGCTTGCCGTAGCTGTCGGCTTTCACGCCAGCCTGGTTGCCGGCGTCCGAGTCGGCAGCCAGGAACCCATAAAGGACGTTGCGGGCGTTTCCGTTGACGATCTGCGGAATGTACGAGGACGTCAGCTGGAAGGCAGGCTCCTCCTGGTCCGGCATCTGCAGCGACATGTAGAACGGCGGCTGCTTGACATCCGTGTCCACGGTGGGATCCGCCGGCACGCTCCAGGCGTCATTGGTCTTGTAGAAGCTGGAGGGGTCCGTAACGTGGTACTGCCCCAGGAGCTGGCGCTGGACCTTGAACAGGTCCTCCGGGTAGCGGACGTGGCTCATCACGTCGCCGGACATTTCCGAGAACGGCTTCAGCGATGAGGGGAACACCTTCTGCCAGGACTTCAGCAGCGGGTCCTGGTCATCCCAGGCGTAGAGGGTGACCGAACCGTCGTACGCATCCACCGTGGCTTTGACCGAGTTCCGGATGTAGTTGACCGTGCTGTTGGGCAGGGCCACGGCACGTCCCGAGGTGGTCTGGGTGTCCTCGGTGGCGTTGGAAAGCTGTTCCTGCTGCGAGTAGGGGTAGTACTGGCTGGTGGTGTAGCCGTCCACGATCCACTTCACGCGCCCGTCCACCACAGCCGGGTAGGCATTGCCATCCACCGTCAGGTAGGGGGCAACTTTCTCCACGCGCTCACGCGGATTGCGGTCGTACAGGATTTGGGACTCGGCGTTGACGCCGTCAGAGAGCAGCATGTCCGAGGACTGGAACTTGATGGAGTACAGCACCCGGTTGAAGAAAGTTCCAACGTTGGGTCCGCCGTTGCCTTCGAAGGTGTACTGGGTCTCCCCCTCCCCTTCTCGGCCGGACGGCCTGTCCTGCTCACGGGCAGGGGCTCCGTCCGGTGCGCCCACAATAGAGTATTCGGGCGAGGACTCGCCGAAGTAGATCCGGGGCTGGTACTTCGAATCATCGCCCAGCACGCCCGTTGACGGAATGCCTGACTGCAGGAAGTCCGGCTTGCCGTCCACGGTGAACTTGTTGCCCTTGGCGGCCACCACGCCGTAACCGTGGGTGTACACCACGTGCTGGTTCAGCCAGCCCTGCTGATTGGTGGCCACGTTGGTGGGGTTCAGTTCACGGACAGCGATCACTGTGTCCTGGATCTTGCCGTCCACTTTGTAGCGGTCCACGTTGAGGGCGTCCGGGAACTGGTAGTACGGCCGGTACTGTTCCAGCTGGGAGAATGCGTCCGAAATCAGGTTTGGGTCGAGCAGGCGGATGTTTGCCGTGGTCTGGGCATCCGGGGCGAGGGCACCGGTACTGGCGGTGTTGGTGGCGTTATAGCGGCTCACCTGGATGGCATCGAGTCCATAGGCTTTGCGCGTGTTGTCGATATTGCGCTGGATGTATTGCTTTTCCAGTGTCTCTTCTGACGGGCGGACCTGGAACTGCTGGATCACCCAGGGGTAGACACCGCCGGCCAGGATGGACGTGATGACCAGCATCGCGGTTCCGATGACGGGCAGGCGCCAGCGGCCGATGACCGCTGCCACGATGAAGAGGATGGCAACCAGCGCGGCTGCCACCGCCAGGATGGCCTTGGTGGGGATGACGGCGTTGACGTCCGTGTAGAGCGCGCCGGCCCAGCGTCCGCCGTTACTCTGAACCGCGGAGTAACGGTCCAGCCAAAAGTTGATGCCCAGGAGCACCAGGAAGGCAGCGCCCGTGACGGCGATGTGGATCTGGGCGGCACGGCTGGTGAAGACGCCCCGCTCCATCAGCCTGATGCTGCCGTACAGATAGTGGGTGAGGATTCCGGCAATTCCGGCGATAACCACCACGCTGATCAGGAACCCGGTGACGAAACCGAGGAACGGCAGGGTCATCAGGTAGAAGCTGATATCCAGGTTAAATTGTGGGTCCTGCTGGCCGAAGGGCTCCTGGTTGAAGAAAAGGAGGACCTTCTGCCACTGGCTGGCGGCGGCGCTGCCGGCGAACAGTCCGAAAAGGACAGGCAGGCCCACCATCACCACGCGGCGGACCGGTTCCAGCTGTGCCTGGTAACGGTTGAGGTTGTCGCGGATTTCAGAGTCCGGTGCGTAGACCGGACGGGACTGGTATGCGATGCGGATGGCGAAGAAGACCGCCAGGAACATCACGGCGAATCCGGTCACGAAGATGCCGATCCTGGCCAGGTTCTCGGTGACGAACACTTCGATGAAGCCGAGCTGGCGGTACCAGAGGACATCGGTCCAGACGTTTGCGAAGAAGATGAAGCCCACAACCACCAGGGCAACAACGATCAGCGTGGGCGTCAGCGCGCCGCGTCTTGAAGGGGGTTTACCTGTGGACATGGTGCTGGCGGGTCGGGACAAACTCGGTACCTCATAGCTGGTCGGTCAGATGATTCGAAGCGTGCGTGCGAGCGACGTCCTTACCGGTCAAACGCTGGTTTAGCCGTCATAATTGCCACGAGTGGCGGTAGAGCTTAGTTCCTGCCCAGTCTAGTTGGTTGTGCACGCCGGGAGGCCGGACGTGTCCTGGCCGGAACCGGCAAGTTCGACGGCGTCCCTCGCCTCTGCGAGGTTCTCAACCTTGACCACCTGCAGGCCAGCCGGGACATGGCCCACCACTTCCCCGCAGTTGGCAGCGGGGGCAAGGAACACAGTGGCTCCCCCGGCCCGTGCCCCCTGCATCTTCTGCCCGATGCCGCCGATGGGTCCGACAGTGCCGTCCGGGGAAATGGTTCCCGTCCCGGCAAAGTGCTTGCCGCCGGTCAGGTCGCCCGGGGTGACGGTGTCGATAATGCCGAGCGAGAACATGAGCCCGGCGCTGGGCCCGCCCACTTTGTCCAGCGAGATCTTCACGTCAAAGGGGAAGGTGAACAGGTATTTGAGCATCACGCCCAGGATGAAACGCCCTTCGCCGTTGTCCTTGGGCGTAATGGACTGGCTGACTTCCCGGCCAGCCCGTTCCACCACCACGGTGGCGGGCGCACCCTTGCCTGCCGCCAGTTCCTCCTGGATGACGGCCAGGGAGGTGATCTCCTTGCCGTTGACCGTCTTGAGGATGTCACCCGGTTCAATCTTTCCGGCCGCGGCGGAACCGTCGGACAGGCCTGCGGCCTGCAGCTGTTGCCCGAAGGAAATGTCCAGCTCATTGAGGGCGGACGCCACCGCATTCTCCTGCGAGGTGGTCATGGCCACCGAGCTCTGCTCCTGCGCCTCTTCCTTGCTGGTCCCCTTGGGATAGATCATTTCCACGGGATACACCGCTTTGGAACTGTCAAGCCACGCAGAGAAAGCCCCCAGGAAACTCACCGGCCCATTGGGGCCGCCGTCTACATAGACGGTGGTCAGGTCAAGGTTTCCCGCCGCGGGATAAGTATCCCGGCCCGTGACGCTGATGACCGGGCTTCCCTGGCTCTGGCCCAGGGTGTTGAAGGTGGGGCCGGGCGATTCAACAACATAGGGCACCGGCAGGGTGCCCACGGCGATTCCCAGGCCAAGCGCCGCCACCCCGGCCACCATCATGGCGGAGAGCTTGGGCTTTCGGCGGTCGGGTCCGATGGGTCCCGCTTCCGCTGGGGAAGACGGTGGGCCGGCTGGCGTGCTGCCAGCCTCGGGCTCTTCTGTTTCCGCAGGCCAGGGGCCGGACTGGAGCTCGGCGGCGTGGTCCTCTGAAGGGTGGCCGCCACGGGTTGTAGTCACTGCACCAACATTACGCGGTGACCGGCAGCTCCAGTTCTTTGCCGACAGCGAACGGTAACGCAGTGCGGCAGACAGCCGACCGGCACCGGGGTACCGTGAAGGTTGAGCACCAGTCACACCGACGATCGGCGGGATCATGACCTCCAACCCACTTAATCCGTCCAACGGCGACGACACCCCCAAGGACCCGTTGACCGAGATGCTGCAAAACCTGATGGGCGGCAAGGGGATGGAGAATTTCGACCCCGCCGAACTGGCCAAGGCAGCCGGCCTTCCCAACGACCCGAATCTGCTGGCCCAGATGTTCTCCCAGGTGCAGGCCATGATGAGCGCACCGTCTGAAGGGCCAGTGAACTGGCAGCTTGCCCACGAGAATGCGCGGCGGGTTGCAGCGGCGAGTGCCGATCCGTCAGTCACCTCGCAGCAGTCCCGTGAAGTGGACGAAGCCCTTCGGCTCGCCGAACTGTGGCTCGATCCCGTGACGGACCTTCCCGCCACCGGCCTGATCGGCCGGGCGTGGTCCCGCGCAGAGTGGGTGGAGGCCACGCTTGGCACGTGGAAGCGGCTCACCGAGCCGGTGGCGAACAGCATCGCCAACGCACTCTCCTCGGCCATGACCGAACAGATGCCGGAAGAAATGAAGTCGATGATGGGCGGGGCCTCGTCCATGCTCCAGAACATGGGCGGCGCCATCTTCGGCATGCAGCTCGGACAGGCCATCGGCGCCCTCTCCCAGGACGTGGTCAGCTCCACCGACATCGGCGTGCCCCTGGCCGACCTTGAAATGGCACTGCTGCCCCTGAACATCGCCGCCTTCGGTGAAGGACTGTCCCTGCCTGAAAACGATATCCGGCTCTTCCTCGCCGTCAGGGAAGCTGCCCACGCAAGGCTCTTCGTGCAGGTCCCGTGGCTGCGCGGCCACCTGCTGGGCGCCATCGAGGCCTACGCCCGCGGCATCCACATCGACACGTCCCGCATTGAAGAACTGGCCCGAGACCTGGACCCCAGCAATCCCGAGGGCATCCAGGAGGCCTTGTCGCAGGGCGTATTCATGCCGCAGCGGACTCCTGCGCAGGACCAGGCACTGGAGAAGCTGGAGACGGCGCTGGCCCTCGTGGAGGGCTGGGTGGACGAGCTCACGGCCGCGGCCACCGAGAAGCTGCTGCCCTCCGCCGGCGCGCTGCGGGAAACAGTGCGGCGCCGGCGGGCAACGGGCGGGCCGGCCGAGCACGCCTTCGCCGCCTTGGTGGGGCTGGAACTTCGTCCCCGCCGGCTGCGGGACGCCGCAACACTCTGGGCCACCTTGAAGGAAGAACGCGGCATCGAAGGCCGCGACGCGATCTGGCAGCACCCCGACCTCCTGCCCACCGCGGAGGACCTGGACGATCCGAAGGGTTTCAGCGGACGCCGCAAGCTGGCCGAGGCCAGTGACAGCGAAGTGGACGACGCCCTGCAGAAGTTGCTGAGCGGCGGGTTTGACGAGTCCCCGTCGGCCGGCACGGAAGAGCCCGACGACGGGACGGCCGGCGGCGGCCAGGCTGACGGCGGCGCCAACCAGGGCCAGGACGACCAGAATGGCGAGGACGGCGGGCCGAAAAGCTAAGCCGGCCTCGGGTGTGTCTCCGTTATTGGCGTAGCCCTACAACGACGCGGTGAAGGACCCCTGCAGCTCCATACGAGAGGGCAACTCTGTTGTAACAGCCGGCTTTGACCACGAGCACGGCGATGAGGTGGTGACGGGAATGGCCAGGATCAGGGACCAGTTCATGGAGTTCCCAGACGGCGGAGGACTGGGTGATGGTGACGTCGTTGAGCACCCCGAGGCCGGACACGTTCATCAGGGTCACGGCTTAATAGCTGGTCACCGCGGTCAGGTTCGCTGCCCCTGTTGCCCAGGGCAGGTCTAATCGTGGGTGGGTTCGCCGGTGATGCGGTGGTCGGCGTGGTTAATGGTTTCGCGGATGAGCCGCACGAGGTGCCCGTCGTGGAGGGAGTAGATGACGTGGCGGCCGTCTTTGCGCGTGTCCACCAATCCGCTGAGACGGAGTTTGGCCAGGTGCTGGCTGACCACCGTCCGCGGCACTCCAACACCTGCCGTGAGCTCGGTGACGGTCTGCGGGCCCTGCACGAGCTGCCACAGCAGGTGCAGGCGGGTCGGTTCGGCGAGCATCCGCAGCGTGCCGGCAGCTGATTCCAGAAGCTCCGGCCCTGGCGTTACCGGGTGAACCAGGGACGGTTTCTCAGGTGCGTCGCGGGGTACGCTGTGCGGCTGACTGCTCAACGCTCTGTTCCTTCCCTGCCTCTTCGATGGCCTCGGCTCGGTCGTGTCGGGGCCAGGACAGGAATGCTGCTGCACTGCCTATCATCGCAATAATTGTCAGCGCCAGCGCCGCCCAGCCCAAACCGGCAGCGGCACCCAGCCACCCGGCCAGCGGGTAGGTGAGGACATAGCAGGCGTGGGAAAGCGAAAACTGGGTGGTGAAAACGTAAGGGCGGGTCTCCTCCGTAGAGGCGTCGCGTAGCAGCCGGGACGACGGGGTCAGGATCGTGGAGTTCGCCGCGCCGAGCAGGAACCACAAGCCCAGCAGCAGCCACCACCCGGTTCCGGGAACCCCGAGCAGGGTCAGCGCGGCAGCGCCGGCGAGGACGACTGGGATGAGTGCCGCGCCCGTGAGCATCACCGCGCGGTCCCCCAATCGGTCGAGCACCCCGGGCGCGGACAGCGCAACGATCATCGAACCCACCCCGAAACACGCGAGAGCCAGGGCCAGGTCGGTGTCCGGGCGGTGCAGCACGTCCCGGACGTACACCACCGTGTTGACCAGCACCAGCGCCGTGGGTGCGGCAACCACCAGGTTCAGGGCCAGCAGTGACCGCAGCCGCCGGTTCCGCCAAAAGATCCTGGCACCGAGGGTGGTACGGTGCCACAGTGAAGTCTGGGGCCCAGCGGGCACCGGAACCCGGGGCAGGACTGTGATGGCGACCATCAGGGCAGAGAACAGGAACCCGGCGGCGGTCCCGATGAAGAGTTTGTTGTAGCTCAGCACCGTCAGCAGCAGCGCCGCGGCCGCGGGACTGACCAGCGCTTCCATGTCATACGCCAGCCGGGACAGCGATAACGCCCGGGTGTAGTCCCGTTCCTCCCGAAGGATGGTCGGGATGAGTGACTGGAACGCCGGGGTGAAGGTCGCGGAGGCAGACTGCAGCAGGAAGATCACCACGTAGATCTGCCACACCTCGGTGATGAACGGCAGACTCAGGGCCATCGCCGCCCGGATCAGATCCGCGCCGATCAGGACACGCTTCTTCGGCCATCGCGTCACCAGGGCATTGATCACCGGGGCCAGACCGACGTAGGCCAGCATCTTGATCGTCAACGCGGTGCCGAGCACTGCGCCGGCATTACTTCCGGCGAGGTCATAGGCCAGAAGGCCCAAGGCAACGGTCAGCAGCCCGGTGCCGATCAGCGCCACAATCTGAGCGGCGAAAAGCCTCCGGTAGCTGACATTCTGCAGAACCGACAACATCCAGCAACCCCTTTACGTGCATAGGTGCATGCCTATGCACTCATTCTACTGGCGAATTGAAGGAAGTGTTGCAGAAAGGGGGTTGAGCCAGGCTAGGAGGCCGCAAGGGCAAAGAAGCCGCAGGCGAGGCCAGCGGGGATGAGAGCCTGCGGGCCGAGGGCCAGGACGACCAGGCCAACAGCGACCTGAAGCAGGCCGGAGAAAAGGTCAAGGACGCGTTCACAGAACGATTGAACCGGCCCGGCCAGGAAGGGCGCCGCTCCATGATGGAGCGGCGCCCTTCTTCTACCTGCTTGCTGGCTGTCAGGCGCTGGTGGCGTCCTGCACTTCGCCGACAAGTTCTTCAATGATGTCTTCCAGGAAGAGCACCCCGGTGGTGTTGCCCTGGGCATCGAAGACCCTGGCCACGTGCGCACCAGTGCGGCGCATGGTTGCCAGCGCGTCCTCCAGATCGGCGCCGCTGTATGCCGAGGCGAGGCGCCGGATCCGCTTGGCCGGCACGGGCCGGGTGAACTTCTCCGGGGTCGTCAGGTCCATAACGTCCTTGAGGTGCAGATAACCGGTAGGGTCGCCGTCGTCATCTGTGAGGATGTAACGCGAGTACCCGTGCTCCGCCACGGCGCGCTGGATCTCAGCCGGAGTCGCCGCTTCGGGCAGGAGCACCATCTGGGAGATCGGTACCTCCACATCGGCCACTGTCTTGGCGGTGAACTCGAACGCCGCGGTCAGGGTTCCGCTGGTATCCGTGAGCATCCCGTCGCGGGTGGACTGCTCCACAATATTCGCCACCTCATCCAAAGTGTAGGCACTGGTGGCCTCGTCCTTGGGTTCCACCCGGAAAAGCCGCAGGACGGAGTTCGCAATGGAATTTAAAGTCCAGATGACGGGCTTGAAAATCCGCGCGACCATCACCAGCGGCGGGGCCAGGATCAGGGCGGCCCGCGTGGGCACCGAGAAGGAGATGTTCTTGGGGACCATCTCTCCGAGAACCACATGCAGGAACGTCACCAGCAGCAGTGCCGTGGCGAAAGCGATGATCCCGATGACCTCGGCCGAGAGGGACGTCAGTCCCAGCGGGATTTCCAGCAGGTGGTGAATGGCTGGTTCTGAGACGTTCAGGATCACCAGTGAGCAGACGGTAATACCCAACTGGCTGGTGGCCAGCATCAGCGTGGCATGCTCCATGGCCCACAAGGTGGTCTTCGCAGCCTTGCTGCCAGCCTCGGCTTTGGGCTCAATCTGGGAACGGCGGGCCGAAATGACAGCGAATTCAGCGCCGACGAAGAACGCATTGACCACCAGGAGCACCACCAGCCAGATGATGCCGGGAAGATATTCACTCATGGGTCAGCTCCCGCGTCAGGTCATCGATGATGCGGTCATGGGCACTCTTGGGCGCTTCCTGTAAACCATCGGGGGTGAAGCGGATCCTCTCCACGTGCGTACCCAGGACCCGCTCCACCCGGAGCGTGCCACCCTCGATGATGACTTCATCGCCAAGTTCCGGGATCCGGTCGAGTTGATCGCTGACGAAGCCGGCCAGGGTGTCGTATTCCTCGCCGTCGGGGACTGCGATTCCGGTCCGGTCCAGCAGCTCGTCGGGCCGCAGGGAGGCATCAAAGGTGATGGAGAGTCCGGTCCTGACAACGCCGGTCCGGGCCCGGTCATGTTCGTCCTCCAGCTCGCCGACGATCTCTTCGACGAGATCCTCAAGGGTCACGATGCCGGCGGTTCCGCCGTGCTCGTCCGACACGATCGCGACCTGCAGGCCCTGCTTGCGCAGTAGGACCAGCAGTGAATCGACGCCCATGGATTCGGGCACCCGCAGTGGCTCGATCATCAGCTCGGAAGCGGCGACTGTTGTCCGGCTTTCCAGTGCTACGGCGAAAGCCTGTTTGACGTGCAGTACACCAAGCACGTCGTCGCGGTCCTCACCGATGACAGGGAACCGGGAAAATCCGGTGGTCGTGGCAAGGGAGACGATATTCTCCGCAGTGTCCTTGGCGTTCACCGCGGTCATCCGGACCCGGGGTGTCATGACGTCCGCGGCGGAGTGCTCCGAGAAACGCAAGGTCCGGTGCAGCAGCACCGCATGGTCCGCATCGAGAACACCTTCCATGGCGGACCGGCGCACCAGCGAGCTGAGCTCCTCTGCACTGCGGGCACCGGAAAGTTCTTCCTTCGGCTCAATGCCGAACGAGCGGATGATGCGGTTGGCTGTGTTGTTGAACAGCAGGATCACGGGTTTGAACACCGTGGTGAAGACCGTCTGGAACGGGACCACTATTTTTGCCGTCGCCAGCGGTAGCGCCATGGCGAAGTTCTTGGGCACCAACTCACCGATCACCATCGAGAAGACCGTCGCGGTAAAAATGCCGACGACGGCGCCTACACCGGGCACCAGGGACTCGGGAAGGCCCGCGGCCTGCAGCGGGGCCCTGAGCAGGGAGCTGATCGCCGGCTCGAACGTGTAACCGGTAAGCAGCGTGGTCAGCGTAATTCCCAGCTGGGCGCCGGAAAGGTGCGTCGAGGTGATTTTCAGCGCCTTGATCGTGGGCGTAAGGCGCTTTTCCCCGCCGGCCTGGCGGGCTTCAAGATCGTTACGGTCCAGATTGACCAGCGCGAACTCGGAGGCAACAAAGAAACCGGTACCGACCGTGAGAACAAGGCCGATGCCGAGCATGATCCATTCATACATTCGGGCGCCCCTCTCCCGCGGCGGCCGGCGAACCGGTCAGAAGGTGGAGGGGCCTGGGCATATGTGAAGGAGGGTCATCCATAGTGCTTCCCATTCTACCGAACCACACCGACCCGATACCCGCGTACGCCCACAGCGGACTTCGGCGCGCTGCTCTCCGCCCTTCTTGCGATGGCGGCGGTGTACTGCTGCTTCTGCGATCGGCGTCTTGGTGTTCTGGCCCCGGCGGGCGGGGCTGCGTTGGTCATGCCGTTGTTCTGGACTTCGATTCTTGACTGGACCGGGGCCATAGGCTTATTCGGTAGCCGAGGTAAGGGCGAGCTGCTGGGCCTCCGGCCCGGGCCCGGAGCACCTCGCCCACGGCAAGCGCCACGGGTTCAGGCGGCAGTCGTCTCCCGAACATCGACTCCCAAGCCTACAAACGCGCAGCAGCCATTCAGCCTCTCATGCAGGAGACACACCCTCTAGTCGGCGTCGGCGGGCCAAAGTTCTTCGGGCCAATTTTCGTCGGGCCGGGGTTCCTGCCCTGGCCTGACGCCGCCCGGCACATCCGGCGCTCCGTTGTCCTTGAGGCCGCGCGCCATGGCGAAGGACACACCTTCGAGGAAGGCCTTGGCCCGTGCAGTCTCGGGGTAGGCCTCGAGCAGCTTCCAGAAGGCAGCGTTGTGCCCTGCCACCAGGAGGTGGGCCAGCTCGTGGAGCAGCACGTAGTCGATCACCCACTGGGGCATCGGACGGAGCTTGTCCGAAAGACGGATGGTGCCTTCAGCCGGGGTGGCCGAACCCCACCTCGAATTCTGGTTGCTGACCCAGCGCACTGACGCGGGAACGGACCGCCCGCCGAGGTACCGTTCGGACAGTTGGGCGGCGTGGGCGGCCAGGGCCGTGTCAGAGGCGGGTCGCCTCCGGCCGGAAGGTGCGCGCCGTTCCCCCTGCTTGTGCAGCTTGGCCAGCATCCGCTGCACCCATTCCTTTTCCTGGGCGGCCGTGAACCGCGCCGGGATGGCCACCACGGCCGTCCCGTTCTCCCAAAAAGCGGCAACGGTCCGGGTCCGGCGGGCGGAGCGCCGGACCTCGACGGGAGCGCCGTCGGCCGTGGTGATCACAGCGACGTGCTTTCCAGCAGGACCCGGAGGACGTCTTCCCCGTAACGTTCCAGCTTCGAGGGACCCACTCCCGCAAGTGCCGCAAGTTCCTCCAGTGAGGAGGGCTTTGCCTCAGCAATCGCTGTCAGTGTGGCATCGGTGAACACCACAAAGGCAGGAACGTCGGCGGACAAGGCGGTCTCACGGCGCCACGTCCTGAGGGCCTCGAACGTCTGTTCCTCGTAGCTCGGCGGGCAGGCGTTGCACCGCCCCACCTTGCGTTCGGCTCCCGTGCCCAGCATGCTCCCGCAGATCCTGCAGACCGCCGGGGCAGCAGCCTTGCGCCGCGGCGCCGGCCCCTTTCCGCGCATGCTCGAGCCGGCCACGGAGTCCGGCCGCAGCCCGTCCAGGAACCTGGAGGGCTTGCGGTTGGCCCGGCCGCCGGGGGTCCGGGCCGTGGACCAGGAGAGTGAGAGGTGTTCCCGGGCCCGGGTGATGCCTACGTACAGCAACCGGCGTTCCTCGTCCACGGCTTCTGGCGAGTCTGCGAAGGAGATGGGCATCAACCCTTCGCTGAGCCCCACCAGGAAGACCGCATCCCACTCCAGGCCTTTAGCGGCGTGCAGGGACGCCAAGGTGACTCCCTGCACGGTGGGTGCGTGCTGGGCCAGCGAGCGTTCCTGGAGTTCGCTCACGAATTCAACGAGGCCAAACTCCGGGCCGCGCGACTGGACGAGTTCATCGGCAAGGGCCACCAGCGCCGCCAGGGATTCCCAGCGTTCGCGCAGCGCCCCGCCGTTATGGGGTGGTGCGTCGGTGTAACCGAGGGAAGCCACGATATCGCGCACCAGCTGGCCGAGCGGTTCCGGCGATTCCGCGGAGACGGCCCGGGTGGCTGCGCGCAGCTGGAGGATGGCGTCGCGGACCTCCTTGCGGGCAAAGAAGCGCTCTCCCCCGCGGAGCTGGTAGCCGATACCGGCGGAGGCAAGAGCCTGTTCGTAAGCTTCGGACTGGCCGTTGGTACGGAAGAGGACCGCCACCTCGCTGGCCGCGGTGCCGGCGTCGAGCAATGCCTTGATCTTCTGCGCCACCGTGGCGGCTTCCGCTTCGTCGTCGGAGCACTCGGTGAACTGCGGAGCGGGCCCGGCAGGGCGCTGGGCCACCAGTTGCAGCGGCGCTGCCCAGGCGGCATCAGCTGCGGGACCGCCGCTGCGCCTGCCGGCCAGGAGATCGTTCGCGAGCTTCACCACCTGGGGCGTGGAGCGGTAGTCCCTGACCAGCTTCACCACGTTGGCCTGCGGGTAGCGGGCCTTGAATTCCAGCAGGTGCTTCGGGGAGGCGCCGGTGAACGAGTAGATGGTCTGGCTGGCATCCCCCACCACGCACAGTTCGTCCCGGCCGCCCAGCCACAGTTCAAGGAGCCGCTGCTGCAGCGGGGAGACGTCCTGGTACTCGTCCACCACAAAGTGCCGGTACTGCTCGCGGACGGTGGCGGCCACCTTCTCGTCCTCCTGCAGGATGCCCACCGTGATCAGCAGGACGTCCTCGAAGTCGATGACATTGCGGTCCGTCTTGACGTCTTCGTAGGACTGGAAAACCCGCGCGACGGCCGTGAGGTCGAAGCCGCCGGGCGTTCCCCGGTCCTGTGCGTTCTCGAGGTAATTCGCAGGGGTCAGCATGGACACTTTGGCCCATTCGATTTCG
The DNA here is from genome assembly GCF_006715305.1 of Arthrobacter sp. SLBN-100. NCBI lineage: Bacteria > Bacillati > Actinomycetota > Actinomycetes > Micrococcales > Micrococcaceae > Arthrobacter > Arthrobacter sp. SLBN-100. Next base: position 1,405,071 of record NZ_VFMY01000001.1, read on the forward strand.
GAGGCGAGGTCACGGATCGACGCCCTGTCCGTGCTCAACCGCAGCCGCCGGGCAGCTTCGGCGATCATCTGCGCTTTGTGGTCCAGCAGGTTGGGCAGTGTGCCACCGACGGCCTGCGGCCAGAAGAACTGCAGCTGGCGCAGCGCCGCGGCGTGGAAGGTGCGGGCCTGGACGTTGCCTGCCCCGAGGTCCCGCAACCGGCTGCGCATTTCGGCAGCCGCGCGGGCCGTGAAGGTTACGGCCAGCAGTCGTTGTGGAGTGTAGACGCCGGAGTGAACGCCGTAGGCGATGCGGTGGGTGATGGCGCGGGTCTTGCCGGTGCCGGCGCCCGCAAGGACGCACAGCGGCCCGTTGAGGGTGCTGGCCACCTCGCGCTGCTCGGCGTCCAGGCCGCCGAGGATACGGTCCTCCAGGGATGCTGATCCGTCAAAATTCTGTGTAGTCACTTTGCTGCTTTTTCGTCTCGACTACCGCGTGCTGGAGTCTGATGGATATGTAAAGCTTCAGGCGCCTGGCCCGTCCTGAATCCGCCCGCCGTACCACTGCTCTATCAGGGAACGGGCGATCGACAACCGGCTGGAGATGGTGATCTCGCCGGTGAGCACGGCTTCCTGGAGTTCCTCCCGGCTGAACCAGCGCGCCCTGGTGACCTCCACGCCGTCGGGCGTTGCCACGGCGTCTTCGGTGACGGCGGTAAATCCAAGCATAAGGGAGGCCGGGAAAGGCCACGACTGCGAGCCAAGGTACTGGCAGGCAGTTACCCTGACCCCTACTTCCTCGTAAATTTCCCGGACCACGGCCTGTTCCAGGGACTCCCCCGGTTCCACAAACCCGGCGAGGGTGGAGTAGTTCTTTGCATCACGCGGCCCGCCGCCGCCTAGGAGCAGGCGGCCGTCCGGACCTACGACGGTGACGATGATGGCGGGATCGGTGCGCGGGTAGTGCTCAGAGGAATCCGCCGGGCAGCGCCGCACCCAGCCCCCGGCTTCAATGTCCGTGGGCGATCCGCAGCGCGGGCAGTGCGTATGGCTGGCGTGCCAGTTGGTGATGGCGCTGGCTTCGACAAAGAGGGCTGTATGCGTGGGCGTGAGCCCGGCAGCGACATCGCGGAACCCGGCCCACAATGCGTCCCGGGGAATTCCGGCCGTTCCCGGCTCGACTGCTTCCGGCAGGACGAACAGCAGCAACTCGGTTCCAGGAGGAAGGTCTGAATCCGGCAGGGCGGACCCCAGGTAAACCGTCAACTGGGGGACTGCATGTGCGGCGATGAGTGCACCGTGGAGTTCGCGGGCGTTCGGCATGTACAGTCCGCCACCGTGGATCAGGGCCTGCCGACCGGAAAGCACCACGGCCATGGTGTCCATGCCGGCGAGGAGCTCCTCCACCATTCCCGGCTTTGCCCGGGCCACGGATCCGCGGTCAACCAGCGCGGGCGGCACCGGGAGGACCGTGTCCATCAGGTGGTTCGCCGGCAGCCGGGCAGCGTTGCCCTGGTGGACGGGTGTTGCAGACTCCGCGTGGCTCATATGTCCACCGTACTGACTGGGACGGACAAATTGATATTTGGAGTGGGCTCCCGGTTTCCTGGCCTCCGCTGATTTGAACTCTATCTGAAGACTCGCCGTCCTTGGACCGGTGTCTTGGACTGCACGCAATCTACCGTGGAACAGTGAGAAGAAAACCGATTGAACTGGCAGCCGTTGCAACCGCAGCAGTCCCCGGACTGACCCCGACGGCCGTTAGCTCTGCCCCGGATGATCCCGCCGACTTCGACTCCGCGCTGCTGCTCGATTCCGAGGGCAAGCGCTGGCGCGTCCGATCACCCCGGCATGCCGAGGCCAGCGCCCGGCTGGAAACGGAATTTCTCGTGCTGCGGGCCTTCGCCCCGGCCATCCGCGCCGAGCTTCCCTTCCTGATGCCCACCGTGGCCGGCAGCGTACGGCTGGGGACCCTGAGCACGTTTGTCTACTCGCACCTGGCCGGAAGCACCCGCAGCGTCGAGGAGCTCACGGCGGGCCCGGATGTCCTGGCCCGCGAAATCGGTGTGGCCCTTGCCGCCATCCATGACCTTCCCCGTTCGCTGGTCAGCAACGCCGACCTGCCCAGTTACACACCCAACGAGTTCCGGCAGCGCCGGCTCAATGAACTGGATCAGGCGGCCACCACCGGAAAAATCCCGCCCGCCCTGCTGCTGCGCTGGGAACACGCCCTCGAAGACGTGTCGCTGTGGCGCTTCAACCCCAGCGTGGTGCACGGCGACCTGCACGAGGACAACCTCCTGGTGGAGGGCCAGCGGGTCACTGCTGTGACGGGCTGGACCGACTTGAGGATTGGCGATCCGGCTGACGATTTCGCCTGGCTCGTCGCCTCCAATGAGCAGGACTTTGTGGACGCGGTACTGGACGCCTACACGGCCGGCCGCAGGGATACTCCTGACAACCACCTGCTGCGCCGCGCAGCACTGTCCGCCGAGTTCGCCCTGGCCCAGTACCTGGTGAAGGGAATCGCCTCGGATGACAGCGGCATGGTCTCCGAAGCGGAAGAAATGCTTGCCACCCTTGCCCGGGACATTGAAGAGCACGGCGGGCAGCCGATCAGCGTCGAACCCCAGCCGGCAGCGGTTACTTCCGGCACGGAGCATGTGGTCAGCGCGGCCGACGCCGGCGCAACGGGTTCAGTCCCGGCCGTCACGGTGGTGCCGGTGCCCGTGCCGCTGCCCGTCCCCGCCCCGGTCCAGCCGGCGGTCCATGTAACCCCCATCCCGGCTGCGCCCGCGGCTGGCCCCGGGAGTGGCGACTCATCCGGAAACGGCGAGGCTGAAACGGATAGCGGCCGGGACCAGGACAAACCAGGCACCGAAGCCAGGGACTTCGCAGGGCCGGACGACACGTCCACCGCTGCCATCACCATCATCGACGTCAAGAAGAACTAGCGCAGTCAGGAAGGACTAAGGGCAGTCACGAAGGACTAAGGGCAGCACCCACAATCCCCTCCAGCTCCTGCGCTGTTCCAAGATCGTGAGGGCGCACCACCTCGTTGTCCGCGACGTAAAAGAAAGCTGCCCGCACCTCCTCCAGCGGGACGTCCTTCAGCCGCGCCCACGCCAGCCGGTACACGGCAAGCTGCACGGCTTTCGTTTTCAGCGCGGCGGCGGAGGGCCGGCGCCCGGTCTTCCAGTCCACCAGGTCCCACCGGCCGTCGGCATCGCGGAAGACGGCGTCAATGCGGCCACGGACCACAACATCCCCCACGCGGGTCTCCACCGGTACTTCGACGAATGCCGGCGACCGGTGGGACCACGGGGACGCCTTGAAGGTAGCCACCATGGCGTCCAGGTCATAGGCGGCATCAATGTGGTCATCGGAACCGGGAGCTTCATCGAGGTCAAGCATTCCCGCGGCACCGAAGTATTCCTCCACCCATGCGTGGAACGCGGTTCCCTTCCGTGCTGACATGCCCGGTTCCCGGGGTACGGGCCTGCGCAGCCTTCCAAGCACTGCTGTGGCGTCCTCCCGCAGGTCCACCAGCGTGGACGCGGAGATATGGCCCGGAAGGTGCACATCGCGGCCGGCGGCCCTCCGGGACCTGCGTTGCAGCAGCAGCGCCGCTTCCCGTGCCCATCCCCGGGCCACCCCGTTGAGCTGCTTGGCGTCAGCCGGGTCCCCGCCGGGCGCTCCTGCCCCCGCCAGGGCCGGAAGGGGCTCCTGTCCCAGGTTTTCCAGCTCGGCAAGCACCTTGGCCGCGGCGGACTCCATGGCCTCCCGCCGCCCGGCGGACAGGCGGAGCCGGTCACCGGTCCGCGGATCCACCGGCCCCTCGAGGGGATCGTAGGGCCAGTTGGCAACTTCGGTTTCCAGGGTAAGCGGGCTCGACTCCGGAAGGGATGCCTCATCCTGCGACGCCGGATGGACTATGGCTGCCTGAGGCTTTCCGTCCGCCGCTTTGGCCAGCGGCTCGAGCTCGGCAAGGAATGGCGACATGTCCGCACGTCCCGTCCGGGAACCGACCCACGCTGGGCTTGACGCCCACAGCACGTGCTTGGCCCGGGTGTAGGCGACGTAGGCGAGGCGGCGTTCCTCCGATTCCCCGTGGGCCTGGACTGCGCCCTTGAAGTCCTTCTCTGCGTCCAGCCAGCCTTTCTGGTCCGGCTGGTCCAGGTCCCACTGCGGGAGGTCGGCCCGGTCACCGCGGAGCGGCCAGGGCAGGGCCGCCGACCCGCTGCTCCAGCGGGAGTCCCGGTCGCTGGGGAAGGCCCCCGCATTCAGCCCGGGTACAAAAATAACGTCCCATTCCAGACCCTTGGATGCGTGGACTGTGAGGAGCTGCACGGCTTCCCGGTTGACGTCTGCAGCGGGCGCTTCCAGCCCGTTTTCCTCCGCGGCCGCAGCCTCCAGCCAGGCCAGGAACGCGAGGATGTCCACACGCTGGGACGTCCGCAGGAAGCCTGCGGCTGCGTCCTGGAAGGCATCCAGGTTGCGGCGGGCCTGGTGGATGCTGATGCCCGGCCGTGCCGCCACCTCGATATCCAGGAGCATGGCCCGCTCCACTTCCCCCAGCAGCGTGGTGAGGTCATCACCGAGGTAACTTCGGAGCTGCCGAAGCTCGGCTGACAGCCGGGCAAGCCTGCCACGGGCCGCCTCGCTGAGCGACCGGCCGTTGGCGGACGTCCAGCCCTCCCGGGGCAGCCAGTCCAGTGCTTCCACCAGGCTGGCACTGTCCGTGAGGTCCCCCTCGAGCACGGTTTCATTGCCTTCGTCCGGCTGCGCGTCTACCGGCCGCCCTTCGCCAACCCGCTCGTCACCATGCCGGTCCGCGGCTTGTCCGCGCCGCCGCGCCAAGTGGCTTGACCAGTCGCGCAGGGCCATCAGGTCTGCCGGACCAATGCGCCAGCGGGCACCGGCCAGGAGCCGCATCAGAGAATCGGACCGGCCGGGGTCTGCAAGGACACGCAGGGTGGCCACGAGGTCAACAATCTCCGGTGTGTCCAGGAGGCCGCCGAGCCCCACGATTTCGTACGGGATACCGCGCGCCTCGAACTGGCGCCGGACAGTTTCCATTTGCGCGCGGCGCCGGCAAAGGACAGCCAGGGCCGGAGGCACGGGGGTGCCGTCCGGCTTCAGTTCAAAGTCGGTCACCCGGTACTTCAGGACGTCGTCCGCCAGCGCGGCCGCTTCGTCCGCGTCAGAGCCGAAGCGCCCCAGAACCACACTGCCGTCCACTGCGTGCGGGCTGGGCCGCAATGGCGGCACGTCCGCCGCAGCAGCCCCGCCCCCACTGGCGGCGCTGCCTCCACCGGCAGTTCCGCCCCCACCGGCCGGCACGCGTCCGGCGGCTGCCCTCCCCAGTGACTCGGACATGACGTTTGCCGCCGCCAGGATGGACCGCCCGTTCCGCCAGGCCGTCGTCAGGAAGGACGTAGGTGCCGGAGCCCAGTTCCCGGATGAGTCTGCCGGACCCGTGCGGACAGGAAATTCCCGGACGAAGTGGAAGAGCTGCCCGGCCGACGCCCCCCGGAACCCGTAGATGGACTGGTTCGGGTCCCCGACCGCTGTCACGGCATGCCCGCCGCCAAAGAGCCGCGAGAACAGCACCAGCTGGGCGTAGGAGGTGTCCTGGAATTCGTCGAGCAGCACCACTTTGTAGCGTTGGCGTTCCATCTGCGCGGCGAGGGGAACTTCCTGCGCCACCTTGGCAGCAAGCGCCACCAGGTCCCCGAAGTCCAAGGCACCCCGGGACCGCTTCGCAGCTGCATAACGGCCCACCATGTCTGCCACGCTGGCCCGGGTGCGCAGCATCCCGGCCAGCTCGGCCGCCGCCTGCGGAGGGTTCTTCTTTTTGTCCGCCATGTACGGCAGGGACTCAAACTCTGAAAGCCGCGCCATCAGCCAGGCTTCCACGTCCTCGGGTTCCTGGAGATGTTCCGCGCATTCCCCGGCCAACTGGATAACGGCCTTGACCAGGGTGGACTTTGCGGCCCGGAAGTGGGCGTATTCGCCGTCGTAGGCTTCCACCACTTCGCTGGCCAGCTGCCAGGCCTGCGCGCCGCCCAGCAGGACCACATCCCGCTCCACGCCGAGGCGCAGGCCGTAGTCGGAGACTATTCCGCTGGCGAAGGAGTGGTAGGTGGACACCTTGGGTTCAAGGAAATCGCCGGCAACCGGCTGCTCCGGGAACAGCTGGCGACCGCCGTCCTGGCCGGCCAGCCGCTGCAGGGCAGCCAGCTTCGCCCGTATCCGCGACGCCAGTTCGCCCGCAGCCTTCCGGGTAAACGTCACACCCAGGACTTCTTCCGGGCGGACCCAGCCGTTGGCGACGAGCCAGGCCACGCGGTCAGCCATGGTGGCTGTTTTGCCCGACCCTGCGCCCGCGATGACCAGCCGGGGCGTCAGCGGTGAGCTGATGATGGCGGACTGTTCCGGGGTGGGGACGTTCTTCTCGCCCAGCAGCCAGGAGAGTTCCTCCGGTGTGAACCGGGGTTCTGGCACAGCGGGCCCGCCCGCGCCTGGGTCGAGACTCATTCGGTGACCTGCCTTCCCCGCACGCACAATGGACACACTTCAGGCAGCCGGCAGCCGTGCCCGCCGTGGCTCCCCTTGGAGGGGTCATGCCTTGCCTCGAATGCGCTGCCGCCCATCACGGCAGCTGCCTCCGTGACCATGTCCATGGCCCAGTTCTCCTTCGGATCAAGTGGTTCCTGCTGCTGGATGCCAGGACTCTTGGCCCCAGTCCCCAGCTGGGCGAGCACAGCGCCGCCCGGGATATTGGGGGTGTTGTCCTCCCCGGTGGTGAAGCCGCCTGCGAGGACTGCGGCCTGGTACGCGCCAAGCTGCGGATGCGCAGAGAGTTCCGCTTTACCTGGCTGGCGCTTACCTGTTTTGAGGTCAACGATGACGAGCCTGCCCTCGGGGTCGATTTCCAAGCGGTCCACCTGGCCACGAAGGACGGCGGCGCGGGCAGGGCCATCATCAACAGCCACGTCCGGGAGGGCGACGTCGAAGTCCTGCTCCACGCCCAGCAGGCTCCTGCCCTCGCTCCGCATGACCAGCACGTACTGGGCAAGCTTGCGCACCATCGCCTCGGCGCGCTGGTAGTCCAGCCGGCCCTCCCAGTTGTCCTTCATACCCAGGGCAGGCCAGCGGCGCACCAGCTCGGCGACGTACTCTGCCCCGGATGCATCCGGAAGCTCCTGTGCGATCGCGTGGACCAGTGTGCCCAGGCTCCTGGCGAAATCGGTGGCCGCCTCACCGCCTGCTGCCTGGACGAACCAGTCAAGCGGTGATTTCTGGACGGTCTCCACCTTCGACGGCGACACAAAGACCGTTCCGCCCGGGGGAACCACGGCTGCGGACGATGTCAGCGGCGGAAGCGCCCACCAGCTGTCCGGATGTGCCCCGGCCGCGGGTGGCTCGGCAGCAGCGAGCCTGGCAAGGACCTTCACCGCTTCGTCCGCCTCAGCCGCGTGCTTTCCGTCCAACTGGGCGTACTGCCGGAGTTCGGCCACGAGTGCGCGCAGGGTCATGGGACGTTCCACCGGTGTAAAAGTCCTGCCTTCCTGGCCAGGATCCAGCGGTGCCACATAGTCCAGGAAGGAGGAAGGCTGATCGTCCTCCGAGGAGACGGCGGTGCAAACCAGGAGTTCGCGGGCCCGTGACACCGCGGTGGAGAAGCTGCGCAGTTCGTCATAGCGGATGTCCCGGAGCCGGCTGAGCGGGTCCCGCTGCAGCGCATAGTCAACTCCGTGCTCAACCGCATCGGCATACAGGGTGCTGCCCAGAAGTTCACCGCGGAGCCTGGTATTGGGCCAGACACCTTCCTGGAGACCGGCCACCAGGACCACCGGCCATTCCCGGCCGGCTGCGCTGGCGGGAGTCATCAGTTCGACGGCGTCGTCCATCTGGGCCCTGGCGGCCAGCGTGTCCATGGGGAGCTCCTGGTTCAACAGGTACTCCAGGAACTGCTCCGGCCCGGCCCCGGGCATCTGGTCGACGTAGCGCTCGGCTGTGTGGAACAGCGCCATCATGGCATCAAGGTCGCGGTCGGCCCGGGCTCCGTGCGGTCCGCCGGCGAGGGCTGTCTCTGTCCAGGCAGCAGCGAGGCCGGTGGAATTCCATAATGCCCACAGCACGGACTCAGCGTTGGCGCCAGGTTCGACGGCGGCCTTCCGCCCTGCCTGGATCATCCTTGCCGTGCGACGCGCGGCCCGGCCCTCCAGACCGAGTGTGGCCAGCGCCCCCGGCTCCAGGAGGGCTTCGACGAGCAAGGTATCGCTGGCGCGCCCGCCTCCGCCCAGCAACTCGTCGCGCCTCAGCGACTGCCGCAGCCGGCGCAGCTCGATGGAGGTGGCGCCGCCGATCCGCGAGGTCAGAAGGGATACAGCCGTCTCGGGGGTCAACAGGGCAGGATCAAGGGCAACGGCAAACGCGTCCAGCAGGGGGCGTACAGCAACTTCATCCCGGACAGCCGACTCCGCTACTGGAACCCGCACAGGAATCCCCTGCCCGGACAGATACCGCTGCAGTTCGCTGACCTGTGCCCCGTTCCGCACTATCACTGCCATCTCGGCCAGGTCCCGGCCGTGGTTGATGTGCTGGTCAAGGATCCGCTGGGCAACGTACCGGAGTTCGTGGACGGCGGACGGCACGAGGTGGGCTTCCACCGCTCCCTGCGGCTGGTCCCCCACCGGCTCGAGCTGCCTGGCCAACTGTCCTCCGGCCCGCTGCGAGATCCGGCCGGCAACCCCCAACCACGCCTCCGTGAGCTCCGGCGCGTGGCGGTGCGCGTATCTTAAAGGGCGTTCCATGACAGGCGCCTCCGGTGAGAGCAGCCTCGGAAGTTCAGCCACCAGGTCCGGCCGCGCCCCCCGAAACCCCTGGACTACCGTGTCCGGCGAGAACGCCACGTAGCAGTCTTTCCGGCGGGCTATGTCCGCCAGGAGTTCGAAGACGGCGGGGTTGGCTTCCTGGACGTCGTCAACCACGATCAGTTGCAGGCGCTCGCGTTCGGCGGCAAGGAACCCTGGGGCGTCCTGGAAAATCTGGCGGGCGGCGGTAATGATGCCGGCAGGGTCAAAAGCCTCAGGCATCCGCAGGTCCAGGACGTCACGGTACTCCGCATACAGTGCGGCGGCTGCCGTCCAATCCGGCCGGCGGCATTGCCGGCCGAGGTCCGCAAGGTCCCCGGCGGTCATTCCCGATTCGATGACCCGGTCGAAGAGTTGGCGCACCTCGTGGCGGAAGCCGCGCGTCTCCAGGGCTCCGGCGAGATCGTCAGGCCAGGGCAGTTCCAGTCCCGGCAGGCTGTGGCCGTCGAGGAGTTCCTTGATGATGAGGTCCTGCTCCGGTCCGGAGAGAAGCCGGGGCGGCCTGGCAAGGGGCAGCACACCCTCAGCCTTGGCGCGCCGGATCACATCAAAGGCGTAGGACGCCCAGGTCCGGGCCGGCGTGGTGCTGAGGCTTCTGTCCAGCCGGGCCGTGAACCGGTCCCGCAGTGCATCGGCTGCGAGCCGGCTGGGTGCCAGGATCAGCATCCTTTCGGGATCCACGCCATCCCGGAAGACCCGCGTGACTGCAGCTTCGATGAGGACGGTGGTTTTGCCCGTTCCCGGCGCCCCCGGCACCAGGACAGGCCCGAATCCCCGCGCGACGTCGACCGCTGCCTGCTGATCGGACGTCAGTGTCGGGGCGTCGGCGTGGAGGTGCCGCGGCGGCAGCAACCGGAGCCCCGCGAAGCCTGACGCACCCTGGTGCCCTGCCTCACGAGGCAAAGTGCCGTCGTCGTCCACTGCTCCGGGCAAGGCGCCAAATTCGGCGTCAGCATCTGCCGGCTCGCGGTACTCGTCGCGTGGACCTGTAAAAGGAACTGTTACTGTCACGCCGACATTCCATCATCAGCCACCGACAATTGCCGGAGGCCGCGCGCCAGCTCCGCCGCGATCGTGTCGATGTGCTCAAAGTCTCCATCACCCGGCACCCACCGCGCGGCCGCAAGGTCCACGCGCCAGGAGCCCTCCCCCGTCCGCAGGTAGGCCTCATGGGCGCCCAGGAGGGCGGTTCCTTCCTGCCGGTAGTGACGGAGCGTTTCCGGTTCATGCCCTTGGGGTGCATGTCCGCTGGCTTTGAGGATCCGCCACCAGGGAACGCCGCTGCCATAGTGGCTCATCACCGAGCCCACCTGCCTGGGACCGCCTGATCCCAGGAGTTCGGCAACGTCCCCGTACGAGACTGCGGACCCTGGCGGAACCAGCCTCACGATGGCCAGTACCGCCTCCACATACTCAATCCGCATTGATCCAATGTAGCCGCAGTGGCGCTCCCGGGAATTGTCGGTGGCCCCCGTTAGCGTTGAACCATGAGCACCTGGAACACCCTTCCCCGCGCAGCCTTCGACCTCGAAACCACAGGCCGCAACTCGCGTGCGGCCCGGATCGTCACCGCATCCGTCACGGTGGTTGACCACAAAGGTGCAGTGATCACCGAGCATGAGTGGCTGGCGGATCCGGGGGTTGAAATTCCCATCGAAGCCAGTGATGTGCACGGCATCACCACTGAGCAGGCCAGGCGTGACGGCAGGCCTGCTCATGAGGTGACACGAGAGCTTGCGGCCGTGCTGCAGGGCCTGTTCGACGACGGCACTCCCGTCATCGCCTTCAATGCCAGCTACGACTTCACCGTGCTCGCAGCCGAATCGGCCCGCTACGGGGTGCCGCAACTCACCCGCTTTCCGGTCCTGGACCCCTACATCATGAACAAGCAGGTGGACCGCTACCGCAAGGGCAAGCGGACCCTCACGGCCTTGTGCGAGGAGTACGGTGTGGTCCTGGACAATGCCCACACGTCGGCCGCTGATGCCCTGGCTACCTTGCGGGTCCTGGACGCCATGGCCGGGAAGTTCCCCAAACTCAGCATGCCGGCCAGCCAACTCCACCAGCTGCAGGTGGACTGGGCCGTGAGCCAGGCCGCGGACTTCCAGGGCTACCTCCGCAAGACCAAGCCCACCGCCGTTATTGAGGGCGACTGGCCGGTGCTTCCGCCAGAGGACGCCAGTACCGGGGGTTTCTAACCGGCCCGCTCAGTTCCTGCGGGAGATATCAGTCACATCGCTTAGTAAGCGAGCTGAGTTTTAGGCCGATTCATTCGTTGAGTCGACAACACGAAGCGCTGGAGAACAGCGATGAAGCGATACTGCCGAACATAGTTCGGGTAGACAGCTCAGTGGCAGTTCTCTTGTTCAGCGAGGGGGCTGGAAACAGCAAAGTGAGATAATAAAGTTTTGCGGTCACCCCTGCCCCGGCCTTGCTTGACCAGCACCGGACAGGTGCCAGGCGCCACCAGCGCAGCCTTGCGGCCCGGTTGACTTATGACTCAATGAAAGTGACAACCTGATGAAAATCAAAGCGATGAAGTGGCTGACTACCGCTCCCGTGGCAATCGCCCTGGCGGTTTCCCTTGCAGCGTGCGGCTCAGGATCTCCCGAGCCGAGTGGAACGCCCACCGACGCCCTGGCCGGCAGCGACCAGCAGACGCTGGACAAGTACACCACTGCCGACGTCACCCCGATCGACAAGATCGACAAGACCAAGCTCGGGCTGAACACTGAAGGCAAGCTCGAGGTGGGCACCCTCTCGGACGCCCCCCCGAACATCTTCATTGACCCCTCGGGCAAGTTCACCGGCTACGACAACGAACTGCTGCGCGCCATCGCCGGCAAGCTCGGCCTTGAGGTCGAATTCGTTGCCACGGACTTCTCCGCGCTGCTCTCCCAGGTCCAGACCAAGCAGTTCGACGTCGGGTCCTCCTCCATCTCCACCACGGACGCCCGCCGCCAGAACGTCGGATTCACCAACGGCTACGACTTCGGCTTTATGGCCGTTGTCGCCAAGACCGACAGCGGCATTAAGGGCTTTGACGACCTGAAGGGCGATCTCCGCATCGGCGTGGTCCAGGGCACAGTCCAGGATGACTACGTCACCAACACCCTCAAGCTTGAGCCCATCCGCTTCCCGGACTACGCCACCGTCTACGCCAACGTGCGCAACGGCCAGGTTGACGCCTGGGTGGCCCCCTCGCAGCAGGCAACCGGCCAGGTCAAGGAAGGTGACGGCACCGCCATCGTCGAATCCGTCGTCAACACGCAGAACTTCACCGCCTACGCCGTGGCCAAGGACAACCAGCCGCTGATCGACGCGCTGAACTCCGGGCTGGACGCCGTGATCGCAGACGGAACCTGGACCAAGCTGACCAAGGAATGGTACCCGGACCGCGAGATGCCGACCGACTGGAAGCCGGGCAGCAAGGCCGCCACGGTTCCCCAGAGCTGATTGAGCCGGGACGTTCATGGATCTCTTGGACCAGTTGGCTGATACCTTCTTCAACTGGGAGGAAATGGCCAAAGTCATTCCCGCCCTGCTTATGGTGGGCTTGCCCAACACCCTGATATTGGCCGTTGCCTCGGGCATCCTCGGCTCCCTCCTGGGACTGGGGCTGGCAATGATGGGGATCTCGCGCAACGCGGGCGCCCGTTGGGTGGCGCGCATCTACACCGATATTTTCCGCGGCCTCCCGGCCATCCTGGTGATCCTGGTCATCGGCATCGGGCTCAGCCCCATCGCCCGGGAAATCACCGGATCCAGGAACCCGTACCCGCTCGGCATCCTGGCCCTGACGCTGATTGCGGCTGCCTACATCGGTGAGATCTTCCGCTCCGGCATCCAGAGCGTGGAGAAGGGGCAGCTGGAGGCATCGCGGGCGCTGGGATTCAGCTACGGCAGTTCAATGCGCCTCGTTGTGGTGCCGCAGGGCATCCGGCGGGTCCTTCCCGCACTGGTGAACCAGTTCATCTCGCTGTTAAAGGATTCCTCGCTGGTGTTTATGCTCGGCCTCGCTGCCTCCGACCGGGAAATCTTCCGGATCGGCAACGATGCCATGGCCAATACGGGAAACCTCTCACCACTGGTGGCCGCCGGAGTGCTCTACCTGATCCTGACCGTCCCGCTCACCCACTTCGTGAACTTCATCGACCACCGGCTGCGTACCGGCAAGCCGGAAAAGAAGGAACCGGACGAGCTTGCAGCTCCTATCGGCAAGGGGGCACAGGCATGACGGAATTCGCTTCCGGAACCCTGACCGGCAAGAACCTGCACCTCTCGTTCGGCCACAACCATGTTCTCCGCGGCATAGACCTGCACGTGGAGAAGGGCACCACAGCCTCTGTGATCGGCCCGTCCGGCTCCGGTAAGTCAACGCTCCTTCGGGTGATGAACCGGCTGATCGAGCCGGACCAGGGCGACATCCTCCTCGATGGCCGCTCTGTCCTGAAGGACAACCCGGACGAGCTCAGGCAGCGCATCGGGATGGTGTTCCAGCAGTTCAACCTGTTCCCGCACAAAACGGTGGTGGACAACGTGTCCCTGGCACTGCAGAAACTGCGCAAACTGCCCAGGGACCAGGCCCGTGCCGAGGCCCTGGAGCAGCTGGACCTCGTGGGCCTGAAGCACAAGGCGGACGCCCGTCCGGCCAACCTCTCCGGCGGCCAGCAGCAGCGTGTTGCCATCGCCCGTGCACTGGCCATGAAGCCCGAAGTGATGTTCTTTGACGAGGCCACGTCTGCCTTGGACCCGGAGCTGGTCAAGGGCGTCCTGGCGCTGATGACGGACCTTGCAAAGGGCGGCATGACCATGGTGGTGGTGACCCACGAAATGGGCTTCTCCCGCAACGTCTCGGACACCGTGACGTTTATGGACGCCGGCGTGGTGGTGGAATCGGGACCGCCCGAGAAGATCTTCAGCGCCCCGGAAACGGAGCGCCTCAAGGGCTTCCTCTCGGACGTCCTCTAAGTCCTTAAACACAAAAGGAAATCCCCGGCTGCAGCCCGCAGCCGGGGATTTCCTTTTTGTCGCGGAGATGAACAGCCGACGGCGGGACTGGCCGCGGTCTCTAGCCTTGAGCGGCTGCTGCCGCCTTGGCTGCCGCCGGAAGGGCGTCGAAGATACGGTTCATGGCGGCGTCGTCGTGCGCGGCGGACAGGAACCAAGCCTCGAAGACCGACGGCGGCAGGTAGACGCCGGATTCCAGCATGGAGTGGAAGAACGGTGCGTAGCGGAAGGCTTCCTGGCCCTGCGCGTCAGCGTAGTTGTGGACACCGTGTGCCGAGGTTCCGAAGGCCACCGAGAACAGGTTCCCGGCGAACTGGATGGAGTGGTCCACGCCGGACGCGTCCAGGGCGGTGGACACTGCAGAGGAGAGCTCCAGCGAGCGGACGTCGATGAACGAGTACACGTCCCGGGTGGCATGGGTCAGGGTCGCCACGCCGGCAGCCATCGCCACGGGGTTCCCGGACAGTGTGCCGGCCTGGTACACGGGACCGGTGGGGGCGAGGTAATCCATAACGTCGGCACGTCCGCCGAGGGCCGCCGTCGGCATTCCTCCGCCGATGACCTTGCCGAAGGTGAGCAGATCCGGTGTCCACGGCTCTGCGGCGTCCGGCGCACCGCCGGTGAGGCCCCAGTAACCGGAGTAGCCCGTGCGGAAGCCGGTGAGGACCTCGTCCACGATGAGCAGCGCGCCGTGCTCGCGGGTGATCCGGGACAGGCCCAGGTTGAAGCCTTCCTCCGGAGTCACCACGCCCATGTTGGCCGGGGCGGCCTCCGTGATGACCGCCGCGATATTCTGCCCGTGGGTGGCGAAGGCTTCCTTGACGGCCGCCAGGTCGTTGTACGGAAGCACCAGGGTTTCGGCCGTGGTGGCCTCGGTGACGCCTGCGGAGCCGGGAAGGGCGAGCGTCGCCACGCCCGATCCTGCAGACGCCAAAAGGCTGTCCAAGTGCCCGTGGTAGCAGCCGGCGAACTTGATGATGAGGTTGCGGCCGGTGAAACCGCGGGCCAGCCGGACAGCGGTCATGGTGGCTTCGGTGCCCGTGGAGACCATGCGGAGGCGTTCGACGGCCGGCACGCGTTCCTTGACGATTTCCGCCAGGTTGGCTTCGTCCGGGGTGGATGCCCCAAAGGAGAGGCCCCTGTCCACGGCGGCGTGAACGGCCTCCAGCACAGCGGGGTGCGCGTGGCCGAGCAACGCCGGACCCCAGGAGCAGACCAGGTCCACGTATTCCTTGCCGTCGGCGTCCGTCAGGTACGGGCCCTTGGCGGAAACCATAAAGCGCGGCGTTCCGCCCACGGACCCGAAGGCCCGGACCGGGGAGTTGACCCCGCCCGGCATCAGCTGGCGGGCGCGGTCGAAGAGTGCCTCATTGCGAGGATTGCTGGAAGTCATGGTTCCTATTCTCTCAGTTGGCCGGCCGGTCATTTGCGGCCAGCAGTTCCGCCACCCGGGGCGCCACCGCAGTACCCAGCAGCTCGATGGAGCGCATCATGGCCGAGTGCGGCAGCGGGCCATTGCTGTACTTGAAGTCGAAGCGGTCCACGCCGAGGTTCTGCTTAAGCTGGACGATTTTTTGCGCCACCGTTTCCGGCGAGCCGACATAAAGGGCACCCTCCGGGGCGCACAGCGCGTCAAATTCGCCCCGTCCGGCAGGTCCCCAGCCGCGCTCGGCTCCCAGCTTGTTCCGCAGCTTCAGCCAGTGCGGGAAGAGTTCCTCCCGGGCCTGCTCGTCGGTATCAGCCACGTGGCCCGGTGAATGCGTGGCCACCTGCTGCATGGGGTGGCCGTACTTGCCCATGGCTTCCCGGTACAGGTCCAGCAGCGGGCGGAAGCTGCGGGGCTGCCCGCCGATGATCGCGAAAATAACCGGATAACCGTACTGCGCGCAGCGGAGCACTGATTCAGGGGTTCCGCCCACGCCGATCCAGGTGGGCAGCAGGTGGCGTTCCAGGGGCGGGTACACGCTCAGGCCGGCGAGGGCGGGCCGGGTCCGGCCTTCCCAATGCACGGGCTTCTGTGCCCGCACCTTGTCGAACAGCTCGAGCTTCTCTTCGAACAGGACCTCGTAGTCGGCAAGGTCAAGCCCGAACAGCGGGAAGGATTCGATGAAGGAGCCGCGCCCCAGCATCACCTCGGCCCGTCCGTTGGAGAGGGCGTCCACCGTGGAGAAGCGCTGGAACACCCGGATGGGATCGTCAGAGCTCAGCACGGTGACGGCGGACCCAAGGCGGATCCTGGTGGTGCGGGCCGCGGCCGCGGCCAGGAAAACCTCCGGCGCAGATACCGCGTAGTCCTTGCGGTGGTGCTCCCCCACACCAAAGGCGTGAAGTCCGACGGCGTCCGCCAGTTCCGCCTGCTCCAGCAACTGGCGCAGCACCCGTGCATGCGGCTGCGGGCTGCCGTCCGGGTTCTCGCCAACGTCGCCGAAAGTGTTCAAACCCAGCAGGATCCGTTGCGGCCCCACCGGCGCAGTGGGATTCGGCGGCACCTCAGTCATCAGGACTCCTTCAGCCAGCGGGCCAGCTCGGCGGCCCAGTAGGTCAGGACCATATGCGCCCCGGCACGGCGGATGCCCAGCACTGATTCCGTGATGGCGGCGCGGCGGTCAATCCAGCCATTGGCGGCGGCGGCCTCGATCATCGCGTACTCCCCCGATATCTGATAGGCGGCCACCGGGACCGGGCTCATGGCGGCCACATCCGCGACGATGTCCAGGTAGCTCATGGCGGGCTTCACCATCACCACGTCCGCTCCCTCGGCAAGGTCCAGCTCCACCTCCCGGAGGGCTTCCGTCCGGTTGCCGGCGTCCATCTGGTATGTCCGCCGGTCGCCCTTGAGCTGCGAGTCCACGGCTTCACGGAACGGACCGTAGAAGGCCGACGCGTACTTCGCGGCGTAGGCAACCACCGAGGTGTTGGTGTGCCCCGCCTGGTCCAGGGCTGCCCGAATGGCCGCGACCTGGCCGTCCATCATTCCGGAGGGGCCCAGCATGTGGGCACCGGCGTCGGCCTGTGCCACCGCCATCCGTGCATAGATCTCCACAGTGCGGTCGTTGTCCACGTAGCCGTCGGCGTCCAGCACCCCGCAGTGCCCGTGGTCCGTGAACTCATCCAGGCACACGTCGCTCATGATGACCAGGTCATCGCCAACCTCTGCCCGGACATCCCGGATGGCTTTATTCAGGACTCCCTCGGGGTCAAGGGAGGCCGTCCCCTCCGCGTCCCGGACCTGGGGGATGCCGAACAGCATGATGCCGCCGAGGCCCAGCTCAACCGCTTCCGCCGCGGCCCGTTTCAGAGTGTCAGGGGTGTGCTGGACAACGCCGGGCATCGATGTGATCGGGTTGGGCTCAGCCAAACCTTCCCGGATGAAGGCGGGAAGGATCAGCTCGGCCGGTGCCAGCCGGGTTTCAGCGGTCAGCCGTCGCATGGCAGCAGTGGTGCGCAGGCGGCGGGGGCGTTGGCTCGGAAATGTCATGTTCGACGTCCTTCACGTTGTCTCTGGAATGGGTTCGTACCCGCTGGCGCCCGCCCGCAATCCGATGGCGGCGCCACAGCACGTCACCCTGGGGCGAGGGCCGCTTCGACGGCGGCTACCAGCCCTTGGGGCGTTGGCTCTGCGGCGATTGCTGCAACGGCGAGGCCCAGGGCTGCGGCCTGTTCCGCCGTCGACCGCCCAATCGCCACCAGCCGGCAGCCGTGCAGCGGCGAGAGCGCATCGATCCGCCTCACAGCACTGGGCGAAGCGGCCACCACCACGTGGATCAGTCCGGCGGCGATTTCCGCGGCGGCTGCTTCCGGCGCCAGCAGGGAGTACGACGGCGCGTGGCCGGGTCCCCCGTCCGCCGCCGGGATGGCAAGCCTGCGCTCCGGTGCCGCCGGGTAGTCCACGGTCCGGTACGCGGTGACCGCTGTGACGAGGCAACCTGCCGCCGTCAGCCCTTCAGCGAGGCGCGGCGGCGCAATGTCTGCCTGCAGCAGCAGGACTTTCCCGGCGCCGGCGGGCCACACCTCAAGGAGGCCCGCGGCTGACTGTTCGGCCTTGGGCGTCACGGCCACCGGCAGGCTAGCGGTTTCCAGGAGCTTCCGGGAGGCTGGCCCGACAGCCGCGATCCGCGTGCGGGCGGGGATCCACTGCCGCAGGTTGAGGCCGCGATCGGTTGCCTTGGCGAGGAGCACATGGACTGTGGTGGCGCTGGTGATGACCAGCCAGTCGTAGGCCCCGGCGCCGAGCGCGTCGCAGGCCACGTCCAGTGAGTGCTCGTCGGCGGCGCGTTCGAAGTCGATCAGCGGCAGGAGCAGGGCCTGCGCCCCCGCTTCCGTAAGGGCGCCCACGAGAGGCAGCGAACGTTCCGGGCTCCGGGTAATCAGGACCCGGACCCCATCCAATGGCCCGGTGCCACGCTCATTGCCGCTGGCGGCAGCGCTTGCCGGCATGCTCAACCATCCCCTGGGAGGGGATTCAGGACAGGGCGGGAAAGCAGTCCCATGGCCGGATCAGGAAGCCTGCAGGTCTGCGATGTCGGCGGCACCTGCGGCCAGGAGGACCTCGGCAAGTTCGATGCCCAACAGGGTGGCGCCCACTTCCGTCAAGCCGTCGGTTGCCCGCTTGTCCCTGACCGAAGCGGTGCCGTCCACAGCGCACACCACGGCTTCGAGGTGGAGCATGCTGCCCTTGCGGTAGGCGTACGCGCCCACCGGCGCGGCGCAGCCGGCCTCGAGGCGGGCCAGCAGGGCCCGCTCGGCGGTAACAGCGAGCCGGGTGTCCGGATCGTCCAGCGCGGTGAGTGCCTGGGCCAGGACTTTCCTGGAGCCTTCTGTTGTGCCCGGCCGCGGCGGAGCATCCGCGGTGCGGCACTCAATGGCGAGCGAGCCCTGGCCGGCGGCGGGAAGCATCACGTCCGTTTCGAGGAACTCGCTGACGGCGTCCAGCCGCCCGATGCGTTCCAGTCCGGCCGCTGCCAGGACCACGGCATCGAGGTCGCATGACTTCCCGGCAACAACCTCGTGCGTGGCGTTGCCCGGCAGTCCCGGTACCCTGCCCAGCCTGGTGTCCACGTTCCCGCGGATGTCCACGATCTCCAGGTCCGGCCTTGCGGTGCGGAGCTGGGCGGCGCGGCGTGGGGAACCGGTCCCTACCGTGGCGCCGGACGGGAGGTCGGCGAGCTTCAGCCCGTCGCGGGCGCACAGTACATCGCGGACGTCCACCCGCCTCGGGGTGGCAGCCAGGCTGAGCCCTACTGCGGCGCCGGTGGGCAGGTCCTTGAGCGAGTGGACTGCGACGTCACACTCGCTGCGCAGCAGCGCATCGCGCAGGGCGGCGACGAAGACGCCCGTGCCGCCCATCTGCGACAAGGAACCGGTAAGGACGTCGCCGTCGGTCCTGATGTGCACGAGCTCCACGGGGAAGCCTCCGACGGCGGCGAGCTGGTCCGCCGTCTGCTGTGTCTGGGTGAGCGCGAGCTTGCTGGCGCGGGTTCCGATGCGGACCGTCACTGCTGCGCCGCTCCCCCGGCAGTATTGGAAGCGGCAGCGCCGGACCGGCCGGCAGCTGCTTCGCCCGGGTAGGGATCGTGGCCCGTGCCCACCGTGGTGTCCGCCCCGGCAATCGTGGGCTTTTCACCGCGGAAGTTCGCGCAGCACCCCGGCCGGCAAACGTCGTACCAGGGACCCAGGGCGGTCACGGCGGGACGGTCGCTGATGTTGTTGGCCACGGTCCGCTCGGAAATCAGGTCCACGAGGCCGTTGACGAACTTTCGGTGCGTGCCGGGGGTGGGCACCCGGGTGGCGGCAAGTCCGAGGTTGGCGCAGGTTTCCAGGGCTTCAGTGTCCAGGTCCCAGACCACTTCCATGTGGTCGCTGACGAACCCGAGCGGCACAATAACAATGCCCTTCACGCCCTGGCCGGCCAGTTCCTCGATGGCGTCGTTGATGTCCGGCTCCAGCCACGGCACGTGCGGGGCACCGGAGCGGGACTGGTAGACCAAAGACCAGGGAGCGGTAAGGCCGGATTCCTCCTCGACGCGCTGCATCACGGCGGCAGCGGTGGCGAGGTGCTGGGCCACGTATGCGGAACCCTCTTCGAACTCGCGGGGTTCGCCCTCTGAGCGGCCTGCCGCTTCGGCGTCCCGGGTGGGGATCGAGTGCGTGGCGAACAGGATCTGGACCGGCGCGTCCGGGGCGCCGGCGGCGGAGAGCTGCTCGCGGACGGTGGCCAGGCCGGCGGCGGTGCCTTCGATAAAGGGTTCCACGAAGCCGGGGTGGTCGAAGTACTGGCGCACCTTGTCCACCTCAAGCCGGCCGTCCAAACCGGTCTCCGTCAGGGCCATGCCGATGTCCTCGCGGTACTGGCGGCAGCTGGAGTAACAGGAGTAGGCACTGGTGGTAACCATCAGGAGGCGGCGGTGCCCGGCGTCGTAAGCGTCTTGCAGGGTCTGCGGGATGTACGGCGCCCAGTTACGGTTGCCCCACAGCACGGGAAGGTCGATGCCCCGGGCGGACAACCCGGCCTCGAGGGCTGCCTTGAGCTCACGGTTCTGCTGGTTGATGGGGCTGATGCCGCCGTTGGCCCGGTAGTGGTGTGACACTTCCTCGAGCCGCTCGTCCGGGATGCCGCGGCCGCGGGTGACGTTGCGGAGGAACGGGATGACGTCCTCCTGGCCCTCGGGCCCGCCGAAGGAGGCCAGCAGCACGGCGTCGTAGTTCTTCGGCGCCATCCGCCCCGCCTCGGTGACGGGGTTAACGGCGGTCACGTCGGCCGGGTCCCGGGCTTCAAACGGGCTCATGCCAGCACCTCGGCGACCTCTGCGGCGGAAATACGGCGGCCGGTGTAGAACGGGATTTCCTCGCGGACGTGGTTGCGTGCCTCGGTGGCGCGCAAGTGGCGCATGAGGTCCACCAGGTCCACCAGATCGGGTGCCTCCAGGCCCAGGATCCATTCCCAGTCCCCCAGGGCGAAGGAGGAAACGGTGTTGGAGATGACCTGCGGGAAGTCACGGCCCAGCAGCCCGTGGTCGCGGAGCATCTTGCCGCGCTCGGCCTCGGGCAGGATGTACCACTCGTAGGAGCGGACAAACGGGTAGACGCAGAGCCACTCGGCCGGTGCCACGCCCCGGGAGTAGGCAGGAGTGTGGTTCTTGGCGAACTCCGCCTCGCGGTGCACACCCATGGCCGACCAGACAATCTCGGTTCCGGCGAAGAGCGTGCTGCGGCGGATGTCCCGGATTGCCTGCTGCAGGGCTTCAGGTTTCGGCCCGTGGAGCCACACCATCACGTCAGCGTCTGCCCGCATGGCTGAAACGTCGTAGCTGCCGCGGTGTGTCACGCCGGCCTGCGCAAGCCGCTCCAGCAGGGCCTCGAAATCAGCGGCGGCACCAGCGCTGCGGATGAGGGTTTCAGAACGCTTGAAGACCGTCCAAAGCGTGAAAAACTGCTCAGCTGATTCTTCGGTTTTAGTGACAGATTCGGCAGAAGTGTGGCTCATGGTTACAAGTTTGCCCCTTCGTACCCGCCAAGTCGAAACCAGCAAGTTCTACAGAGCGTAGAAGTGCTTAAAGTCACACGCGCGTCCGCTTTGCGGGAGCCCGGAGGCCGGTCCTAGGGATTCCGCAAGCGGAAAAAGACCAGTCCCGCAGCCCCTGCTACTCCCACCAGCCCCGAGCCCAGCCATACCAGGGCGCTCTTCGGCTCCGGCTGCGCATTCAGCTTGACGCTGCTGGCTTGCGCGCCTCGGCTGTAGGAAGGGCTCCACCCCTGGTCGGCCTGCGGCATGAAATAAAGCGGCATGGAGGCCGCCTGTCCGTGCGCTGCTGCCGCACTGGATGCTGCCGCTGCGCTTGTTTCGGTTCCGGATTGGCCTGCGGCGATGCCCGGACCGTCCGCGGCCGTGGATCCTGCGGGGCCGGATTGCGGGGCTGTGGCGCCGGCCGGACCCGCCGGCGCTTCCTGCACGCCTGGGGGTTGCATGCCGGGGGCAGCGGCGGCCGGAGTTCCTGCAGCAGGGATTCCCGCCGCGGATGATGCCGGGGCGGAAGCCCGGGCCGGGGCGGAGCCGGCAGCAACCGGAGACGTTTCGGACGGTGCCGGGGCGGAGCCCGCAGGAGCGGACGTGGCTGGGCGGGTTGCCGTCGGAGTGCTGGAAGTCGGAGTGCTGGAAGTCGGAGCGCCTGCCGTCGGAACAGGTGATGGCGTGGCCGTGGTTGCCGGCGCCGGCGTGGAGCCGGGAGACAGGGTGGCGGCAATGGCCGGCAGAAGGGCTGAAGGGACTACGGAAGCAGAGACGGAGGCGGAAGCAGTGGGAGCGGGGCTGGCGCCTGCCCGACCGTTTCTGCCGGCGTTGGTGTTCTTGCCGGCGTTCTTGCCGGTGTTCTTGCCGGGCGAATCCTCGCGCGACTGGTCAGACTGGCGCTCCAGCTGAGCCACTACCGGGAGGGAGGCGGTGTCAACGGCCGGGGCCGCCGGGTCGCCGGGGTCTGCCGTTCCTTCCTTGGCTTGGGACGCCGGGACGCCTGTGGATAGAACCAGTACCGCTCCGATTGCCGCGGCTGCAGCGCCACGCCGGATTCCCCCATGGATACCAGTCCGGGACATTGAAAGCTCGGACTTGTTTTGAAGCATAGTCATCGACACTAACTATTTTGCGAGGCGAATTGAAAGCCGGTGAAGTCTGGAGTGGCAGCCTGAAAAGGCCGGCTCAGCTGCATCACCGCGTTGACCAGCAACGACGTTCAGCCAGCCAGCTTCCGGATCTGCTCCTTTGTGTCCGATACCACTGCGGCGAGCCCGTTGCCGGCCACCCAGCCGCCCACCAGAGCCAGGCCCCCGGCCGCGTTGCAGGCTTCCCGGATTGCGGTCACCCGTGCACGGTGCCCGACCGCGGCAAACGGCAAGGATCCGGGCCACCGGACAACGTCCCAGTCCACAACGTCCTGCCGGCTGATGCCAGCGCCCAGCAGTGCAGAGGCATCAATCAGCGAGGCGGCCAGGAGATCGTCGTCAGTATCTGGGCCGGCAGGCTGGCTGCCGGCACCATCAACGCGTCCGTAGGAGAGCCGGAGGACATGGCGTCCTGGACCTGCGGCTTCCGCGAGCCAGTCCCACTTGCCCGTTGCGTGGGTCAGGGCCTTCGCCCGGATGCCGGGGGTTTGCGGCGCCACGAGGATGCCTGTGCCGCGCGGGCGGCTGTCCAGGGCGGGCTTGTCCAGAACCAGGGTGACAAGCTGCACGTCCGGCCCGGAGCCCGGCTTCTTGCCCGCGATCGCGGGCACGGCTGCCTCCAGCAGCCCGACGGCGGCCGGGCCATCCACTGCAACTACCAGCAGGCCGGCGTCGTACGTTTCTCCGGCGGCGCCAACCCGCCATCCCTCGGCGATACGGGCCACCGACGACGCAGGCGTGCCGGACAGGAGCGTGACGCCCCGGGCGCGAAGCTCGCTGACCAGTGCGCCCACCAGTGTGTGCATGCCGCCTTCCAGGCCGGCGACGGCGGAGCCGGCCTTGGCGGGTCCGGCGCCGTTTCGCCGTTGGGCGGCTACGGCGGCGGCCAGTGAGCCGTGCTTGCGGAGTCCTGCGCGGAGTCCCGGCGCCACCATGTCGACGTCGAGAAGCGCGGGGTCAGCTGAGTGGACGCCTCCTACTACCGGCTCCACCAGCCGCCCGAGGACCCGCCCGCCCATCCTGGCCTTGACCAGCGCGGCTACGCTGACAACGTCCGCGGCCGCGCCTACGGATGCCGGAAGGATCCTGTCCAGCGATGCCCGCAGGGAGCCAAGCAGGCCCAGGGAGCGGCGCACTTCGGGGTCCCAGGGGTTGGCCGGGATCCCCAGGACACCGGTTTTGGGAAGTTCGCGCGGGCCCTCCGGGAGCTGCACCCAGGCGCCGCCTGGCCGGGGCTGGACGATCCTGCCCGAAAGGCCCAGTTCGCGGGCAAGGGCGGCGACGGCGTCGGAGCGGGTGGCGAAGGATTCGGCACCGCTGTCCAGGGTGAGGCCGGCCACCACGTGGCTGCCTACGCAGCCGCCCCATTCCGTGCCCGCTTCCAGGACGGTGACCCGGTGTCCGGCAGCGGCAAGTTCCCGGGCGGACAGGAGTCCCGAGATCCCCCCGCCCAGCACCAGGGCGGATACTGTTCCGGCCGGGTTGGTGTCCACGTTTTACTCCGGAGCGATGGAGTGGATGAGCTCTACAACCCGGGTCAGGACGGCAGGGTCGGTTTCCGGAGGGACGCCGTGCCCGAGGTTAAGGACGTGGCCCGGTGCCGCTGCGCCGGCTTTGATGACTTCGCGGACGTGGGCCTCGAGGATCTTCCACGGGGCCGACAGCAGGGCGGGGTCGATGTTGCCCTGGAGCGGAACGGAGCCGCCCAGCCGGCGGTTGGCTTCATCCAGCGGAAGGCGGTAGTCAACACCCACCACGTCAACGCCCACATCACGCATGGCCACCAGGAGCTCGGAGGTACCGGTGCCGAAGTGGATAAGCGGCGCGCCCAGGTGCCGCACGTGGTCAAGGGCGCGGGCGGATGCCGGCGCCACATACCTGGTGTAGTCGGCCAGGCCCAGGGAACCTGCCCACGAGTCGAAGAGCTGCCCTGCCGAGGCGCCGGCCTCCAGCTGGGCCTGCAGGAACATCCCGGACGCATCGGCGGCCCAGCGGGCCAGCGCGCTCCAGGTTTCGGGGTCGGCATGCATCATGGTCCGCGGGCCGAGGTGGTCGCGGGACGGCTTGCCTTCCACCATGTAGGCCGCCAGGGTGAAGGGGGCGCCGGCGAAGCCGATCAGGGGTGTTGCGCCGAGTTCGGCGACCGTGAGGCGCACAGCCTCGCGAATGGGTTCCAGGGCTTCCCAGGTCAGCTGCGGCAGGGCGGCAACGTCGGCCGCCCTCCGCACGGGCTTGTCCAGGACCGGTCCCACGCCCGGGACGATGTCCACGCCCACCCCCGCCAGCTTCAGGGGAATAACGATGTCCGAAAAGAAGATGCCGGCATCCACGTCATGCCGGCGGACGGGCTGGAGCGTGATCTCCGAGGCGAGTTCCGGCCGGAGGCAGGAGTCCAGCATGGCGATGCCCTCGCGGACCTTGAGGTACTCGGGAAGCGAGCGCCCGGCCTGCCGCATGAACCAGACGGGGCGCCGCGACGGCTTTCCACCCCGGTAGGCCGTAATCAGTGGCGAGTCTGTGGTGCGGCCGTCCACCAGGGGATGGTCTGCAGCGAGGGCACCGGCAGCGGACATGGCAGGGCTGGAAGTCATGCCTTCGATTGTGCCCAAAAACAGCAGTAAAAGATAACGGCAGGCTGCCACGGCAGGGCCCCGTCCCCTGCCGTGGCAGGAATCACAGGGCCAACTGGCACCTCCCGCGCCGGACAGTTGTTCTACCGAGGAACGAAAAAGCTATGATTGACCTGTTGTGGTTCTTTTCTCATTGGTGGCGTCACACGCCGATATCGATCTTGAGACCGTTGCTCATTTGAGCAACGGTGCCTCCGGGATCGCCACATCCGCCCTCTCGGAGTCGCCGGCAGTGACGGGTGCGGTTGTCCTTGCCACCTGCAACCGGTACGAAATCTACGGCGAAGCCTCCCACCCGGACGATGTCGAGGCTGCCCGGGCCGCCCTGGTTGCCCGGATCAGCGAAGCCAGCGGACTGGGTGAGCCCCTCGTCTCCCGCTCCTTCAGCACCCGCACCGGCCCGGAAGTCACCCAGCACCTGTTCGCCGTCAGCGCCGGACTGGACTCGGCCGTCGTCGGCGAACGCGAAATCGCAGGCCAGGTACGCCGCGCGCTCATCACAGCGCAGCACGAGGGCACCGCCAGCTCGGGACTCGTCCGGTTGTTCCAGGCCGCATCCAAAACGGCCAAGGACGTGGGCGCCCAGACCGCCCTCGGCTCCAGGGGCCTGTCCATCGTTTCTGTCGCCCTCGATCTGGCAACTGATCTTTCCGAGAATCCTGACTGGTCCACCAAGAAAGTGGTGGTCTTCGGGACCGGCGCCTACGCCGGCGCCACCATGGCGCTGCTGCGCGAACGCGGCTGCACCGATATCTCCGTCTTCTCCTCCTCCGGCCGCGCCGAAGGCTTCGTGGCCACCCGCGGCGGCACCGCCCTGGACGCGGACTCGCTCCGCCCGGCGGTGGCTGCCGCGGACGTGATGATCGGCTGCAGCGGTTCGGACACCCGCGTTGAGGCCGACGAACTGGCGACGGTCCGCGCGGATTCGCCCCAGCCGCTGATCGCCATCGACCTGGCCCTCACCCATGATTTTGACCCCGGCGTCGGGGAGTTGGACGGCGTAGAGCTGCTGACCCTGGAGTCCGTGCGCCTCGCTGCACCGCAGGAACAAGCTGAATCCCTGGTCCAGGCAAGCGGCATCGTCAGCGGCGCTGCCAAGGCTTTCGAACAGGAGCGGGAGGCCCGGTCGGTGGACTCGGCGATTGTTGCCCTGCGGCGGCACACGATGAACGTGCTGGACGTGGAGATGGAAAAAGTCCGTGCCCGTCACGGCTGCACCGCTGCTGCGGAAGAAGTCGAGTTCGCACTCCGCCGCATGGTCAAGCAACTGCTGCACGTCCCCACGGTCCGTGCCCGCGAACTGGCGGCGAACGGCCAGCAGGACGAGTACGTGGCTGCCCTCGAGGCCCTCTACGGCATCACCGTGGAGCAGCCGGCGGCGCCTGCGGTCCCCCAGGCGGAGTGCCCTGTGGACCACAGCGACAGCCGCCGCGAAACGGCCTGACCGCCCACCGCCCCACCGCCCGGCAACGCTCTCTCACTTACTGCACCCTTTTAGGCGACGCTCTCTCACCTAATGCGCCTTTTCCACTGGCGCTCTCTCACTTGCTTAAGGAAAGTGAGAGAGCGTCCTTCAAAAATGTGCGTCAAGTGAGAGAGCGTCAATCAAAAGCACGCGTCAAGTGAGAGAGCGTCGCAGTGGGCCAACCGGTCAGTAGACGGGCTTGTGGGGTTCCACCTCGCGCACCCAGGCGAGGATCCCGCCGTCGAGGTGGCTGACCCGCTGGTAGCCTGCCTGCTGCGCCGCGGCCAGCACGTTCGCCGAACGGGTCCCGCCCTTGCAGAGGAACACAATGTCCCTGTCCTGCGGGAGTTCATTCCATGCCTCGCCGGCAAGGATCCGTCCCTGCGGGATCAGCTTTGCCCCGTCGATCCGGACGATGTCGTATTCACCGGATTCCCGGACATCCACCAGCTCAAAGTCTTTCAGCCCCGCCTTCCGGGAGGCGAGCATGGTGGCCAGCTGGGTTGCCGTGACGGTGTGTTCGGTGTCCGAAGGTGCCGCCGGGGTGATGCCGCAGAAGGCCTCGTAGTCCGTCAGCTCCCTTATGGGCGCCGCCGCGGGGTCCTTCGAAACGCGGATCTCGCGCCAGGTTCCGCCCAGGGCGTCAAACAGTGCCACGCGGCCCAGCAGTGAGCGCCCGACGCCGGTGATCAGCTTGACGGCCTCCGTCACCATCAGCGACCCCACGGCGGCGCAGAGCATGCCGAACACGCCGCCCTCACCGCATGAGGGCACCGAGCCGGCGGGCGGCGCCTCAGGGTAGAGGTCGCGGTAGGTGGGACCGTGCTTTTCCCAGAAGACACTGACCTGGCCGTCGAACCGGAAGATGGAACCCCAGACGTAGGGCTTGCCCAGGATGGCTGCGGCGTCGTTCACCAGGTAGCGGGTGGCGAAGTTGTCCGCGCCGTCCAGGATCAGGTCGTAGCCGGCGAACAGCTCCAGGGCGTTGGCAGCATCGAGCCGGACGTTATGCAGCCGGACGTCCACCAGGGGGTTGAGGGCGGCGATGGCGTCCCGTGCCGACTCGATCTTCGGCCGGCCCACATCCGCCACGCCGTGGATGACCTGGCGCTGCAGGTTGCTCAGGTCAACGGCGTCGTCGTCGATGATGCCCAGCGTTCCCACGCCCGCGGCAGCGAGGTAAAGCAGCGCCGGCGACCCCAGCCCGCCGGCGCCGATGACCAGCACCTTCGCGTTCTTGAGCCTCCGCTGCCCCAGCGCGCCGATCTCGGGAATGATGAGATGCCGCGAGTAGCGTTCCACCTCTGCGGGAGTGAGCTCACCTGCCGGTTCAACCAGCGGAGCCAGTGAAACTGTTGAAACATTTGCGGTGGATGTCGAAGCCATACTTCAATGTATGCCCCGGGATACCGCCGGGTCATATTACCCCGAAGTAGAGTGGGGGTAACTGCAAGGGAAAGAAGGACAACTGTGGTCCATGAAGCACGGGCCGGCCGCCCGTCCGCAGGCGAACCGCAAGCCGCCTCGCGCCCCGCCGGGCAACGGTCCGCCCGGCTTCCCAGGGACGAGAGACGCGCACAACTCCTTTCCGCAGCGCAGGAAGTTTTTGTGGCCAACGGCTACCACGGCGCGGCCATGGATGAGATCGCCGAGACTGCCCACGTCAGCAAGCCCGTCCTGTACCAGCACTTTCCTTCGAAGCGGGAGCTGTACCTGGCCCTGCTCGAAAGCCATCTGGCATCCCTGACCGACCTCATGCTCGGGGCACTGAACTCCACCACGGACAACGACGAACGGGTGCAGGCCGTCATGCGGGCCTATTTCCAGTTCATTGCCAGCGATGACCAGGCCCACCGGCTGGTTTTCGAGTCGGACCTCATCAATGATCCCGATGTCAGCTCACGGCTGGAAACCTTCAACCGTACATTTGCCGATGCCATTGCCCGCGTCATCGCAGAGGACACCAAACTTCCGCACCTGGAGGCCGAGCTGCTGGGGCGCGGACTTGCCGGCATGGCCCAGGTCAGCGCCCGATACTGGCTCGAAACGGACGGCAACCTGGACCTCGATGTGGCGAGTGACCTCATCTACCGTTTAGCTTGGCGCGGAATCTCTCGCTTCCCCAAAGAGTCCTAGACTACAAATAAGATATAACCCGAGAAACGTGAACTGGCTGGGAGGCCCCCTGTGGAAATTAAGATCGGCGTGCAGAACGTTGCCCGCGAAATTGTGCTGGAGTCAAACGATGACGCAGACTCAGTGGCCAAGGTCGTCCAGGAAGCCATCAGCAACGGCGGCGACCTGCGCCTGAAGGATGACAAGGGACGCCTCATCATTGTTCCCGGCAAGGCACTGGCGTACGTGGAAATCGGTGCCGAAGAAGTCCGCCGCGTAGGTTTCGGCCAGTTCTAGCCCCCGACCTTCCACTAAGGCGAGCATTTCAGAGGAGGGCCATGCTTTCGTTGACCATCGTGGTGCTGGTGACCGCCGCCGCAGGTTTCATCGTCTGGGCCAACGACAAACGCCACACCAAATACGGTGTTGGCGTGCCGGCCGGAGTTGCCGTGGCTGTGGGAGCGTTGAGCTGGATCATCCTGATGGCCGCAGGTTTCGGGTACCTTCCCGGGCTGACCTGGATGCCGTGGATCCTGCCCATGGTGCTCGGATCAGCAGCGGCGGTGGCGGCAGTCGTCTACCTGGGCCGCACCCGTGCCAAACGGGATCTGGAACGGCTCACGGCGGCGCTGAAGCTCTAGCCGGAAGAACACCATCAGGCACATCCCGTGGCCACTGCCCCAGGGCGGTGGCCACGGGCGTTTAAGCACCGGCGGGGTGCTTGGCCGGCTCTGCGACGGCATGGACCGCGGCGGCGGCTTCGCTCACTGCCTCAGCCGCCCCGACGTCGCGGGCGGTCACCTCTCCCCCGGCGTCATGCGATGTGTAGCGGAGGAATACCCTGTTGTACCGCCAGTCGAGGTCCGGGTGGTGGTTTTGTTCCTCGGCGAGGCGCCCGACGGCGGCAATCAGCTCAAGTGCGGCAGCGGACGTCGGCATTTTGTACACCGTCACGAGGGCGCCCTCGTGATGGCGCCAGTGCGGCAGGACGGCCAGGGCGTCCTCGAGCCGTTCGGGGGAAAGAACGTCTGTGGCGGCCATGGCTGCTCCTCTTCGGTCGTACGCTGGCTGGACTGCCGCCGGTGCTCCGGACGGGCTACAGGAATTCTGCCCGGCCTTCCATGGCCGACGACGCCAGTGCATGTTCGCGGCGCGGTATCCTGCCGGCCGCTTTCGCCAGCCTACCGGCGATCACCGCGTGTTTGAAGGCCTCCCCCATCACCGCAGGATTCTGCGCCCGGGTCACCGCCGTTGCCAGCAGTACTGCGTCGCAGCCCAATTCCATGGCCAGGGCCGCGTCCGAGGCAGTTCCGATTCCCGCGTCCAGGACAACCGGGACCGAGGCCCGGGACACAATCAGCTCGATGTTGTGCGGGTTCAGGATGCCAAGCCCGGTGCCGATGGGCGCCCCGAGCGGCATCACGGCCGTGGCCCCGAGGTTCTCGAGCCGGAGGGCCAGGACAGGATCATCGTTGGTGTACGCGAACACCTTGAAGCCCCTGTTGACGAGCTGTTCGGTGGCGTCCACCAGTTCGACGGCGTCCGGCAGGAGGGTCTGTTCGTCGGCGATGACTTCCAGCTTCACCCAGTCCGTTTCCAGCGCCTCACGTGCCAGTTCAGCCGTCAGCACGGCGTCCCGGGCCGTGAAGCAGCCGGCCGTGTTGGGCAGCACCCGGATGCCGTGGTCCACGAGCAGCTGGAACAGCGAGCCTGTCTCCGCCGGAGAGTAGCGGCGCATGGCCACCGTGGTCAGGCAGGTACCGGAGGCAAGGAGCGCTGCGCCCAGGCCGTCCAGGCTGGGCGCGCCGCCGGTGCCCATAATGAGCCGGGAATCCAGTTCCACGCCGTGAATGACCAGCGGATCCTGCAGCACGGAGGGGGCTGCGGTGGTGATGGTTTCGCTCATGGGTCAGCCTCCCTGCACTGCCGTGACGAGTTCAACCTCGTCGCCGTCCGCGAGCGCAGTGGCGAACCACTGGCTGCGCGGCACTACCTGGGCGTTGTGTGCCACGGCCACGCCGAGTTTCTGCCCGTCCGTGGCCTGGCCGTCCGGACCAAGGGGGCGGCCGGTGACCTGGCTGACGAGCAGGGTGATGGAAGCACCGTCCGGCACCGGGTGCCGGGTTCCGTTCAAGGTGATATTCATACTGTTTCCTTTGTGGGCGGTTGGTGGCTAAGGCCGCCGCTGGCGGCGCGGGTAGCTGAGGCACTGGCAGTTGCGGCGCCGGAAAAGCGGGCAGGGCTGAAAGGCGCCCAGCGGGCGTCCTCGCGGCCGTCCATGAGGTCCCTGCAGATGGCGGCTGCGGCCGGGGTCAGGAGGACCCCGTGGCGGAAGAACCCGGTGGCGATGATAAGGCCCGGAACGTGTCCGCCGGCCTGGCCCGCGCCGCCTCGAACGGGTATCCGGCCCAGCAGCGGTGCGTTGTCCGGCGTTCCGGGACGGGCCCGGACGGTGCACTCCAGCAGTTCAAGTTCGGCGACGGCGGGAACCAGCACCTGCGCGTCGCGGAGGAGCTGGTAGACGCCGCCGGCGGAAACTGCACCGGTTGCGGAGGGCGCGTCCTCGCGCTGGGTTGCCCCGATGACCACCGTGCCGTCCCGGCGGGGAACGATATACACCGGCACGCCATGCACCAGGCCCCGGACGGTGGACACCACCAGCGGCCGCAGATGCGGGGGCACTGCGAGCCGCAGGATCTCCCCGAAGACGGGCCGCAACGGAAGATGCAGGCCTGCCGGGAGGGACCCCAGTTCTGCCGCGTGCAGCCCGTTCGCCACTACCGTTTCGCCGGCCAGCACGGTTCCCCCGCCGACCAACTGCACGCCGGCAACGGCGCCGTCCTGCCACAGCAGCGCAGCCGCTTTGTCCGGCACCGAGTAACCGTCGACGGCGCCGGCTGCTGCTGCGCCATCCTGTCTGGTTCCGCTGCGGGCAGCTTCGTCCCTGGTTCCGTTCACGCCGTGGCCGGCGAGCGCGCGCCGCAGGCAGTCCACCAGCAGCCGCGGGTCCACCTGGTGGTCAGCCGGGGTGTCCAGCGCGCAGGCGATGGCCGGGCTAAGCAGGGGCTCCCGTTTGCGGGCTTCGCGGACAGTGAGCGGTTCCACGGCGAGTCCGTTGGCCTGCTGCACCGCGCGCAGGTCCATCAGGGCACGGCGGTCGGCGGCGTCGGCACCCACGGCAAGGGTCGGCGTCGTGATGTATCCCGGATCAGCCCCTGACGCTTCGCGGAGGCCGGCCACGAAGGCGGGCCAGCGGGCCGACGCGTCCAGCATCAGCTCGAGGAGGTCCTCTTCCTGGTAGTGCAGCTCGCTGACCGGGGCCAGCATCCCGGCGGCCGCCCAGCTGGCCCCGGAACCCGGAGCGTCATCGATGACCACTACGGAACGTCCCGAGCGTTGCGCCTCCCAGGCAATGCCATGGCCGATCACTCCGCCGCCGATGACGGCGACATCGGCACGGATGGTGCCGACGGGCGGCGCGGATAGCGGTTCCATTGCGCCCGGGTTCGATGGTGCGCCCATGTGTCTCCTTCCCTACGCCGGTATTAGCCGGATCAGGTCAAGCGGTCGGCTCTGACGCCCTCTCAGCCCGGCGCTTTGTGACAGCTGCCGCGGGCTCCCGCAGTACGAGGCAAGTGTAGAGGAACTAGGCTTGCCCCCATGAATGTGTCCCACACTCCAGCCGCCGCCACCGATGTCCTGAGCACCACCAAGATCAGCAACGGTCTGAGCACAGCGCGCCTGTACCTCTGCACGGACGCCCGGAAGGACCGCGGCGATTTCGAACAGTTCGTGGATGCGGCGTTTGCCGGCGGCGTGGACATCATCCAGCTCCGGGACAAAACCATCGAGGCCGCCGAGGAGTTGGAACTGCTGGCCGTCCTGAAGGAAACGGCGGAGCGGCACGGCCGGCTGTGGGCCGTCAACGACCGGGCCGACATCGCAGTGCTGTCCGGGGCCCCGGTATTCCACGTCGGCCAGAAGGACCTCCCCCTGGCCGCCGCGCGGACCCTGCTCAACGGCAACGCGGCCATCGGCCTGTCAAGCCACACTCCCGGGCAAGTGGACGCGGCCCTCGCGGCGGCCGCCGGGCCGGCGGGGCTGGACTACTTCTGCGTGGGCCCGGTGTGGGCAACGCCCACCAAACCGGGGCGGGCCGCCGTGGGGCTTGAGCTGGTGAAGTACGCCGCCGGGGCTGCGCGTGCCTCAGGGCAGGAAGGACAGTCCGACGGCGGTGTCCCCTGGTTTGCGATCGGCGGCATCGGCCACGGCAACGTGGAGCAGGTAGTGGAAGCAGGCGCCCGCCGGATCGTGGTGGTCCGGGCCATCACCGAAGCCGAGGACCCCGCAGCCGCCGCCGCTTCGCTCCTTGCCGCCTTGGATGCACCCGGTTCCTGACCCTCGTTACGCGGCGCATTACCCTTTGCCGCTCACCGCCCGGGTGCCTGCATTATCGCCGGAATTCGAGCTAGGCTGATTTTCGTGTCACACCATCGGCTGGCTCCCAACGTCCACGAGCACAAGAACGCGCTAGAGGCGGCGCTCGGTGCTCTGCGGGCCGAGCTGGAGCTGCCGGCGGCCTACCCCGATGATGCCGTGGCCGACGCCAAAGCAGCCGTGGAATCCCTGCAGCTCCCCGCCTACGACCTGACTGCCGTCGAGTTCGTCACCATCGATCCCGCGTCCTCCACCGACCTGGACCAGGCACTGTTCATAGAGCCCGACGCCGACGGGTACCACGTGCTCTACGCCATCGCGGACGTGCCCGCATTCGTGACCCCCGGCGGGCCTTTGGATGCGGAAACACGCCGCCGCGGGCAGACGTTCTACGCCCCCGACGGGCGGATCCCGCTGCATCCGGAAATCATCAGCGAACAGGCCGGCAGCCTCCTTCCTGGCCAGGACTGCTCTGCGTTCGTCTGGGATTTCCACCTCGACAACGCCGCCGAGGTCAGGTCCGCTGCCGTCAGGCGGGCGCGTATCCGCAGCCGGGCCAAGCTCAGCTACAAAGGCGCCCAGGCGCAACTCGACGACGGCACGGCCCCGCCGGTGCTGCGGCTCCTTAGAGAGGTGGGGCTCAAGCGTGTGGAGCTGGAGCGGGCCCGCGGCGGCGCCAGCCTGAACATGCCCGACCAGGAGATCGTCCAGCTGCCGGACGGCGGCTACCGGATTGACGCTGCTCCCCAGCTTCCCGTGGAGGACTGGAACGCGCAGATCTCGTTGATGACCGGAATGGCGGCCGCCCGGCTCATGCTCACGGGGAAGGTCGGCATCCTGCGCACCATGCCGTCCCCGGATGAGCGCTCCCTGAACCATTTCCGGCTGCAGACTGAAGCCCTGGGCAAGCCCTGGGACGGCGAAGTCAGTTACGGGGAATACCTGCGCAGCCTGGACCCAACGGATCCCCGCCAGCTGGCCATCATGCACTCCGCCGGCATGCTGTTCCGCGGCGCCGCCTACACGGCCTTTGACGGATCAGTGCCGGAAGACGGCGTCCAGTCCGCCATCGGCGCCGCCTACGCGCATACCACTGCGCCGTTGCGCCGCCTGGTGGACCGCTTTGTCCTGGTCATCTGCGAGGCCTTGAGCAACGGCGGGAAGGTGCCGGGCTGGGCACGGGAAGCCCTGCCAACTTTGCCGGAGATCATGGCGGGATCGGACCAGTTGGCGTCACGGATGGAGCGGATGGCCCTGGACACGGTGGAGGCTGCGCTGCTGGTCAACCACGTGGGCCAGGAGTTCGAAGCGATCGTTATTTCTGGGTCGAAGCCGCAAAACGGCAAAAACGGGAACGGCAACGGGAAGAACGGGAACGGCAAGAACGGGAACGGCAACGGGAACGGCGGTTCGGGGATCATCCAGATCCCGGACCCCGCCGTGACGGCCCGCTGCGCCGGTGAGCTGGAGCCCGGAACCAAGGTCCGGGTGCGCCTGGTCTCTTCGGATATCGCAACACGCGAAGTCCATTTCGAGCTGGTGCCATCTGCCCCCTGAAGGGCCGGAAGGCGCCGGAAGCCGGTATTTCGGCTCCCTGCGGCTAGACTGAAGAAGTAGAAATGGATGCCCGGTCGTTGATTTCCTTGATTTGAAACCAACAAGCCCGCCCCTACGCGATCTTGAGATTTACCCGCTGGTCCCCAGTGCCAGCATTTAGATAGCCCGCGATCGGCTTCCACTGGAATTGCGTGCGCGCCCGAGCGTGCTCCGGAACCGCCTTGCGGCAGGCCCGTTGAGCAGGCAGCGCCATTGCCCAAATGAATAAGGAAACTCCCCAGTGAGTGAATTGCATACCCACCAGCTTCTGACCGACGAGTCCGGCACCGAAACCATCGAGCCCGAAGAGACCATCATCTCGGACGAGAAGCCCCACGAGATTGCGGAAAAATCCTTCGCGGACTACAACGTGCGCGCCGATATCGTGGAATCCCTGGCCGACGCCGGGATCACCCACCCCTTCCCCATCCAGGCCATGACCCTGCCGGTAGCCCTGTCCGGCCACGACATCATCGGCCAGGCCAAGACCGGTACCGGCAAGACCCTCGGTTTCGGCATCCCCGCCCTCCAGCGCGTGGTGGGCCAGGACGATCCCGGCTACGAAAAGCTCGCGGTCCCCGGCGCGCCGCAGGCCCTGGTCATTGTTCCCACCCGCGAACTCGCGGTGCAGGTGGCCAATGATCTGCAAACGGCTTCCCGCAAGCGGAACGCGCGCATCGCCACCATTTATGGCGGCCGTGCCTATGAGCCCCAGGTGGAAGCCCTGAAGAAGGGCGTGGAGGTTGTGGTGGGCACCCCCGGCCGCCTCATCGACCTCTTCAAGCAGAAGCACCTGAGCTTGAAGAACGTCAAAATCGTCATCCTGGATGAGGCGGACGAGATGCTGGACCTCGGCTTCCTGCCGGACGTCGAAACCCTCATCGCCGCGACGCCGGCGGTGCGCCAGACCCTGCTGTTCTCCGCCACCATGCCCGGTCCGGTCATCGCGATGGCCCGCCGCTACATGACGCAGCCCACCCACATCCGCGCCGCGGACCCGGAGGATGAAGGCCTGACGAAGCGCGACATCCGCCAGCTGATCTACCGCGCCCACAGCATGGACAAGATCGAGGTGGTGGCCCGCATCCTCCAGGCCAAGGGCCGCGGACGCACCATCATCTTCACCAAAACCAAGCGCACCGCCGCCAAGGTGGCCGAGGAGCTGGTGGACCGCGGGTTCGCCGCCGCCGCCATCCACGGCGATCTGGGCCAGGGCGCCCGCGAGCAGGCACTTCGGGCTTTCCGCAACAACAAGGTGGACGTCCTCGTGGCAACCGACGTCGCCGCCCGCGGCATCGACGTCGAGGATGTCACCCACGTCATCAACTACCAGTGCGTGGAAGACGAGAAGATCTACCTGCACCGCGTCGGCCGCACCGGCCGCGCCGGCAACAAGGGCACTGCCGTCACCTTCGTGGACTGGGACGACATGCCGCGCTGGGGACTGATCAACAAGGCGCTGGGCCTGAGCGTGCCGGAGCCCATCGAGACGTACTCCTCCTCACCGCACCTCTACGAGGACCTCGACATTCCCGCAGGCACCAAGGGCCGGCTGCCGCGCGACAAGCGCACCCTCGCCGGGGTTGACGCCGAGGTCCTTGAAGACCTGGGTGAAACCGGCAAAAAGAACAGCCGCAGCGGCCGCGACGGGAGTCCCTCCCGCGACCGCGACCGCGACGGCCGGGGGCGCGAAAGCCGGGGCGGAAAGCGCGACGGCGGCCGCAGCGGTGACTCCGCAAACCGCACAGGCGAGCGCCGCCGTCGTTCATCCGATTCCGCTGCCGCCCCCGGAGCCGCCGCCGGCGATACCCCCGCCACGACTGAAACGGAACAGCCCTCGCGTACCCGGCGCCCGCGGACGCGGACCCGCCGCCGCAACGGTGAGGTAGTGGCCGGCGAGCATACCGCACAGCCTGGCAGCAGCGAGGCCTAATACTCTTCATGACTGACACCGTCTGGGCGCCGGACGGCAGCAGCCTGGTGGTTCACGCGGACAACGCGGAGTTCCTCCCCTCGCTGCCGGACGGCGCCTTCACACTGATTTACGTGGATCCGCCGTTCAATACCGGCCGGCCCCAGCAGCGCCAGCAGACCACCATGGTGGCCAACGCTGACGGTACCGGCGACCGCTTCGGGTTCAAGGGGCGCTCCTACGACACGATCAAGGGCGCGCTGCACCGCTACGACGATGCATTCAGCGATTACTGGTCGTTCCTTGAGCCGCGGCTTGTTGAGGCGTGGCGCCTGCTGGCCGAGGACGGGACGCTGTACCTGCACCTGGACTACCGTGAGGTGCACTATGCCAAGGTGATGCTGGATGCGATCTTCGGCCGCGAGTGCTTTTTGAACGAGATCATCTGGGCGTACGACTACGGCGCCCGGGCCAAGAACCGCTGGCCCACCAAGCACGACAATATCCTCGTGTATGTCAAAAACCCGGCAAAATACCACTTCGACAGTGCCGAGGTGGACCGGGAACCCTACATGGCACCCGGTTTGGTCACCCCCGCTAAACGCGAACTGGGCAAGCTGCCCACGGACGTCTGGTGGCATACCATTGTTTCGCCCACCGGCAAGGAAAAAACGGGCTACCCCACGCAGAAGCCGGAGGGCCTGGTCCGCCGGGTGGTGGCTGCCTCAAGCCGGCCCGGTGACTGGTGCCTGGACTTCTTCGCCGGTTCAGGAACGCTGGGGGCCGTCTCCGCGAAGCTCGGGCGGAAGTTTGTATGCGTGGACCAGAACCAGCCCGCGATCGACATCATGGCCAAGCGCCTGGGTGCGCACGCCGAGTTCACGTCCTTCCCACCCAACTAAGAGCCTTTGTGCCCCTTGCAGGGCACAAAGGCTACTCACTTGAGAAGGGCGGGGGTCAGGGTCGGACCACCGGGGTCCCGGTTCCGAGTTCCTCAATCCGGGCCAGGACCTCAGGCGTGGTGAGGTTTTCGCCGAGCAGGTTCGGTTTGCCTGTCCCGTGGTAATCCGAGGATCCGGTGATCAGCAGGTCGTGCTTCGCGGCGAGCCGGCGCAGGAATATGCGGCCTTCCTCCGGGTTGTCGCGGTGGTTGATCTCCAGGCCGGCCAGCCCGGCGTCGATCATCTCCTGGTAGACACGCTCGCCCACTATCCGGCCGCGTGAGGATGCCACCGGGTGGGCAAACACGGGGACGCCGCCGGCAGCCACCACAAGTTCGACGGCGAGGGCCGGGTCCGGCGCGTAATGCTGGATGAAGTAGCGGGACCGGGAGGTGAGGATGGAGGCAAACGCCTCGGAACGGTCCTCCACCACGCCGGCGGCCACCAGGGCGTCGGCGATGTGCGGGCGGCCCAGGGTGGCACCTGGCGCCACATGGTGGATGACGTCGTCCCACGTCAGCGGATAGTCCTCCGCCAAGAGCGTGACCATCCGCTCGGCACGCGTATGCCGGGCATCCTTGGCCTTGGTAATTTCCTCCAGCAGCCCGGGATGTTCGGGATCATGCAGATAACTCAGGAGATGGACGCTGATCCCCTGCTCCGTCCGGCACGAAACCTCCATGCCGGGCACCAAGGCAATGCCGTGCTCCACTGCAGCAGCCGTGGCCTCCGCCCAGCCCGCAGTGGAGTCATGGTCGGTGAGCGCCACGACGTCCAGCCCGGCACGGGCAGCGGATGCCATCACGTCGGCAGGTTTTTCCGTGCCGTCGGAAACATTGGAGTGGGCATGCAGGTCAATCCTCACCTGCCCAGCCTAGTTGACCCCGGCTCCCTTGTTCATGCAGGTATTCGCACAAGGCTTCATGCTGGTGAGACGATGGTGCCGTGAACGATGCCGACAACACCCCCGATTCTGCTTCCCAGCCCTTGGACGAGCGCGTCAACAACCGCTCCCAGCGGCCCAGTTCCGACGCCTTCAAAGCCTTCATGGCCAGCAACTGGGCGCCGTCCGGCCAGGACCTTCCGCCGCGTGACGAGGTGGCAGACCATGCAGCGGCCCGGCGTAAGGCCATCTCCGGCCAGTTCAAAGGCGAACGCCTGGTCATCCCGGCCGGACCATTGAAAGTCCGGTCCAACGACTGCGACTACCGTTTCCGCCCCCACTCCGGCTTTGCCCACCTCACCGGGCTTGGCCTTGACCACGAGCCGGACGCCGTCCTGGTCCTCGAGCCCGTTGAGGAAGGAAAGGGCGACGACGGCGGGAACCACCGTGCCACGCTGTACTTCCGCCCGCTGGCCGGGCGCGACACCGAACAGTTCTATGCCGATTCGAGATCCGGCGAGTTCTGGATCGGAGCGCGGCCCACGCTGGCCCACTTCGAGGCCCGTCTGGGCCTGGCCACGGCCCACATCGACCAGCTCGAAACGGCCATCACCAAGGATGTTGGCGCACCCGAGATCGGCGGCATCTCCATCCGCCTGGTCCGTAAGGTGGACGAGAACATCGACGCCCTGGTGGACACCGCCCGGTACAACACCGCCAAGGATCCGGACAATCTGGACCTCGGCGTCCTCGATGCCCTGGACGAGAAGCTCAGCGAAGCCCTCTCCGAACTGCGCCTGCTCAAGGACCCGTGGGAGATCGAGCAGATGGAGCTCGCCGTCGCCGCCACCGTGGAAGGTTTCGAAGAGGTAGTGAAGGCCCTCCCGCGTGCCCTCACGCACGCCCGCGGCGAACGGGTGGTGGAAGGCGCATTCTTCGCCCGCGCCCGCGAGGCAGGCAACGAACTGGGCTACGACACCATCGCCGCCTCGGGTAACAACGCCACCGTCCTGCACTGGACCCGCAACACGGGCAAGATCAACGCCGGCGAACTCCTGCTGGTGGACGCCGGCGTGGAAGCCGACTCGCTGTACACCGCCGACATCACGCGCACCCTGCCTGCCACCGGTGTTTTCAGCGACATCCAGCGCAAGGTCTATGAAGCAGTCCTGGACGCCGCAGACGCCGGGTTTGCCGCCGCGCAGCCCGGCACAAAGTTCCGTGACATCCATACCGCCGCCACTACTGTCCTGGCGGAGCGGCTCGCCGAATGGGGACTGCTGCCCGTCAGCGTGGAGGAGGCCATCAGCCCGGAGGGCCAGCAGCACCGCCGGTGGATGCCGCACGGTACCAGCCACCACCTTGGCCTTGACGTCCACGACTGCGCCCAGGCCAAGCGGGAGCTCTACCTGGACGGCATCCTCACCGAGGGAATGGTGTTCACCATCGAACCGGGCCTGTACTTCAAGGAAGAAGACCTCGCGATCCCTGTTGAGTACCGCGGCATCGGAGTGCGGATCGAGGACGACATCCTGATGACCACGCAAGGTCCGGTCAACCTGAGCGCCGCCCTTCCGCGCAAGGCTGACGACGTGGAGAACTGGATGGCCGGCATCTATCGTGAAGCCGAGGGGACCCACTAGGAGCTGCAGAAACCAAAAGCGGGGCCACCGGAAACCATCCGGTGGCCCCGCTTTTGTGCTGGGGGAACGGCTACTGCCGCGGATCGCCCGACGGGCGCTGCTCATCGACCGGCCGCTGCTCGTCGACAGGCCGCTGCCCGGCCTGCTCCCCGCCGTCGGCCGGGCCGGCAAGGTGCTGGCCGTGGAGGCGCTGGCCTTCAGGATGCTGGGCGGCAGGCTGCTGCGGCGCGGCCTGGCCATTCGCGTCAGGACCGTTCTGGGGAAGCCGGATGCCGTACTGGGGCCGCCCGTCGGGCAGGTCGGGGTAACGCACCGCCCGCGGCGGCTCGGGGGAAGCCTGCGGCGCCCCACCGTCGTGCTGTTGTTCGGCAGGCGCACCGTAGGCCGGGTTTTCCTGCCCGGAGTTAGCGGACGACTGGCCGTACGGATCGTTCCAGCCGGAGGGCCGGGCAGGGCCCTGGCCCGGCTGCTGGTAGGGCTGGTTCTGGTAATCCCGCTGCGGGTACGGGCCGTTGCCGGCGGCAGCGTCCGAGCGCGTCATGGGCAGCTGCTGCAGGAGCCTGCGGGCCTCGTGCGCGGCCTCGGGCGAGACGATCACGTCATAACTGGTGGCCACCACCTGGCTGGTGGAGGTGAAGTCGCGCTTTCCCCGCTGCATCGCGTAGGTGACGATGCCAAAGAGCATAAAGAACGCAGCACCCATCAGCACTGACGTCAGGATGGAGAAGTACCCCGGCGACGGCGCGAAGAAGGAGAGCAACACGCCAACGAACAGGCCGAACCACATACCGCTCAGCGCACCGGACAGGGCAACCCGGGGGTAGCTCAGGCGCCCCGTTACCCGCTCCACCATCTTCAGTTCGTTGCCCACGATGGACACCATCTGCACGGGGAACTGCTGGTCGGCGAGGTAGTCCACCGCCTTCTGGGCATCCAGGTAAGAGGTGTAGGAGCCGACGGTGTCGCCGGTTGGAACGGCCCTTGCTTCGTCCATGCCGTTGGGGCCGCCAGCCTTGGGAGCACCAAATATGTTTGCCATAGTCCCATTCTTGCCCATCGGCATGTGTGCTGCCTGTAAATTCAGCTAAAAGAGAGCAGACTCGGTAGCCTGTAGGAGTGAGTACAACACCTACCCGCGTCTTCGTGGCGCGCCTGCTGGGACTCGACGTCTTCGACCCGCTGGGCGACAGGCTGGGCCGGCTGCGCGATGTTGTTGTGCTGTCCCGCGGCACCCAGGGAGCCCCGCACGTGGTGGGCATCGTGGTGGAAGTCCCCGGGAAGAAGCGCGTCTTTGTGCCCATGACGCGGATTACCTCCATCGACCAGACGCAGATCATCTGCACCGGCCTGGTCAACCTGCGCCGCTTTGAACAGCGCGGCGCCGAAACGCTGGTGGTGGCGGAGATGTTCGACCGGCGCGTCACGCTCCGGGACGGCAGCGGCGATGCCACCATCGAGGACATCGCCATGGACCAGAGCCGCTCCCACGACTGGTTCGTCAGCAAGCTTTTTGTCCGCCGGGGCCATTCCCTCTCGCCGCTGAGCCGGCTGCGCCGCAATGAAACCCTCATCATCGACTGGGCAGACGCCCAGCAGGGCCCCCGAACCGAGCCGCAGGCGGCCACCCAGTTCGTGGCAAACCACGAGGACCTCAAGCCTGCCGACTTCGCCGAAGCACTCCAGGAGATGAGCGACAAACGCCGTTTCGAGGTGGCCAGCGAGCTCCAGGACGAACGGCTGGCCGACGTCCTGCAGGAGCTTCCGGAGGATGACCAGGTGGAGATCCTCTCCGCCCTGGACGTCCAGCGCGCCGCCGATGTGCTGGAGGAGATGGACCCCGACGACGCCGCTGACCTCCTGGGCGAACTCCCCTCCGCCCAGGCCGAAGAGCTGCTCCAGCTGATGGAGCCCGAGGGTGCAGAGGACGTCCGGCGCCTCCTGGAGTACGACGAGGACACGGCCGGCGGCCTGATGACGCCCGTGCCGGTAATCCTGCCGCCCGAGGCCACGGTTGCCGAGGCCCTCGCCCACGTGCGGCGCGAGGAGCTCTCCCCCGCACTGGCCTCCTCCATCTTCATCGCCCGGCCGCCGCTGGAGACGCCCACCGGCCGGTTCCTGGGCGTGGTCCACATCCAGCAGCTCCTCCGTTTCCCGCCCTTCGAGTCGCTCGGCAACCTCGTGGACAAGAACCTGGAGCCCCTGTCCGACCAGGCGCATATCAGTGAAGTGGCACGGACCTTGGCTACCTACAACCTGAACTCCCTTCCGGTGGTCAACGACTCCGGCCGGCTTGTGGGGGCGGTGACCGTCGATGACGTTCTGGATCATCTGTTGCCCGATGACTGGCGCGCGCACGATGGCGAAGCCCCGATAAGAAGGCTCGGTGGCCGCATTGGCTGACATCAGTGCTCCGAAGAACCCCGCACAGCGTCCACCCTCCAAGACGGCGTCCGTGGGCAGCCTCGATACACCGCTGAGCGGCCGCCAGCGGATCCTGCCCAAGTTCTCCCCGGACCCGGACGCATTTGGCCATGCCACTGAGGGCTTTGCCCGGTTTATGGGCACGCCGCAGTTCCTGGTTTACATGACGGTGTTCGTCGTCATCTGGCTTGCGTGGAACACCTGGGCCCCGCTGGAATGGCAGTTCGACTCGCGCGATCTCGGCTTCACCCTGCTGACCCTGATGCTGTCCCTGCAGGCGTCCTACGCGGCGCCCCTGCTGCTGCTCGCGCAAAACCGCCAGGACGACCGCGACCGCGTGTCGCTGCAGCAGGACCGCCAGCGCGCCGAACGCAACCTGTCCGATACGGAGTACCTGACGCGGGAACTCGCGTCGCTGCGGATCGCCCTCCGTGAGGTGGCAACGAGGGACTACGTCCGCGCCGAACTGCGCTCGCTCCTGGAGGACATGCTGGAAGCCCAGGAAGAGCTCCGTACCCATGATTCAACCGGCCAGGGGCAACACGAGTCCCCGCGCGACAAGGTCAGGGAAAAACTCAAGGAACAGCGCGAACGGCAGCGGAACCCCCGCACCCAACAGATCCCCCGGGTCAAACCCGGCCATTCAACCCAGGAACGTTAATTGAGCGCACCTACCGCCAGCCCGTTGCCCGGGGCGGTCGACGCCGCCCTCGCCACAGTCATCGATCCCGAACTCCGCCGTCCCATCACCGAACTGGGCATGGTGGAGTCAGTGGAATTCTCCGACGGCGGCAGGGTGGCCCTTACGGTCCTGCTCACCATCGCCGGTTGCCCGCTGCGGGACACCATCACTGCCGACGCCACCAGGGCGCTGCTGGCAGTTCCCGGAGTGACCGCCGTTGACGTTGATCTCAAGGTGATGACCCAGGAACAGCGTGATGCCCTCAAGGAACTGCTCCGGGGTGCAGGAGGACAGCGGGGCATCCCGTTCAACCAGCCGGACTCGCTGACCAAGGTCTACGCCGTGGCCAGCGGCAAGGGCGGCGTGGGCAAATCCTCCGTGACCGTCAACCTTGCCTGCGCCCTGGCGGCGCAGGGGCTGCGCGTAGGAATCGTTGACGCCGACGTTTACGGCTTCTCCGTTCCGGCGCTGATGGGGATCACGCAGGCGCCCACCCGGGTGGACGACATGATCCTTCCGCCGGTTGCCTACGGCGTGAAGGTGATCTCCATCGGGATGTTCGTCAGCGGCAACCAGCCGGTGGCCTGGCGCGGGCCAATGCTGCACCGCGCCCTGGAGCAGTTCCTGACCGATGTGTACTTCGGCGACCTGGACGCCCTGTTCCTGGACCTGCCGCCCGGCACCGGAGACATTGCCATCTCCGTGGCCCAGCTGCTGCCCAAGGCCGAGATCCTGGTGGTCACTACGCCGCAGGCCGCCGCGGCGGACGTCGCCGAGCGGGCCGGCGCCATCGCCACCCAGACGGGGCAGAAGGTTGCCGGCGTGATCGAGAACATGTCCTACCTGGAGCTGCCCGACGGCGGCAGGATGGATTTGTTCGGAAGCGGCGGCGGGACTGTACTCGCCGAGAGGCTCACGGCCACCGTGGGCGAAGATGTTCCGCTGCTGGGGCAGATCCCACTGGATATCAAACTCCGGGAGGGCGGCGACACCGGGACGCCGATCGTGCTGGGTCAGGCCGGGACGCCTGCTGCCGAGGCGCTTTCAGGGATTGCCGGCCGGCTGGCTGCCAAGCCTCGGGGGCTGGCCGGCATGAAGCTGGGGCTTCAGCCCCGCTGACCTGTCCGGTCAGCATTCCCTGGCCGGTCGGCTAGGTAGCTTCCGTATCGTAGGGTGCCGCTTCGCCGGGCGGAAGCGACTGCACCAAGCGCTCCGGCCGTCGTAGAGCCGCAGCGTCAGCCCCGGCGACGGCAGCGGCGCCGGAGACGGCAGCAACTGCAGCAGGCGCACCGGCGCTGACGGGCTTGGAGTCGTCGTCCAGAAGCGCTTCCTTGATGATGCGCCGGGGATCGTACTGGCGGGGATCATACTTCTTCCAGTCGACATCGTCGATGTCGATGC
The DNA here is from genome assembly GCF_006715305.1 of Arthrobacter sp. SLBN-100. Taxonomy (NCBI): domain Bacteria; kingdom Bacillati; phylum Actinomycetota; class Actinomycetes; order Micrococcales; family Micrococcaceae; genus Arthrobacter; species Arthrobacter sp. SLBN-100. The sequence goes on from NZ_VFMY01000001.1 coordinate 1,449,722, forward strand.
CCACTTCTTCCTTGATCTGCTCGCGCGCACCGGAGGCCATCCGGCGGACTTCCTTGACCAGGTTGGCGAGTTTCTGCGTGTATTCGGGCAGCCGCTGGGGGCCGATCACGAGGACGCCAATGATCAGCAGAAGAAAGAACTCCGGGCCGTTGATTCCAAACACTTTAGGAAGATTACCCTCTCCGGGCTGCCGGTGACGATTCCCGTCCGTGGGCGGCGGAAACTGTCCGCACTACTGAATAAAAAGGGCCACGATCTTGTTGACTCCGCGTTGCAGCCTGGTCGCCACCGGCTCCCCGCCCCGCGCCGGCCCCTCGTCCACGACTTCGGCGGAAACACCCTCCGCCGCGTGCTCGCTGAGGCGCTGCAGGATGGGCAAGGCGTCGTCCGCTTGTTCCGCCGGCAGGTTGGACTCGTAGGTGAAAATCCGGCCCGGCAGCCGGTAGGCGGCAGACCAGGGCGAGGAAGCGAGGACTTGCAGCGACTCCCCGCCAGCCGCAACGGCCCGGTCCGCTTCCGGCCCGGCAGTATGGCGTTCCGTGAGGGTGGCATAGTGCGTCCCGTCGGAGAGCTTCAGCTCAACGGCCGGCGCACCGTCAAGCACCAGGGCCCTCGCAGACTCGAGGTGGAATCCCATCCCCTCAAGTTCCGGACATACCCAGCCCTCGGAGCGCAGGGAAGACAGACGTTCGGCGCTCAGTGCCCTGCCGTCGGCTGGCGTCTGCGAGGAAACGTGGGCGAGGGTGGCGGCCGCTGCCGGACCACCTGCCTGGGCAGGGTCGCCGGCAACGGCAAAGGCGCCGGCGGCAAGAACCCCGGCCGCTGCCACTGTGCCGCCGGCAGACATCGCCAAGATACGGACCGCCGGGCGGGCGGCTTGGCGGTGGGGGTCCGAAAGCGTGGGCCGGGCTGCCAGCTCCTGGGTCCTGGCGAGGAGCCGGGCGGTCAGGTCATCGCTCGCCGGCGGGATGGGGGCCTCGCGCAGCCGCTCCAGGTACTGGCGTTCCCGGCGCATGGCTGAGGCGCAGTCGTGGCACGACCGGATGTGGCTGGCAGTGCGCTGATGCCTGCGTCCGAGCGGAAAATGGGGCCTCATGCGCCGTTCAGAGGATTCCGGCGATGCGCGGCAGCGACAGCTTGGGCCTGGACTGTTGCGGACGCGGGTCGCGGTGGGCCAGCTTCTCGCGAAGCATGGTCCGGCCACGGTGGATCCGCGAGCGGACCGTACCGAGCTTGACGCCCAGGGCCTCTGCCACTTCGTCGTAGGACAAGCCTTCAAGGTCGCACAGAACCACAGCCGCACGGAAGTCCGGCGGGAGTTCCTCAAGCGCCGCCTGGACGTCGAGGTCCAGGTTGTTCAGCTCAAAGCTTTGTTCCGGCCCGGGTTCGCGGCCGGGGATCCTCGACTCGGCATCCTCGGCAAGGGCATCGAAGCGGATGCGGGTTTTGCGGCGCGCCTGGTCCAGGAAAAGGTTGGTGGTGATGCGGTGCAGCCAACCGTCCAGCGTTCCGGGCTTGAAGTTTTCCAGCGACCGGAAGACGCGGACGAAAACCTCCTGGGTGAGGTCCTCGGCGTCGAACTTGTTTCCCGTCAGGCGGTAGGCAAGCCGGTAAACCTTGGCGGAGTGGTTGGTCACCACTTCTTCCCAAGTGGGACGGACCCACTCGGCCTCGGCATTATGTGCTGCAGGGACAGGTGCCACAACTGATGATGACATCGTCCACTCCCCTCATGGAATGCTAACGCCCGGATACTGTTGACATCTCTAATTCGGCGCCGACCACCCTTCGGATGACCGGATAATAATCATTTCAAACTTGGCTGGGAATTTCCTGACCGACGGAAAACTTCAGCCGTAGGCGCAACAGCCCGCCTTCCCGGTTGCCGGCGCCGGACACAGTAGGCTGTAGAGGATACTCCCCCTTGCCGCCCAGAAAGCGAATATCCATGAGCGCCGACAAGTCCATCAGCTGGTCCTATGCAGAAGATCTGCCCGCTGAGGATGAGGTCATGCTTCGGGCCCGGGAGCGCTCCTTCGAACTCGGCGTGACCCCCATCGGGCCCGGCGTGGGCGCCGTCCTCACCGTACTGGCCGCGGCTTCCAAAGCCCAGACCGCCGTCGAAATCGGAACCGGAGCCGGGGTTTCGGGCGTCTGCCTGCTCCGGGGCCTCGGTCCGCAGGCCGTCCTCACCACCATCGACGTGGACGTTGAACACCTCAAGGCCGCCCGCGAAGCTTTCTCGGAGGCGGGCAGCCCGGCCAACCGGACGCGCACCATCTCCGGCCGGGCGGGCGACGTGCTGCCACGGCTCACAGACGGCGCCTACGACCTCGTTTTCATTGACGCCGACAAGCCCGGACTTCCCGGCTACGTGGAGCAGGCCATCCGGCTCCTGAAGCCCGCCGGACTGCTGATCATCAATGACGCACTGGACAAGGACAAGGTAGCCAACCCTGCCGGCCGGGAAGCCACCACGGTGGTCCTGCGCCAGGTGGGAAAGAGCATCCGCGACGACGAGAGGCTGGCTTCGGCCATGCTTCCCACCGGCGACGGCCTGCTGGTAGCGGTCAAAAAATAAGACAGGCTCCGCAGCCTTTCGGGGCTGCGGACCCTGTCCCGCACGATTATTCGGTGACGCCGACCAGGCATTCCCGAAGGTTGGCCGCTTCGGCAGCATTCAGTTCGACCACCAGGCGCCCGCCGCCTTCGAGCGGGACGCGCATGATCAGGCTGCGGCCCTCCTTGGTGACTTCCATTGGGCCGTCGCCGGTGCGTGGTTTCATAGCCGCCATGAGGAATTCCCCTCCATTTTGTCCCAGGACTGATCAGCCCGGGCGGGCTGTGTCCGCATGTAGATCAAGCTGCCATGACGGAGTGGATTGACGCCGCCAGGGCCCCGCATATTCTGAATGCTTTTTGTCCTTGCTTACTTACCATTATCGCGGAATTACCCGCGCGTAGCTAATCGATGGACATTTGGGGCAGGGCACAATTTGCACTCTGACCTGCAGGGAAGTCCATAATCCTAGGGCGGATAATCTCCCCCGCCCGGCAGTTGCGCCCAGGCCCACAGCCACACGATCCAGACGATCTGCAGCAGCAGGAACATCACCACAAGCGTCGCCCGGTAAGCCTTGGACCGGGACAGCAGCGCGGCCCCCAGCGCCAGTGGAAAAAGCGGCAGCAGCATGCGGAAGGTACTGGTCTGCGGGTGGAGGAACATGACCAGGTACCCCATGTAGCAGGCGCACCACAGGCGGAGTTCGACGCCGAGACGGACCACCGGGGGCAGGTACAGCATCGCAGTGAACAGAGCCACAAAGACGAAGGGCGCCAGGATGCCCAGCACCGGGCCGAAGAGGGCGACGCCGGTATCGAACCACGGCTTGAAGGGAACCAGGTCGTGGCCCCGCCACACGGTTTCGGTCTTGGTATAGGCCTGCATATCGCCCGTGACTGCCCATGCCGCGGCGGGCCAGGCCAGTGCCGAGGCGCCAGCTACTGCCGCCAGGGCGGTGAGGGCGACGAGGCCGGGCGTCGTATGGAATCCCGCTTCACTGCGGCGGAGGCGCTGCACCAGACGGAAGATCAACAGGATGCTGAGCATAGCGGCGAAGGGAACGCCCACCGGCCGGGAAAGGCACAGCAGCACCACCACCGGGATGGCCCGCCAGTACTGCCGCCGGACCACGAGCAGCAGCGCCGCCGCAAGCAACAGCAATGACAGCGGCTCGCCATAGGGCACCTGGAGCACCGCGGACACAGGGAACGTGGCAAAAAAGGCCACCCCCCACAGTGCGGTCCCATGGGCCGCCTTGTGCCGGAACAGCGCGTAAGCCACGAGGGCGGCGCCAAGGCCGGACAGCATTGCGATGATGGTCAGCGAGGCAGCCGGAGTCAACCCGGTGAGCCTGCCCAGCCCGCCTGCCAGTGACGGGAACAACGGATAAAAGGCCCAAGTATTCTCCTGCACGTTGCCCGCAGCATCCACGGGAAGCGTGCTGGGGTAGCCGCCCTCGATCACCCTGGCGTACCACCGCGCGTCCCAGATGTTGATGAAGTTCCAGTAGTCAGGCTTTGCCGGGAACCAGGGGTTGGGACCCTGATGCAGGGCCGCGGCCATAAAGATGCCGGCGCTGACGAGCCTCGCCATGACATAGATGGCGGTTACCTGCAGCCACCAGGGCCAGCCCCGGAGGGTCGTGCGGGAACGGAGCGCCAGTGAGCGGACTGATGCCGCAACTCCTGTCCCACGCCGGATCGCAGTACTCAAGCCGGTCCCTCCCCTGTGGCCGGCTCCCCCGTGCCGGGCTCACGTACTTCGGTTTCTCCCGGCAATGCCCGCTGCCGTTCGGACTCCAGTGCAGCTGTCGAAAGTTCCAAGGCCACCAGCCGGGCCTTCAGCGTCTCCACCTCATGCCGGCTGGCGGCAAGCTGATCCCGCAGCTCATCAAGTACCTGGTCCACCTGGTCCATCCGGTAGCCCCGGAGGCCCAGGGAAAAGCGGACGCTGTCCACGTCCTCGGGTGCGGCACGGGCGGGCAGCAGCACCGGCGGCAAGTTTGCCGGCGGCTCCTCCAGGCCGGCATCCAGCAGGGCCGGCAGCGGGCGGCCGCCCTGCTTGCCAGCGCGCCGCCCGACGCTTGCCCACAGGACGGCGGCGATCAGCAATACGGCGAGGAAGACCAGAAAAAAACTCACCACCCCATCGTGCCAGACCTGCCGGCCGTGGCTACTCCGGGCGCTGTTCGCCATTCAGGGAAGGGGTGATGGCTTCGTGGAGCACGCGGTCCACCGCTTCCGAGGGGTTATCCACCACCTGGATCAGGTCCAGGTCCTTCGCCGACACCATGCCCTCAGCCACCAAGGTTCCCTTGATCCATTCGATCATCGGACCCCAGAAGTCCACGCCAAGCAGGACAATCGGGAAGGAGGTCACCTTGCGGGTCTGCACCAGGACCATGGCTTCAAAGAGTTCGTCCAGTGTGCCCAGGCCGCCCGGCAGGACGATGAATCCCTGGGCGTACTTAACGAACATGGTCTTGCGCGCGAAGAAGTACCGGAAGTTGATGCCCAGGTCCACCCACTGGTTCAGGCCCTGCTCAAACGGCAGTTCGATGCCCAGTCCCACGGACACCCCGTTACCTTCAACCGTGCCGCGGTTGGCTGCTTCCATGGAACCCGGTCCGCCCCCGGTAATGACAGCGACACCGGCCTCGGCCAGCTTCCGGCCCACCTCGACGCCCATCTCGTAATAGGGGCTGCCGGGCTTTGTCCGGGCAGAACCGAAGACGCTCACGGCGGGCCCCAGGTCCGCAAGCGCCCCGAAGCCCTCCACGAACTCGCTTTGAATCCTCATGACCCGCCACGGATCAGTATGCACAAACTGGCCGGGCCCTTTGGTATCAAGCAGATGCTGATCGGACATCTCCACCGCCGCCTGTTTGCGGCGAAGCTCAAGGGGTCCCTTACGGCGCGGCTGGATGTTTTTGGCCGGATCTGCACTGATACTCATTCCCCTAGGCTAACCCGCCGGCGCGAGGTATCTCTTGAATCACGATCCTCAGGAACCTGCGGTGATTCCCGTCATAACCTGCCGTTGTTCGCTAGATTCTTCCTATGACTACTCATGTGCCCGGCGATACCCTCGTCTCCCTGAACGCCGTAAATAAGCACTACGGCCAGCTGCACGTTTTGAAGGACATCAATCTGCAGGTCCGCAAGGGCGAGGTTGTTGTGGTCATCGGGCCTTCGGGCTCCGGTAAGTCCACCCTGTGCCGCGCCATCAACCGTCTTGAAACCATTGAAGGCGGCACTATCAGCATCGACGGAAAGGTTCTTCCCGAGGAAGGCAAGGAACTCGCGCAGCTCCGTGCCGACGTCGGAATGGTCTTCCAGTCGTTCAATCTCTTCGCACACAAAACCATTCTCGAAAACGTCACCCTCGGCCCCATCAAGGTCAAGAATGTTTCGAAGGCAACAGCGGACAAGGACGCCATGGCGCTGCTCGAACGCGTGGGCGTCGGACACCAGGCCCCGAAGCTGCCGGCACAGTTGTCCGGCGGCCAGCAGCAGCGCGTTGCCATTGCCCGTGCCCTTGCCATGAAGCCCAAGGTCATGCTGTTCGACGAACCCACCTCGGCGCTGGACCCCGAAATGATCAACGAGGTCCTGGACGTTATGGTCCAGCTCGCCAAAGAGGGCATGACCATGATCGTGGTCACCCACGAGATGGGCTTCGCCCGCAAGGCCGCAGACCGCGTGGTCTTTATGGCCGACGGCCAGATCGTTGAGGACGCCACTCCTGAGGAGTTCTTTACCAATCCCAAGAGCGACCGTGCCAAGGATTTCCTCTCCAAGCTCCTCACCCACTGAAGCACCTCCGAACAAACACTCTGAGTTCGCACCCAGGCCGTGATCCGCGGCCACCAATGAAAGGAATGTCATGAAGGCATTTTTGACCCGGCGGAAGTCATTCTTCGTGGCGGCTACCGCTGCCCTGGCCTTGTCCCTGAGCGCCTGCGGCGGTGGCGACGCCGGATCGTCCAGCAACCCCAGCCCGGTTGAGAAGCCCACGTTCGCGGCGGGCACCACCATGGAAAAGCTCGCCTCCGCCGGCACCATCAAGATCGGCACCAAGTATGACCAGCCGCTCTTCGGCCAGGTGGGCCTGGACGGCAAGCCTGTCGGGTTCGACGTTGAAATCGGGAAGCTGGTCGCCGCCAAGCTGGGCATCCCCGCAGACAAGATCGAGTGGTCCGAAACGGTTTCCGCCAACCGGGAACCGTTCATTGAGCAGGGCAAGGTTGACCTGGTCATCGCCACCTACACCATCAATGACAAGCGCAAGCAGGTGGTCAGCTTCGCCGGACCCTACTACGAGGCCGGCCAGGCGCTGATGGTCCTTAAGGACAACGACACCATCAAGAAGCCCGAAGACGTTAAGGGCAAGAAGGTCTGCTCGGTCACGGGTTCAACCCCTGCGGCCACGATCGTGGAGAAGTACGGAGCCGAACTGGCCCCGGCCCAGACCTACTCCGCCTGCCTTGAGCCGCTGCGCAACAAGCAGGTTGAAGCCATCACCACGGACAACGTGATCCTCGCCGGCTTCGTGGACAAGGAACCGGACGCCTTCAAGCTCGCCTCGGACGAGACCTTCACCAAGGAGCCCTACGGCATCGGCCTGAAGAAGGACGACACCGAGTTCCGCAACTGGATCAACGACCAGCTGGAGGCATTCGAGAAGGACGGCTCCTACGAGAAGGCCTGGGAAGCAACCGCAGGTGCAGTCATCAAGACTGCCCCTGAGCTGCCCAAGATCGACCGTTACTAAGTAACGCCAGTGGTTGCCGGGGCCGCACTGAGGCCCCGGCAACCACGGTCTTCACCCCCGTCCACGCCCACAGCCAAAGGATCCAATGGACGTCATTCTTGAAAACCTGCCTCTTTACTGGAACGGTTTTCTCCGCACACTTTTCCTTTCCGTCGTTTCCGGGGTGATCGCGCTGGTGCTCGGAACCCTGCTTGCGGCAGCGAGGGTTTCCCCGGTGGCAGCACTGCGCGGATTCAGCACCGTCTACGTGGAAGTTCTCCGGAACACCCCGCTGACCATCGCCTTTTTCTTCGCAGCAGTTGTGCTCCCCCGGCTCGGAGTGAAATTCGAGCAGTTCGAAATCGCCGCCATCATTGCCCTCAGTAGCTACACCGCAGCGTTCATCGCCGAAGCTGTCCGCTCAGGTGTCAACAGCGTTCCCGTGGGCCAGGCTGAAGCCGCCCGCAGTATCGGCATGAACTTCGGGCAGGTCCTGAACCTCATCATCCTCCCGCAGGCCCTGCGGACGGTGATCCCGCCGCTGATCAACATCCTGATCGCCCTGGTGAAGAACTCCTCCGTGGCCGGCGCGTTCTTTGTCCTCGAACTGTTCGGCTACGGCCGGCAGCTGGCCAACGCCAACGGTGACGCCGTCATCCCGGTCCTGCTCGGCGTTGCTTTCTTCTATCTGCTCCTCACCGTTCCGCTGGGCATCCTGGCCAGCACGGTGGAACGAAAGGTGGCGATTGCCCGATGAGCTCGGTACTCTACGACGTTCCCGGCCCCAAGGCCCGCCGGATCTCCCTGATCGGTTCAGTGGTCGGTTCACTGCTGATCCTGGGCCTGCTCGCCTGGATCGTCATGACCCTCGCCCAGCAGGGCATTTTCGAGGGCCGCCGGTGGCAGATCTTCACCCGCGGCGACGTGTGGGCACTCCTCGGCAACGGCCTGGGCGCGACCCTCAGCGCCGCAGCCCTGGCAGCGGTCATCGCTTTCCCGCTGGGACTGGCGCTCTGCCTCCTTCGTATCTCTGATGCCGCGTTCATCCGGGTTCCCACGCGGGTGGTGCTGGAGTTCCTCCGCGGCATGCCCGTGGTCCTGATGATGCTGTTCGTCCTGCTGGGCTTTGGCACCTCGTCGTTCGTCGCCGTCGTGACCGGCCTGGTGCTGTACAACTCGGCAGTGTTCGCCGAGATTATCCGCGCCGGCATCCAGTCGCTGCCTAAGGGGCAGCGCGAAGCGGGCCTGGCCATTGGCCTGACCAGCTTCAAGTCCCGGATGCTGATCGAACTGCCCCAGGCAATCCGGCGCATGATGCCCTCACTCGTGGCACAGATGGTGGTGCTCCTCAAGGACACCTCGCTGGGCTACATCGTGGCGTACGGCGAACTCCTGCGCGCCGTGCAGGTGATGGCGGACTTCCTGGGCACCCAGTTCCTGTTCCCCATCTTCTTTGTGGCCGCGGCGATCTACATCGCCATCAACATCCTTGTGTCACGCATCGCGGTGTGGATCGAGCGCCGAGGGTCCAAGAAGGCAGCCGGTGGTGTGGCCAAGGCCGAACCCGAAAAGGCCGAGGCCCCGGTTCCCTGACCGTTCCTCAGCATGATGGCCCGGACCAGCAGGTCCGGGCCATCCAGGTTAAAGGGCTGTGAGGATTGCCATGGCTGGTTTGGGACTAGCTGGCAGGGTAGGTCCTGGCCGTTCCGCGCCCTGTCGTGACTCATTAATGAGCTGGCCCCGGTGCCTTCCGTTTGACCTGTCTGGCGAGGAGCGGGCGGCGGGGTCCTGCCCGGCCCACCCGGTAACTTGATTAGAAGGTTGTCCGCCCATGTGGACATGGCTCATCAGTGCTGTTCCGAGGTGACCTCTTCCCGGACTGGTTCCGGCCGAACGCGGCCTGACCACATCCGTAAAAGAGGAAGATGCCAAACACCATGCCGGTCGTCGCGCATTCATATCCATATGTCATAGGTGTCTTACGGCATGGTCTCACGATGGTCCTCTACGTTCCGGAGGCAGCTTTGCCTCACTGGCGGGCGTCAACCCGATACCGGCATTATCGGGCAACACGGCCAGACACAGGCTCAACCGGGAGGTGACAGAAGCCTGAACAAAGCCCTGCACATGGTAGCGATGAGCAGAATGGCCTTCGACCCGGAAACAATCAAATACGCCGAGAAGCGCCAATCCGAAGGACGAACAAAAAAAGGAAATCCGCCGGTGCGTGAAGCGCTGTCTCGCACGACGGTTCTACAGAACATTCAACGCGTCAAACCCGCTCGCTGGCCAAGGATGACAATTGTTGAAGGGTATATTTTCGACCGGTTCTGGAGAGGCACTTCGCATTCGTTCAGGTGTCCATTCGCGCTGCTCTCCCTCTTTGGGCGTAGTGACCTGAGAATCTGTTGACCCCTCTCTTCTCGGAGGGCGCGCGATTGAAGGGGCATCGGCACAGGAGTGGCGTTCCGCATCTGTTCTTCGGTGAGCGGGACGGATCTTGTGCCGCAGCTTGATGCCGTCGCAGAATCAGCGGAAGTGGCAACTGGTTCTGGGGAATCGGTTGGGAGCTGGGCTGTCTCCCGACAGTCGCTTCCGTCGGCTATGCTTGCGGCCTCACTAGCGTCGGGGGAAGGCCCTGCAGATTGCAGCGGTGGCTCGTGCCGATCTTCTCTCTGCCCACTTTCGCCGGCATTTCCGCAGCCGGTGACGGAGAAGATAAGGAGGCATGCAGCAGTTAACCCCCGGATCGCTCTCGAACGTCCCATTTGGTGATTGTCCCCCTACGCGGATCACAAAGGCAGGGGTTCAGGCGAAACCTCTGCTTTCAATCTGAGGACCATTCACTTTCCTCTTGAGAAAAGGGTGACGCTGGTGCTCGTCTTCTCTGCTTAACCCGCGAGGGCTTCAGGGTTGCACCTCGTTGCCCTTTCTCTTGACGTCGTGCAACGGGAGTGCTGATCGAAAGTCTGGCAAAATGACCATCCAGACACGCGGCGCCATGCGCTCTCCCGCAGTTGCGGCTCGCATCATCCTTCTGGCCTTGCTCGTTCTTTGGATAGCGCAGCCCGCCCTGCCTGGTTGGGGATGCGCGGCCAGTTTTCCGGCAATGTGCCCTCCGCATTTGTTGCCTGTTCGTGCATCGTTCATCAGCGCAGGCATCCTCGTCGCACTGCTTGCAACTGTCATCGCCGGGGTACTGCTTCGGCGGTCCCGGGCAAACGGCTGGCTGGGCGGTATGTCCCGAATTGTCGTCTTCTCCGTGCCTGTAATCCTGGTCCTGACAGTCGTCGCGCACTTCCTGATACCGCAGCCCTGATTCGAGCTTGCTTGGCGCGGGTTGTTGTCCCGGACGTCGAAAAGCCATGGCTGCAAGCCGGTCCCACTGAGGAAACGCTCTACCAGCAACTCCTCAGTCGGGAGCGCGCACTCCTGGGTTATCTGCCGCCAAGGATGTGGCGTTTGGCGGCGCTAAATTCCTCGTCGGAAAGCGCGCCACTTCTATGGAGTTCTGCAAGGAGGGCAAGTTCCGCCGCCAGGGACTTCTTGCCCGCCATCTTGCTGAAGATCACTCGGCGCTCTCTAGTGGGTTCAGCCGGCGCCGGATTCAGCTCATGCGCCCGTGATGAGCTGGTGACGGCGTAGGTGATTAGCAGGGTGATCGCGAGGACTCCAAGGGCAATTCCCAACGGGATGCGAAACGGCTCCGTGGCGTTTATCAAGACAGCAAGGAGTGCCCCGGCAACGGCTGCACATAGCCCAGCTATCCGAAGCGTCGTTCGGCTAATGCCGAACGTAAATGTGTATCCCTCGGCCTCGGCCGAAACCAAGTGTTCGTTCATCTGCCGAGAATAGCCCTGCGAACGCTTCTTGAACATCCTGCGGACCGTGGTCAGGGGCATGCGTTCACAACTGCAACGTTCTGCGGCACTTCGGAAGGACGAACAAAAAAGAAATCCGTCGATGCGTGAAGCACGATCTCGCACGACGGACCTACAGAACTCTCAACCCGTCAAGCCTGCTCGCTTGCCAGCTTGACAACTATAGAGGACCAAATGCCGCTTGAGGGGCCATGCCTCTTAAGGACATGCCTGCACCATCAGCCTCCCAGCCAGGCCTGCAGCGCCTGCAGGCATTTGCGGATGGCGTCGGCATGAACGTGTTCGTTGTCTTTATGCGCCAGCAAGGCATCCCCCGGCCCGAAGTTCACCGCAGGGATCCCCAGCTCGCTGAAGCGCGCGACGTCGGTCCAGCCGTATTTGGGCTTCGGCTCGGCTCCCACGGCGGCAAGAAAGGAAGCGGCGGCAGGGTGCTGGAGCCCGGGCCGTGCCCCGGCCGCGGCATCAGTGCGGACGACGTCAAAACCCTCAAGGAGCTCCCGCACCACGGCTTCGGCCTGGTCCGGGGTCTTGTCCGGGGCAAACCGGTAGTTGATTTCCACCACGCACCGGTCCGGAATGACATTGCCGGCAGTGCCGCCGTTGATTCTTACCGCGTTCAGGCTCTCGCGATAATCCAGGCCGTCCACATTGACCGTCAGCGGCTCATAAGCAGCCAGCCGGGCCAGGATCGGCGCCGCCGCGTGGATGGCGTTGCTGCCCATCCAGGCCCGGGCGGAGTGGGCGGCCTCCCCCACGGTTGTCGCTTCGAACCTGCTGGTCCCGTTGCACCCGCCTTCCACAGTGCCGTCAGTGGGTTCGAGCAGGATGGCGAAATCCCCGCCCAGCAGATCACCGTGGTTGCGGACCAGCCGGCCCAGGCCGCTCTTCACGGCTTCCACTTCCTCGTGGTCGTAAAAAACAAAGGTGACGTCCCGCTTCGGCGCGGTACCGCCGTCGAACATTGTGGCAGCCAACGCGAGCTGGACGGCCACGCCGCCCTTCATGTCCGTGGCGCCGCGGCCGTACAGGACGCCCTCCCCGGGGACACCGGATTCCCAGCTGGACGGCACCGTGCCCCGGGACCCCTCAGCAAGGGGCAACGGAACGGTGTCCAGGTGTCCTGCCAGGATGACGCGTTCCGGATTGCCCAGCTCGGTCCGGGCGATGATGGCATCCCCGTCCCGCACGATACGCAGTTCCGGGATGGTGCGCAGGCCCGCCTCGACGGCGTCGGCCAGTTCCGTTTCATTGCCGGACACACTGTCGATGTCCATGATCGCGGCGGTCAGGAGCGCAACATCCTGGCGGAGGTCAAGTGGAAGGGTGGAAGGTTCCGGGGCGGTTTCGGCAGTCACGAAGCCAGTCTAGTTCGGAGCAGGTCCCCGCCCGTCGATAGACTGGGGCAATGACTGAGACTGCTTCCTCCGCTGTGCCCGAAACCCAGACTGCCTCCACTGAAGAACGTTCCGCCTACGGCTTTGGCGTGGCCACCATCGCCACTGCCAGCGGCGATGCTACCGTCCTGGATGTCTGGTTCCCGGCACCCGTGCTGGGCGTCGCTGCCGATAACCTGCACGCCGTGGGGAACGCGGACGAGGCACTCACCCGCATCGCAGAAGCCGGCACGGACGAGGACCGCGGCACCGAACAGAAGGTGGTCTTTGTGCAGATCAACCTCGATGAGGCCCCGGCCGACACCGCTGACGCCTACCTGCGCCTGCACCTGCTCTCGCACCGCCTGGTCCGGCCGAACACCATCAACCTCGACGGCATCTTCGGCAAGCTGCCCAACGTCGTCTGGACCAACTTCGGCCCTGCCGCCGTGGAAGGCTTCGAACTGACCCGCGCCCGGCTGCGGCGCCGTGGCGCCGTTACCGTTTACGGCATCGACAAGTTTCCCCGCATGGTGGACTACGTCGTGCCCACCGGCGTCAGGATTGCCGACGCCGACCGCGTCCGCCTGGGAGCGCACCTCGCCGAAGGCACCACTGTGATGCACGAAGGCTTCGTCAACTTCAATGCCGGAACCCTGGGCACCTCCATGGTTGAGGGCCGGATTTCCGCCGGCGTGGTGACCGGTGACGGCAGCGACGTCGGCGGCGGCGCCTCGATTATGGGCACCCTGTCCGGCGGCGGCAAGGAAAAGATCACCATCGGCGAGCGGGTCCTGCTTGGCGCCAACTCCGGTGTGGGCATCAGCATCGGCGACGATTCCGTTGTCGAAGCCGGCCTCTACGTGACGGCGGGCACCCGCGTGCGCATACCCGGTCCCAAGGACGAGGTGGGCGAGGACACCACCAGGATCGTCAAGGCCGCCGAACTCTCCGGTGTCCCCAACCTGCTGTTCCGCCGCAACTCCACTACGGGCGCCGTGGAGGTACTCCCCCGCGCCGGCCAGACCGTGGAGCTGAATGACGCCCTGCACGCCAACTGATCCTTCGATGGCACGAAGACGCGGCCTTCGCCGTCTGCTGGTGCTGCTGCTAACGCTGGCCCTGGTGGCCGGCGGCGTCTATGCGGCGGTGTTTTTTGTGCAACGTTCCGAGACCCTTGTTTCGGAACGGTGCACCGCCGTCGTGAATGGTGAGACGGCCGAACTGGCTCCCGACCAGGCTGTCTACGCTTCCCTGATCACTGCCGTGGCGGTCCAGCGCGGGCTCCCGCCCCGGGCCGCGACCATAGCCTTGGCTACCGCCATGCAGGAGTCCAAGCTCCGCAACATTGAGCACGGCGACCAGGCCGGCCCGGATTCGCGGGGGCTGTTCCAGCAGCGTCCTTCCCAGGGCTGGGGAACGGCAGAGCAGATCATGGACCCCTTTTACGCCACCAACGCTTTTTACGATGCACTGGTGAAGATCCCAGGTTACGAGTCGCTTGAGATCACGGCGGCGGCGCAGCGGGTGCAACGATCGGCGTTTCCCGCCGCTTATGCCCAGCACGAGCAGATGGGACGCTTTTTTGCCTCCGGGCTGTCCGGCCAGACGCCCGAAGCCATTCAGTGCACCCTCCGCTCGGCAGGTGCCGCCGGCGATCCCACCGCCGTTTCCGGCAAGCTTGCCCAGGCCTACGGACTCTCGGGTTCGGCCGTGGACAACCAGACGCTGGTGGTGGAAGCCGGCGGCAGCCAGGCTTGGTCGGTGGCGCAATGGGCCGTAGCCAACGCCAAGACCCTCGATGTCACGCAGGTGGAGGTCGCCGGGCGGAGCTGGAACCGCACCGAGCGGGACGGCTGGCAGGAATCGGCCGCCCCGGATGGCCAGGTACGGATTACGGTGTCACCGGCAGGCACAGGGGCCTGAGGCACCCCTAGCGTCTTTCCTTGCTCATTCTCTTCTAGACGAGGATTTCCACCACGGGCTGGACGTAGCTGCGAAACAGCTCCGGCTGGCTCATCAACTGACGGCTCATAATGATCTTGTCCGGCTCCAAGTACCAGGCCCGCTGCTCTTTCAACGGCAGTTCGATGATGGTCAGCTTGAAGTCGCGTGCGTTGCGTCCAACCTCCATCAGCCGGTCATCCACCATGTCCTCCAACAGCTGGTCCGCACCGGTGGCGGCCCGTTCAGCTTCGAGCTCGGCGTACTCACTCCTGCGTTCCCGCGCCCAGGTGAGAGCCGAGCCGAAGTGCGCCTGGAGTACCCGCTGCAGGGCTGGCGAATTACCGAATGCCTCAAAGTCGGGCGGGGAAAGTTCCGGTGACGTCTGCGGGTATGCCTTCAGCAGCTGTTCCCACCACGCCTCCCACTCGGTCTTGAGTACGCTCAAACCGCCCACATCGGCAGTGAGGTGGGAATGGTCGGCAGGATGGACCTTGGGGGCTGCATGCGAAAGGGCGGGGTGGCCCGCGCCGTCGAGTCCGGCGGCATCGCGCATATACAGGGCGATCATCATCGGTCCGGACGTGTCGGTGGTGATCTGCCACCCGGAACCGGTCTTTTGCTGCATCCGAGGTCCTTCCCTGGCGCGCACCTACCGGGTCTGGTGATCCGGTGTTGCGCCCCCGGCTACCAGTCTATTCCCCCGCATTGCCGACGGTAACGAAATTCACCGCCAACCCGTCCAGGTGCCGCTCAAGGACATCGGTGCACATCCGGGCCGTCATCCAGCCGGGCTGAAGCAGGGCATGCATGCACAGGCCGTCCAGGGTGGCGAGAAGCCTCTCCGCCTCCACCACCAACGCCTCCTCGGAAACATCGGCGGGTACCAGCGCTGTGATCACCCGGCCGATAACGGCTGCCACCTCACGGTGGCTGCGGTCCGCCTCCGCCACAAGGAAGGGCCTGATCCTGGCGGCATTGCGGAAGGCCATCCACACGCAGGCCTCCACAGCCCGCTGTTCGTCCAGCGGCAACAGTTCACCCAGCAGTGTTAAAACGGCGTCGCGTCCATCCGGACTTGCGGGCGGATGGGCCTGCATTCCAGGCAGGGCGCTCTCCAGCCTGGCCACGATGCTGTCAATCGCCGTTGCAAAGGAGAAAGCCAGCAGTTCATCGCTGCCCGCGAAATAATGCCTGACGGAGCCGACGGCGAGCCCGGCCTCGTCTGCCACTTCCCGAAGGGACGCCCTTTCCAATCCATCTACGGCGATAATCCGCCAGACTGCTTCCACGACTTCCCGGCGCCGGGCTCCGGCGTGAACGAATTTAGGCACTCCTCTTATCTAGCACAGCTGTGCTCAATTGCAGGCCTGTCCGCGGTTCTGCCCGTAAAGGCCCGTCATCCTGCCCGGGATCCGGGGCTTATCGGCGGGACCGGCACCGGTTGGGATAGCGTTGGGAGCATGAAAATTCTGGTTACAGGGGGTACCGGGTACATCGGTTCCCACACTGTTTTGTCCCTGCAGGAAGCCGGCCATGACGTGCTGGTCATCGACAACCTGGTCAACTCCAGCGAGGAGTCCCTCCGCCGGGTGGCCGAACTCACCGGCAAAACAGCACAGTTCCACCACGTGGACCTCGTGGACGAGGCCGCCGTGGACAAGGTCTTCGCCGAAAACGACGTCGACGCCGTGATCCACTTCGCCGGCCTGAAGGCCGTGGGCGAATCCGTGCGCGAGCCGCTGATGTACTACTACAACAACCTCGTCGGCACCCTGAACCTGATCCGCGTCATGGACCGGCACAACGTCCGCTCCATCGTCTTCAGCTCCTCCGCCACCGTCTACGGCGAACACAACCCCATCCCCTACGTGGAAAAGATGGAGATCGGGGCCAACAATCCCTACGGCCGCACCAAGGAACAGATCGAGGACATCCTCTCCGACCTCGGCGCCGCTGACACCCGCTGGCACATCGCCCTGCTGCGCTACTTCAATCCGGTCGGCGCCCACCCCTCGGGCCGGATCGGCGAAGACCCCCAAGGGATCCCGAACAACCTCGTCCCCTTCATCGCCCAGGTCGCCGTCGGCCGGCGGGAAAAGCTCATGGTCTTCGGCGGCGACTACGACACCCCGGACGGGACCTGCCTGCGCGACTACATCCACGTCACCGACCTCGCCGAAGGCCACGTGGCCGCGCTGGACCACATCGCCGACCGCACCGGGGTGTTCCGCTGGAACCTCGGCTCCGGCACCGGCTCCTCGGTCCTGGAAGTCCTGCGCTCCTTTGAGAAGGCCGTCGGTAAACCCATCCCCTACGAAATCACCGGCCGCCGCGCCGGCGACCTGCCCGCCTTCTGGGCCGATGCCACCTCAGCCCTCGCCGACCTCAGCTGGTCCACCACGAAGACAGTGGACCAGATGTGCGAAGACCACTGGCGCTGGCAGAAGAACAACCCCAACGGTTACAGCTCCTGACTCATTCCGTGGTTTAGGCCCGCCTTCCGGTGGTTGAGCCCGTCCTCCGGTGGTTGAGCCCGTCGAAACCGATTTCGACCCGCTCAATCACCGGGACAGAGTCGGCCTCAATCTCCGGGAAACGAAACGGCCGCCCACCTCCTTGAGGTGAGCGGCCGTCGTCGTTGTTCAGCCCGAGCCTGGGGCCACGCCGGCGAGGGACCCGAACCGAGCTTGCGAGGTTTGGGAGCCGGTGGGGATTAGCGGGCCGGGTAGTCCCGCTCGGGTTCGCCGATGTAGAGCTGGCGGGGGCGGCCGATCTTGGTGTTCGGGTCGCTGATCATCTCACGCCACTGGGCAATCCAGCCGGGGAGGCGGCCGATGGCGAAGAGCACGGTGAACATCTTCTCGGGGAAGCCCATGGCCTTGTAGATGAGGCCGGTGTAGAAGTCGACGTTCGGGTAGAGCTTGCGCTGGATGAAGTAATCATCGTTGAGCGCCTTCTCCTCCAGGCGCATGGCGATGTCCAGCAGTTCGTCGTTGCCGCCGAGCTTGGTGAGGATCTCGTGCGCGGTGGCCTTGACGATCTTGGCGCGCGGATCGTAGTTCTTGTAGACGCGGTGCCCGAAGCCCATGAGACGGACGCCGTCTTCCTTGTTCTTGACCTTCTCCATGTAGTCCTCGGGCTTCGTGCCGTCGGCCTGGATCTGGCGGAGCATCTTCAGCACGGCCTCGTTGGCACCGCCGTGGGCCGGGCCGAAGAGGGCGTTGATGCCTGCCGAGACGGACGCGAACAGGTTCGCGTTGGAGGAGCCCACCAGGCGCACGGTGGACGTGGAGCAGTTCTGCTCGTGGTCCGCATGCAGGATCAGGAGCAGGTCCAGCGCCTTCGCCACGACCGGGTCAACCTCGTACTGCTCAGCCGGAAGCCCGAAGCTGAGCCGCAGGAAGTTCTCCACGAGGTTGTGGGAGTTGTCCGGGTACAGCATGGGCTGGCCGATGGACTTCTTGTGGGCGTAGGCGGCGATGACCGGGAGCTTGGCCATGAGGCGGATAGTGGAAACTTCCACCTGCTCGGCGTTGAACGGGTCCAGCGAGTCCTGGTAGAACGTGGACAGTGCCGAGACGGCCGAGGACAGGACGGGCATGGGGTGCGCGTCCCGCGGGAAGCCGCCGAAGAAGCCCTTGAGCTCCTCGTGCAGCAGGGTGTGCCGGCGGATCTTCTGGTCGAATTCGTCCAGCTCGGTGGGGGAGGGCAGGTTGCCGTAGATCAGCAGGTAGGACACCTCAAGGAAGCTGGAGTGCTGTGCCAGCTGTTCGATGGGATACCCGCGGTAGCGCAGGATGCCAGCATCGCCGTCGATGTAGGTGATAGCCGAAGTTGTGGCTGCTGTGTTCATGAAGCCGGGGTCAAAGGTGACTGCGCCCGTCTGCTTCAGCAGTTTGGAAACGTCGTAGCCTTCGTTTCCTTCAACAACCTGGATGCGCGGCAGCTTGAGCTCGCCTCCTGCATGGAGCAGGGTCGCAGCATTGTTGGTCTCAGTCATGGAGTCCCCTTCATGAGGCGTCTGGGCCTCTGTCGAAAGCTTGATCCAACATCAGGTGAGCCGCGCACGAAGCCTGAGAACACAGGTTCCAACACCCGGGCTGCCTTCTTGTAGAAAGCCACCATTGATAGTCACTTAAAAAGTACCCGCTCCTTGGCGGGTGCCACTAATCCGAGACCTTCCAAAATGCCCTAAAAGGGAGCGGATGTGGCGGGAGTCACAGGAATGTTACGGCGCCGTGCCGGCCGTGGTGCTCTGGTGATTACGGCGCCGATGCCAGCCGCGCAACGGCGGCGTCGATCCTTTCGTCGGTTCCCGTGAGGGCAACCCGGACGTAGCCGTTACCGGCCTCGCCGTAAAAGACGCCGGGGCCCACCACGATGCCGCGCTCCGCGAGCCGCGCCACGGTGTCCCAGGTACTCTCCCCCGCCGTCGACCAAAGGTACAGGCCGGCGTCGGACTCTTTGATTTCCAGACCGAAGTCCAGCAAGGCCGGAACCAGGCGCTCCCGGCGTCCCCGGTACAGGTCCTTCTGGGCCTCCACATGCGCGTCGTCGCCCAGCGCCACCCGCATGGCTTCCTGCACCGGGTAGGGAACGATCATGCCCGCGTGCTTGCGGCTGTTGACGAGGTTGGGCATCAGGTCCGGATCGCCGGCCACAAACGCGGCACGGTACCCTGCCACGTTGGACTGCTTGCTCAATGAGTACACAGCGAGCAGGCCGTGGTGCGATCCGCCGGCCACCCGGGGGTCCAGGATGCTCGGGACAGCCTGGCCGCCGCGCTGGACGTCCCAGTTGCCCCAACCCAGCTCTGCATAGCATTCGTCGGACGCCACCACGGCACCCACCTCGCGGGCCTGCTCAACGAGCGCCTTCAGGGATTCGACACCCCGGACGCTGCCGGTGGGATTCCCCGGGGAGTTGACCCAGATCAGCCGGACACGGGCGCGGGTGGCCTCGTCGAGCTCGTCCAGGTTGTCAGTTGCCACCGAGGTGACCCCCGCGAGGGTGGCGCCGATATCGTACGTCGGGTAGGCAACCTTGGGGCGTACGACGACGTCCCCTGGCTTCAGTCCCAACAGCAGCGGCAGCCAGGCCACCAGTTCCTTCGAGCCGACCGTTGGCATGATGTTGCGCGGATCCAGTCCAGCCACGCCGCGGCGGCGTTCGAACCATGTGGCGATGGCCTGACGCAGCGCGGGTGTGCCGTGGACCGTGGGGTATCCGGGGGCGTCAGCGGCGGCCTTCAGGGCGTCCTGGATCAGGGCGGGCGTGGGATCCACAGGGGTACCAATGGACAGGTTGACGGCTCCCCCGGGGTGCTCCGAGGCCTTCGCGACATACGGCGCCATGGCCTCCCACGGGTAGTCGGGCAGGTCAAGGCCGAACGTATTCACTGCTGCGGTCACCGTTCCTGCCTGCGTCAGTGGTCTTGGTTCTGCGGGGGCAGTGCAGCGATCATCGGGTGGTCCTTGCCGGTGTTGCCGATCTTGGCCGCGCCGCCGGGTGAGCCGAGGTCGTCGAAGAATTCCACGTTGGCCTTGTAGTAGTCGGCCCATTCGTCCGGGGTGTCGTCCTCGTAGTAGATGGCCTCCACCGGGCATACCGGCTCGCAGGCTCCGCAGTCGACGCATTCGTCCGGATGGATGTACAGCGAACGCTCACCTTCATAGATGCAGTCGACCGGGCATTCTTCAATACATGCCTTGTCCTTGACATCTACACACGGCTGCGCGATTACGTACGTCACGTCCCTGGCCTCTCCACGTTGGTTCCGGCGTCGCGCCGGTTCTTGCGCCCGGCAACCATGGCCGGACTCTTGACATCTGAGCCTATTATCTCCCAGCCCGCTACCGCGAACCTAGCCGGGCACCTTCTGTGAAGCCACATAGTATGAAGTGGTGAGTCTACCTGCCCCCACCCCCGCCGGGTTCCTCTCCACTGCCGCCCCCGGAACGCGGGTGGTGGTGCGGTACCGCATCGAGGGCGGCCTCACTGATGCGCTGGGGCACTTGCTAGCGTGCGACGCCGGTGCCTGCACCGTCCGCACGCGGCAGGCCGACGTCGTGATTCCCCTTGAGCGGGTTGTGGCAGCCAAGGAGGTTCCGCCGGCGCCCGAGCGGCGCGGCCCGCGCGCCTAAGGCAGCTCTCGGTGCGCAGGGACCGCCACTGCGCAACGAACCCGGGCTTCACGGCGCAGCCCGGTACATGGCAAGTGCCTGATGCACCATCCGCACGAATTCCTGGGGCTCGCCGAGCAGCATCTCAAAGGTCACACGAAGTACGGGAACACCCCGGATAACCGTAACGTTCCACCGCCGCCGGTCCTCCCGGTACGCCTCCCTGCTGCTGTGGTGGGTATAGCCGTCTGCCTCAATGCCCAGCAGGCCGTCCACCAGAAGATCCAGGTGGCCCATTCCGGGAATCTTGACCTGGAGCTCGACGGTCAGCCCGGCCTCCTCCAGCAGGTAGCGGGCCATCGTTTCGATAATGGATCCGGATTGGGGCCGGATTTTGGCCACCAGTCCACGTAACGCCTTTTCCCGTGCGGCTGGAAATAGTTCCCGCAGGGCCGGAAGTTGAACCAGCCCGTTCTTGACTGCAGATTCCGCGATGGTCAGGCCCTCGAGCGGCGGCAGGCAACGGAGTGACTGGCACACCATGTCCAGATGCGTCAACGGAACATTGCTTCGATGCACAACGCAGCCACTGACTGGCCTCCCATGCTGTGCGGCAAGATGCGGTTTGTCGGGCTCCCTGACTACCCACAGCCCCGCTGCCAAGGCGGCCGTGACGCAGCCGGGCACCGCGTAATGGCGGCAGGCGTGCATGAGCAGCGGGTCGGCGTCGGGCAGTGCATACACGCCACGCGCCACCCTGCGCACGGTGCCGTCACGGACACCGGCTTCAAGGGTCCGGCGGGAAACACCGGCCTGCCTCAGAGAGTTGGTGCTGGCAACTCCGCCCATTGCGGCCAGTGCTTGGGTGACAGTTCGCATGACTGCATGGTGCCCGCCCTGCCACGTCCGGCGCAGCCAACGGAAGCGGCTATGTGGAAAACGGCAGGGCGCTGTGAAGGCACTTTTCGTTGCGCAGGGACAGTCTCTGCGCAGCGAACCCGGGTTTCACTGCACAGCGCGGTTACGCGGCAAGCGCCGGTTAACGAAGAATGCCACCGGCGCGGTGCCGGTGGCATTCTCTCAAACTACGGTGATGCTAGGCCTTGGCGCGGGCGCGGTTGGCTTTTGCACGCTCGTTGGTGTCCAGGATGACCTTGCGGATGCGGATGGATTCCGGGGTTACCTCGACGCACTCGTCTTCGCGGGCGAACTCAAGCGACTCTTCAAGGGTCAAGTCGCGCGGCGGGGTCAGGTTCTCGAAGGTGTCCGAGGAAGCGGCACGCATGTTGGTGAGCTTCTTTTCCTTCGTGATGTTGACGTCCATGTCGTCGGCGCGGGAGTTCTCGCCAACGATCATGCCCTCGTACACCTCGGAGGTGGGCTTGACGAAGAAGGAACCGCGTTCCTGCAGGTTGATCATGGCGAACGGGGTCACCACGCCGGCGCGGTCAGCAACCATGGAGCCATTGGTGCGGTACTCGATGGGACCGGCCCACGGCTCGTAGCCCTCGGAGATGGAGGCCGCGATGCCGGCACCACGGGTGTCGGTGAGGAACTTGGTGCGGAAGCCGATCAGGCCACGGGCGGGAACGATGAATTCCATCCGGCACCAGCCGGTTCCGTGGTTGGCCATGTTGGTCATGCGGCCCTTGCGGGCTGCCATCAGCTGGGTCACGGCGCCAAGGTATTCCTCGGGGACGTCGATGGTCATGTGCTCCATCGGCTCGTGGATCTTGCCGTCGATGGTCTTGGTGACAACCTGCGGCTTGCCCACGGTCAGCTCAAAGCCTTCGCGGCGCATCTGCTCCACGAGGATGGCCAGGGCGAGCTCGCCACGGCCCTGGACTTCCCAGGCGTCCGGACGCTCGGTGGGGAGCACCTTGATGGAGACGTTACCGATCAGTTCCTTGTCCAGGCGGTCCTTCACCTGGCGGGCGGTGACCTTGGCACCCTTGACCTTGCCGGCCAGCGGCGAGGTGTTGATACCGATGGTCATGGAGATCGCGGGATCGTCCACGGTGATCAGCGGCAGCGGCTGCGGGTTCTCGGCATCGGTCAGGGTCTCACCGATGGTGATTTCCTCAATACCCGCGACAGCGACGATCTCACCGGGGCCGGCGGATTCGGCCGGGACGCGGTCCAGGGCCTTCGTGGCCAGCAGTTCGGTGATCTTGACGTTCTTCAGCTCACCGTTGGCGCGTGCCCATGCAACGGTCTGGCCCTTACGGAGGGTGCCGTTGTAGATGCGGAGCAGGGCGAGGCGGCCCAGGAACGGGGAGGCGTCCAGGTTGGTGACGTGGGCCTGCAGGACGCCCTCGGGGTTGTACGTAGGAGCCGGGATGTGCTCGATGATGGTCTTGAACAGTGGCTCAAGGTCCTCGTTGTCCGGCGCGGCGCCGTTGGCCGGCTGCTCCAGGGAGGCGCGGCCAACCTTGGCTGCGGCGTAAACAACCGGAACCTCAAGGACCTTGTCCAGGTCCAGGTCCGGAACTTCGTCCGCGAGGTCGGAGGCCAGGCCCAGGAGCAGGTCCATGGACTCGTGCACCACTTCATCGATGCGGGCGTCGGGACGGTCGGTCTTGTTGACCAGGAGGATCACCGGCAGGTGCGCGGCAAGGGCCTTGCGGAGCACAAAGCGGGTCTGCGGCAGCGGGCCCTCGGAAGCGTCGACGAGCAGTACGACGCCGTCAACCATGGACAGACCGCGCTCCACCTCGCCGCCGAAGTCGGCGTGGCCCGGGGTGTCGATGACATTAATGGTGATGGTCTCGCCGTTGGAAGACGGACCGTTGTAGGCCACCGTGGTGTTCTTGGCCAGGATGGTGATGCCCTTTTCGCGCTCAAGGTCACCCGAGTCCATCACGCGGTCCTCGAGGTGGTTGTGCTCGGCAAAGGAGTTGGTCTGCTTGAGCATGGCGTCGACCAGGGTGGTCTTGCCGTGGTCAACGTGGGCCACAATCGCGACGTTGCGCAGGTCACTGCGCGATGCAGTGGCTACCGCGGTGTTGGTGGTGGTTTCAGACATGCGTAATGGCTCGATTCAGTGGTGAAAGTCAGCTGTTGTATCGCGACATTTCCAACTGGAACGCACGACGGATCAGGCCCTTTGCATAGGGCTGCTTCCTCTATTCTAGCGTCAGTGGCGTTAATAGGCCTAAATTTTAGGGCGGACAGCGGGTTGGCCGGCCGCCGCACGGCAACGGCATAGGTGAAAATTAGTGAGTAATATCACTGGCCAATCCTGCATCCATGCCACATGATTGCTCTGACACTTCATGCAAGCCCGAAAGACACCTCATGCGAAAAGCCTTGGCCCGGACCCGCGTTGCCGCATCCGGAGCCGCCGCCGTGATCGCGGTGTCCAGCCTTATTGCTGTCTCCGGCTGCGGGATACTGCGCCAGTCCTCCGCCTTTCCCCAAATGCAGGCTGCCGCCGCTGCCGCGCAACCTGGCGCTGCCGCTGTGAATCCTGGCGTTGCAGGTTCCCGCATCCTCAATCCAGCCAATGGGCGGCTTGAGGCAGTGGTTCCCGAGATCAGCAAGACCGTCCTCCTGATCGGCGATTCGCAGTCAGAACCGTCAGACGGGTGGCCCCGCCAGGGCCTGGAGGCTGCGGGGTACAAGTTGTACTACTGCGGGAAAGGCGGCACCGGGTTCGTGGCCGCCAACGGCAAAACGGGCAACTACATTGACGCCCTCCGCCGCGGCGACTGGCTCCTGCCTTCCGGCACTCCGGCGCTCATCGTCATCCAGGGCGGCGGCAACGACGCCGCAAGCGGGGCATCGGACAGCCGGATTGCCGGAAACGCCGGGAGCCTGATCGCTGAACTCAAAGCCCGCTATCCGGGAACACGGATCGCAATGATTGGAACTTTGGCCCGGGGCGAAGGCAACGGGGGCGGCCGCCGCACGGAGGTTGATGCCCTGCTGGGCTCGGTGGCAGCAGCCCACAACCTGCCCTTCGTTTCCGTGGGTGACTGGCTCACCAGATATGGCCTGGCCAAGGACCTGGCGGACGCAGTGCATATGAATCCCAACGGCCGACGCGCCCTGGGGACCCTGCTCGAACGCCGGCTCCGTGACCTGGGATTGGAACGGAAGGCGACGGCGGACCAGCCGCCGGCGCTGGCGACGGGCGGCGGCGCCGATTCCGTTCAGGACTGACAGCCGGCAGCGTTAAAGCAGCGTTAATACGGTTGGAGCCGGAGCCAACAGGCTCCGGCTCCAACCGTTTAATTGGATAAAGGCGGCTAAGCCACTTCCGGCGGAAGCATCAGCTTGGCACCCGGGATAGCGTTGAGCAGCGCCTTCGTGTAGTCCTGCCGGGGCGATTCGAAGACCTCGTCCGTGGTTCCGGTCTCCACCAGGCGCCCCTTCTCCATGACGCAGACGTGGTCGGCGATCTGCCGGACCACAGCAAGGTCATGGGTGATAAAGAGGTAGGTCAGCCCCAGGTTGGATTGGAGGTCTGCCAGCAGGTTCAGCACCTGCGCCTGCACCAGCACGTCCAGGGCGGACACGGCCTCGTCACAGATGATGACTTCCGGGTCCAGGGCCAGGGCACGGGCAATAGCGACGCGTTGCCGCTGGCCGCCCGAGAGCTCGTTCGGGTACCGCTGCATGGCGGATTGCGGCAGCGCCACCTGGTCCAGCAGTTCGCGGACCTTCTTCTCCCGGCTCTCCTTGTTGCCAATCTTGTGGACCCGCAACGGTTCCTCGATGGTCCGGAAGATGTTGTACATCGGATCCAGCGAACCGTAGGGATCCTGGAAGATGGGCTGCACACGGCGCCGGAACTTGAACAGATCCGACGGCTTCAGGACGGAGGTGTCGACGCCGTCGAACAGTATCCTGCCGTCCGTGGGCTTCTCCAGCTGGAGCACCATCTTGGCCACGGTGGACTTGCCGGATCCCGACTCCCCCACGATCGCCGTCGTGGTTCCCCTCCGGACGTCGAAGCTGACGCCGTCAACGGCTGCGAAGTCCGACGCCTTCCCCAGGCCCTGGCGGAACTTGTACACCTTCCGCAGGTCCTGGACCTGCAGGACGTTGTCCGCCGCTGCCGGCTCGGCTGCCGGGGCCAGCAGGTCCGCGGCTTCCACGCCCTGTTCCTTGGCGGCCTGGATCCTGCGGCTGGCCAGGGACGGTGCGGACTCCACGAGCCTCTTTGTGTAAGGGTGCTGCGGGTTTTGCAGCAGTTCCAGGGAAGGCCCTGCCTCCACCACCCGGCCCTGGTACATCACCACTACCTTGTCGGCCCGTTCAGCCGCGAGTCCCAGGTCGTGGGTGATGAGCAGCACCGACGTTCCCAGTTCGGTGGTCATGGTATCCAGGTGGTCCAGGATCTGCCGCTGCACCGTGACATCGAGTGCGGAGGTGGGCTCGTCCGCGATCAGCAGCCGGGGCTGGCAGGAGAGCCCGATGGCGATCAGGGCGCGTTGCCGCATACCGCCGGAGAACTCGTGCGGATACTGCTTGGCGCGCCGGTGGGCGTCCGGCAGACCGGCCTCGGACAGCACCTTGGCAACGTCATCCGGACCGCTGGGCTGGCCGTTGGCACGCAGTGTTTCCCGGACCTGGTAGCCGATCTTCCACACCGGGTTCAGGTTGGACATCGGGTCCTGCGGAACCATCCCGATGGTGTTGCCGCGCAGCTCGATCATGCGCTTTTCGGGCGCATGCGCGATGTCTTCGCCGTCGAGCAGGATCTGCCCGCCGGAGACACGGCCGTTGGATGGAAGGAGGCCTATCGCAGCCAGCGCCGTGGTGGACTTGCCGGAGCCGGACTCCCCCACAATGGCCACGGTTTCGCCGGGCATGATGGTCAGGTGTGCGTCACGGACCGCCTGGACTTCCCCGCCGCTGGTCTGGAAGGTGATGGCGAGGTCGCGGATCTCCAGCAGCGGCCGGACCTTCGTGGTGCCGGCCTCCGTGATGCGTATTTCCGGAGTTGTCATCTCTTTGTCTCTCATCGCTGGCGGCTCTTCGGATCAAGGGCGTCACGTACGGCGTCGCCCAGCATGATGAAACTGAGCACCGTGACGGACAGTGCCGCGGCCGGGTACAGCATTATTTGCGGGTTGGTGCGGATGGAAGTCTGCGCTGCGGCAATGTCGTGGCCCCACGACATGACACCTTCCGGCAACCCGATGCCCAGGAAGGACAGCGTTGCCTCGGCGACAATGAAGACACCGAGTTCCAGCGTGGCAAGCACAATCACGGGTGCCAGCGCATTCGGCAGCACGTGCTTCACCAGCGTCCCAAATTTCGAAACACCCAGGGCACGGGCGGCCGTCACGAAGTCTGCGTTCCGCACCTCGATCACGGCGCCGCGGGTGATACGCGCCATTTGCGGCCAGGCCAGGAGCGAGATCACAAAGACCACCGTCCACACGCTCTTGTTTTCACGGAACACAGGCAGCTGGGTGATGACCAGCGCGCCGAGGAGCAGCGGCAGCGCGAAGAAGATGTCGCCCAGCCGGGCCAGCACGGCGTCGATCCAACCGCCGTAGTAGCCGGCGAGGGCGCCCAGGGTCACCCCGATGACCAGCACGCACAGAACGGACAGCAGTCCCACCGACAGCGAGGCCTGGGTACCGTGGATGACCCGCGAGTAGATGTCGCAGCCCTGGAAGGTGAAGCCGAAGGGGTGCCCGACGCTGGGAGCGCCTTCGGAGTTGCCCAGCTGGCAGCCCTCGTTCGGCGGAACCGACGAGAACAGTCCGGGGAACAACGCCACCACGACCAGCATCAGGATGAGCACGGCCGAGATGATGAACAGCGGACGACGGCGGAGCTTGCGCCAGGCGTCTGCCCACAGGCTGAGAGGCGCCTGGTCGGTCTTGACCGCATCCGTTGCCAACAGCGGGGTTTCCTCGATGGGTGCCACAAAGTGGCTGTTATTACTGGTCATAGCGGATCCTCGGGTCAAGCCAGGCATACAGGAGATCAACAAGCAGGTTGGCCACCACGAACACCAGCACCAGCACACTGACAATGGAGACGATGGTGGGTCCTTCGCTGCGGAGGACTGCCTGGTAGAGCTTGTTGCCCACGCCTGGAACGTTGAAGATGCCTTCGGTAACGATGGCACCGCCCATCAGGCCCCCGAGGTTGGCGCCAAGGTAGGTCACCACCGGGATCAGCGAGTTACGGAGGATGTGGGCAATCACCACGCGCGGGCGGGAGAGGCCTTTTGCGGTGGCTGTCCTTACAAAGTCGGCATTCATGCCCTCGCTGACCGAGGTGCGGGTCAGGCGGAGCACGTAGGCAAAGGAAACCAGGCCGAGCACTACTGCCGGCAATAACAGATTGGCCCAGTCTGCATTGGCGCCTACGGTCGGTTTGGCCCAGCCCAACTGGACGCCGAAGACGAGTTGGAAGACGAACCCCAGAACGAAAGTCGGAACAGCAATAACAACGAGGGAGGCTACCAACACCGTGGAGTCGAACCAACCGCCGCGGCGGAGGCCGGCAAAAACGCCGAAGGCCACGCCGAAAACGGCCTGAATGACCAGTGCTTCCACAGCGAGCATAGCGGTCACTGGAAAGACCCGGGCCAAGGTAGCGGCAATGGGCTGACCAGTGAAATCGTTTCCCAAATTGAAGGTAAAGAGATTTTTAAGGAATAACCCGTACTGGACCCAAAACGGTTCGTCGAGGTGGTACTGGCTGCGCAGGGTATCGATAACGGCCTGCGGAGGCTGGCGGTCGCCGAAGAGCGCAGCAATCGGGTCGCCCGGCAACGCGAACACCATGTAATAGACCAGGAGGGTAGTGCCGAGGAAAACGGGGATTACCTGGAGCAGACGGCGCAGGATAAACCGGACCACAGGATCACCAGCCTTCCGTGGAGAGAAGAAGCAGGTTCATTGGTGCCTTCCTGCCGTTGCAAGCCAATGGGGGCCCGGCCGTGACCGGACCCCCACTGTGCTGGATCGGCAAGTTAGATCTAGTGACTACTTGGCCGTGATGTTGTAGTAGAGGACTGCGCCGTTCCAGCCGGTCTCGGCCTTCAGCACGTTGTTGCTCCACACAATGGGCTTCGCATAGTCCCAGAGCGGCAAGCCCGGAAGGTCCTGGAACAGGATCTCCTGTGCCTGGTTGAACTTGTCGTTCGCCTCGTCGGTGGACTTGGAAGCAAGACCCTCCTTGAGGAGCTTGTCGAACTCGGGGTTCGAGTACTTCTCGTAGTTGGAGGAGGCACCTGTTGCCCACACCGGTCCAAGGAAGTTGTACAGCGACGGGTAGTCGCCCTGCCATCCGGCGCGCGTGAGGCCGGGCAGGGACTGGGACTTGCGCAGGTTCAGGACTTCAGCGAACTTGGCGAAGGGCTGGATCTCAGCCTGGATGCCGAGGTTGTTCTTGAAGCCGTTGGCCACGGCGTCAATCCATTCCTTGTGTCCTCCATCGGTATTGGAGGCGATCTGCAGTGGCTTGGAGTTGTCGTACGGCTGGATCTTCTCAGCCTGTGTCCACAGGTCCTTGGCCTTCGCGGCGTCAAACTTGAGGACTTCACTGCCGGGAATGTCTTCCTTGAACCCCTCGATCACAGGCGGAGCGAAGCCCTTGGCCGGGGTACGGGTGCCGCTGAAGACCACCTTCGTGATTTCTTCACGGTTAATGGCGTAAGACAGGGCCTGGCGGCGGAGCTTGCCGGCTTCGCCCTGGAAGTTCGGGTTGTACGGCGGGATGTTGAGCGTACCGTTCGTGGCAACAGGCTTACTGGCGTTGCGGTCCGGGAAGTCAGTGACGTAGGTCTTCGTTGCGTTGGACGGAAGGACGTCGGTGATGTCCAGGTTGTCGGCCTGCAGATCCGTGTACGCGGGGCCCGGATCAGTGTAGAACTTGAAGGTCACGCCACCGTTCTTAGCGGCGCGGGGACCGTTGTAGTCGGTGTTCTTCACCAGCGAAATGGACTGGTCATGGACCCAGGCGCCCGTCTTCTCGAACTTGTACGGTCCGTTACCTACCGGGTTCTCCCCGTAGGTTTTAGGATCTGCCAGTGCGGCTGAGGGCAGCGGGTAGAAGGCCGAGTAGCCCAGGCGGAGCGACCAATCAGCCTCGGGCTGGGCAAGTTTTACGGTGAGGGTGGAATCATCCGTGGCCGCCAGGCCGGACATGGTTTCGGCGGTCGGCGCCGGAGTAGTAGTGGTCTTGCCATCTGCTGACTTTTCAGTTGTTACTGCCGAGACGTCCTCGTAGCCAGCGATGGATTCGAAGAAGAAACCGTTGTTCTGCAGGTTCTTGGAGTTCGCGGCGAAGTTCCAGGAATCGACGAATGTCTTGGCGGTGATCGCTTCACCGTTCGTGAACTTCTGGCCCTGTTTGATCTTGATGGTCCAGTTCTGGGCGTCCGAGGACTCAATGGACTCGGCAAGAGCATTCACCGGCTTGCCATCGGCGTCGTAACTGCGAAGACCTTCGAAAAGCAACTCGACAACGCGGCCACCATTCGTTTCGTTGGTGTTCGCGGGCAGAAGTGGATTCTGGGGTTCGCTGTTGTAAGCGGTGATGACCTTATTGGGGTCGCCAGCTGACTGACTGGCACCGTCATTGCTGCCGCCTCCAGCGCCGCAGCCGGTCAAGGCAAGCGCGGCGATGGCCACGATGCCCAATGCTTTGGAAGTGCGCGCAAAACGCATTCCGCCTCCTATGAGTTGTGGGAGAAAACGAGGGGAATCTTTGTGCTTCCCCGCAGGAGAGACTCAGCTATCAACTGTGACGCAACCTACATATACGAGTAGCCTAACTGCACGAAGTCCAGATAATGGTCCGCCGTTGCCAAACCGTGACCGGGGCGAACTGAACGCTTAGTCGGTCAACGGAAGTTGTGCAAGTCACATGCTACTCGCCGGTAGGCTTCTGGGCGAATTGAAAGTGTGAGGCCGCCGGCGGCGAGGCGCGAGCGGTTGGCCGGGCCTTAGGCCAGCCGCCAGTCCCAGACGTTCCACCACACGCCAAGCGGTCCCGGGCTTGGTTTCACGCCGGCAACACGCGCACTGTACGCCGTGGTGCCGACGGTCTGGTACAGCGGAAGACCGTACGCGTTCTCCCACACCTGCTTGTCGATTTCGGCCAGCAGTTCGTCCTGCTTGGCCAGATCAGTGGTGCCCGCGAGTTGTTCCATCGCCTTGTCCGCGTCGCCGTCGGAGAATCCGTTGAAGTTGCTGCCCGCCCCGGTGCGGAAGATCTGGGGAACACGGCTGACGCCCACCCCGGTGCCGATCCAGCCGAGCAGCGCCGCGTCGTGACCGCCGCTTCCCAGCGCCTTCGCCCAGTCGGCATTGCCTTGTCCGGCGTCGACCACCTGGAAGCCGGCCAGCGTTGCGGAGTCCCGGATCAGGGCAAAAGCCTTGGCCCGGTTGGGATTGTCGCGGTTGTACAGGATGCGGATAGTGGGGGTTTTGCCGCCGAGGAGCGCAATCGCGCCGTCGATGTCCACCTCTGCATAATCCCCGGAGCCGTTGTTCTTCACCGCGTCCTCGTACTTGGGCTGTCCGGGCAGAAAGACGTGCGAGTTCAGGGGTCTGGCTTCCGGCATCAGACCGCCCACGACGGCGTCGACAATGGCCTGCCGCGGCACTGCCTTGAGGAATGCCGTCCGGACGTCGTCATCGGCGAAGGGCCCGGAAAAGTTGAGGTCCAGGTGGTCATAACCGGTTTGGCTGTAGCGGTCCACGGTGTTGCCCTGCTCGGCCAGTCCGGCGAAGAGGCTGTCCGTTTCGGCCGAGGGCTGCGGCGAAATAATGTCCGCCTGCCCGTTCCGCAGGGCATCCACAGCGGCAGGCACAGCACCGGTGAACCGGACGCTGATCTCATCCAGCCAGGGCTCCTGCCCCCACGTGTAGTCCCGGTTGCGGACCAGCTTCATGGACGACTCGGGGACGATGTCCCTGACGATATATGGCCCGCTGGAGAGGTAGACCGAGGGGTCCTGCGGCAGCGATTTGGTGTCGAACCCGGAGTTCCAGAAGTCACTGACCTGCTTCAGTGCGGTGTTGAGCGCGGGCTTCCCGACGTCGCCGCGGGGTGAATCCTTGATCAGGTCGACGAGGTCTTCCTCATCATTCAGGCCGCTTTTTGCGGCCACCACGTGGGCCGGCAGGCCGACGTCGAACGCCACCTCCCAGTCCGCGTACGGCACGCTGTATTCCAGGGTGATGGATCGTCCGTCCTCGCCGAGCTCGGGCAGGACGGTTCCCGCCAGGCCGCTGGTGTCAGAGGCGGTGGAGAAGTATGTAGTTCCCGTTCCGGCCGCGGGATCGGCATCGTTGAAGTAGCCTGAACCCGCGGCCCAGCTCAACAGGAGGTCACCGGCGTCGATCGCCTCGCCGTCGGACCATTTCACGCCCTCGCTGACGGTGTACTTCACCTTCAGGGGATCGTCGGAGACCTTCTCGAAGCGCCCGAACTTTTCGTTCCGCACCACTTTGGCCGCATCGTCGAGATAGTAGAACCCCGAGTGGGTGATCGAGCCGATCTTGGAGTTGATATCGGTGTTGCCGTCGGTGCTGTACGGATTGAAGGAGGAGAACGCGTTAACTTCGGCAACCGTGACGCTGCCGCCGCGCTTGGCCTCCCCCACCACAACGGGTGCGGTGCCGCCACCGCCTGAGCAGCCCGAAAGCACCAGGGCAGCAGCTGCCGCCATGGTGATGAACTGCATCAGACGCCTGACCGGCATTCCGCCTCCTTGTATTGCTCTGCACGGGCGGTCCCAGCCGGAAGTGGCCGGGAGCACGCTCCTGTAGTCAGGATAAGGTCCCCGGCGACCCACCAGAAGTTGAAGCGAACGTAGCTTATCTACCCGCAATCTGCCATAACGAAACGGTCAGACGTTGAAGCGGAATTCCACCACATCGCCGTCGGCCATAACGTATTCCTTGCCTTCGATCCTGACCTTGCCCCGCGACTTGGCCTCGGCCATGGAACCGGCTTCGATGAGGTCCTTGAAAGACACCACTTCCGCCTTGATGAACCCGCGCTGGAAGTCGCTGTGGATGACGCCGGCTGCCTGGGGAGCGGTGTCGCCGCGGTGGATGGTCCAGGCGCGTGCTTCCTTGGGACCGGCGGTGAGGTAGGTCTGCAGTCCCAGTGTATGGAAGCCAACCCTCGCCAGCTGGTCCAGCCCGGATTCTTCCTGGCCGTTCATTTCCAGCATTTCGCGGGCTTCTTCCTCGTCCAGTTCCACGAGGTCGGCTTCGAGCTTGGCATCGAGGAAGATGCAGTCGGCCGGGGCCACGAGGGCACGCAGCTCTTCCTGCTTCTCCGGGCTGCCGAGGATTCCTTCATCGGCATTGAAGACGTAAATGAAAGGCTTGGCCGTCAGCAGGCTGAGCTCTTTGAGGTGCTCCATCTCGAGCTTGTCGCTCTTGATAGACGAGAAGATGGTGTCGCCGCGCTCAAGCACTTTCTGCGCGGCCAGGATGGCGTTCAGCTCCGCGGCCTCGCGCTTCTTGATCTTGACTTCTTTTTCGATGCGCGGGACGGCTTTTTCGATGGTCTGCAGGTCCGCGAGGATCAGTTCGGTGTTGATGGTCTCCATGTCCGAGCGCGGATCCACCTTGCCGTCAACGTGGATTACGTCGGGGTCGTCGAAGACCCGAACCACCTGCGCGATGGCTTCGGCTTCCCGGATATTGGCCAGGAACTGGTTTCCGAGGCCTTCGCCCTCGCTGGCGCCCTTGACGATGCCGGCGATGTCCACAAAGGACACGGCCGCGGGCAGGACGCGCTGGGAGCCGAAGAGCTCGCCGAGCTGCTGGAGCCGCGGATCCGGCAGGCTGACAACGCCCACGTTGGGCTCAATGGTGGCGAACGGGTAGTTCGCTGCCAGCACCTGGTTGCGGGTCAGTGCGTTGAAGAGAGTTGATTTGCCGACGTTGGGCAGTCCGACGATGCCAATAGTAAGAGCCACGAGCATTGATTCTACCCGCAGCGGGCATCATGCCGGTTCGCCGGGCGCCGCCGGAAAATGTCGCTTCGGCAAAATGTCACAGCCCCATGCGACAGTGGGCACATGGATGCTTTCGCGTTGATATTGGCTTTGTTCATGCTGTTGCTGGGCGCCCTGGCGGGCGCGGCGGCCACTTATTTTGGGCTGCGGAAAAACAGCCGGGCTGTGGAGGAGGACTTCGACGCCGTCTCGTCGCGGCTTTCAGAGGTCAGCGCACAGTTCGCAGCGGCCGACGCCGAACGGCGCCTTTTGGCGGCCCAGAACCGGGAGCTGGGCGAATCGCGGTCCCAGGACGGCAGCGTTCTCCGTGCCCTTGCGCCGGTGGCGGAGAAACTGACGGCAGTGCAGCAACAGGTGGCACTGCTGGAACGTGACCGGCTGGAACAGTACGGCCAGCTCGCCCAGCAACTGCAGGAAGCCCGCCTCTCGGACGAGCAGCTGATCCGGTCCACACATGCCCTGGAGTCCGCGCTGCGGTCCAACAGTGCGCGCGGCCAGTGGGGCGAGGTCCAGTTGCGTCGTGTTGTGGAAGCAGCCGGAATGCTGCGCCACGTGGACTTCATCGAGCAGGTCCACAGCACCGGCAGCGAGTCGTCCGTGCGCCCCGACCTGGTGGTACAGCTCCCCGGCGAGAAGCAGTTGGTGGTTGACGCAAAGGTCCCGCTGTCCTCCTACCTTGAAGCCCAGGAACTGGGGTCGCATGATCCCAGGACTGGCCTGTCCGGTCCCGTTCCCGGCACCGGCCAACGTTCTCCGCAAACCCTTCTGGCCGCGCATGCCAAGGCGCTGCGGGCTCACGTGGACGCACTGGGCAATAAGAAGTACTGGGATATCCCGGGCAACTCGCCGGAGCTGGTGATCTGTTTCATCCCTGCGGAATCAATCCTTGCAGCAGCGCTGACCGCCGACGCCGAACTCCTGGACCATGCACTGTCCCGGAACGTGGTCCTGGCCTCCCCCAGCACCCTGCTTGCCGTGCTGAAGTCCGTTGCCTTCACGTGGCGGCAGGACGTCCTGACGGACAGTGCCCGCGAACTGTTCGACCTCGCCCGGCAGCTGTACGACCGGATGGGAACGCTGGGCGAGAACGTCAGCAAACTGGGGTCATCGCTGAAGACCTCCGTGGACCGCTACAACTCCATGGTGGGCACGCTGGAAGCCCGGGTCCTCCCCACCGCACGCAAGCTGAACAGCCTGGAGGAGTCCGGCCTGGTCACACCCCCGGTGGTGGAAGTGACGCCGCGGGCAGTGGCCGCCCCGGAACTCCAAAGTGAGGACGAGGCGGCTTAAAGAGGGCCTGGCAAAGCCCCAAGAGCGCGCGAAAAGGAGCGGGCCCGGCAGCAACAGCTGCCAGGCCCGCTTTTCTTCGGCTTTTAGCTGCGGGGCTTGCGTCCGCCCAGGGCGCGGCTGACGTCGCCGGCCTGCTTGAGCGTTGCCCGGAGCTCCTTGGGCAATGAGAAGAGGAGGTCCTCTTCGGCCGTGACCACTTCCTCCACGCTGCCGTAGCCGTATTCGGCCAGCAGCCGCAGCACGTCCTGTACCAGCACTTCAGGCACGGATGCCCCGGAGGTCACGCCCACGGTTGCCACGCCCTCAAACCAGGATTCATCAACTTCGTTGGCGAAATCGACGCGGTAGGAGGCCTTCGCCCCGTATTCGAGGGCCACCTCCACCAGCCGCACTGAGTTGGACGAGTTGGCCGAGCCCACCACGATCACCAGATCTGCCTGGGGAGAAATCTTTTTGATGGCCACCTGGCGGTTGGTGGTGGCATAGCAGATGTCGTCGCTGGGGGGATCCTGCAGTGTGGGGAACCGGTCCTTCAGCAGGCGGACGGTCTCCATGGTTTCGTCAACACTGAGGGTTGTCTGCGAAAGCCAGATAACCTTCTCCGGGTCCCGAACCTGCACCTTGTCCACTTCGTGCGGGCCGTTGATGATCTGGATGTGTTCCGGAGCCTCGCCTGCGGTGCCTTCGACTTCCTCGTGGCCGTCGTGGCCGATCAGCAGGATGTCGAAGTCGTCCTTGGCGAACCTGACGGCTTCTTTATGGACCTTCGTGACCAGGGGGCAGGTGGCATCGATGGTGCGCAGGCCACGGTCTTCGGCGGACTGGACCACGGCGGGCGACACGCCGTGGGCTGAAAAGATCACCAGGGCGCCTTCGGGCACTTCGTCCGTTTCGTCGACGAAGATGGCGCCCTTTTCCTCCAACGAGCTCACCACGTGGACGTTGTGCACAATCTGCTTGCGCACGTACACCGGAGGGCCATAGTGCTCCAGGGCCTTTTCGACCGCGATGACGGCCCGGTCCACGCCGGCGCAGTAGCCGCGGGGAGCAGCCAGCAGCACCTTCTTGGTTCCGGATACAGGGGCTGCAGCAGCTACTTCCTCAGGAGAGCGGCGCCTACGCGGAATGGTGGGCATCGAAAGGGAAACAGCTGAGGGGGTCATGACTCCATGCTACCGGGTTGCCCGCGCCCGCTTTCGCGGTATGAGGCCGGCCACAGCCCCCATCAGCAGCAGCACTCCGCCCGTGATGGCCGAGGCCAATATCCAGCCCTGGAAGTCGGCAGCCCCTGCAGCAACGAACTCGTTCCTGAACATGTTGGCCACCTCGTTTCCGCTGTCCGTGGCCAGCACGGCGGCCGAGGCCAGCTGCGAGCCGAGCGTCCAGACCGCGGCCAGCACGAGGGCACCAACTCCTGCGCCCACCAGCACGGTCCAGCGGCGGCGTGCTGCCACGACGGCCAGCAGCAAGGCCACCGCCGCTCCCCCGGCCAGCAGGTAGCCGGCAGGTGAGTAGCTGGTCAGCCGTTCAGTCCATGCCTTCTGCTCGGGCTGTCCCACATTGATCAGCGTCTGGTCCGGCGGGTCGAGGGGAAGCCGCGTGGTGCGCGAGATTTCTTCAGCCCCCAGTGCAACCAGCGGAGCGACGTCGAGGGTCAGGGATGAGGCGGATGCCGTTTCGCCCGCTTCTGCCTCCGGTGCGGTGAAACTGAGGCGGTGGCTTCGCCGCAGCGTTTCCTCCCAGGCCGCCGGGTAACCGGAAAGGCCTGTCATTGATGCGGCGGCCTCCTTGAGCGCCGGCCGGACCAGGTCGGCGAGGAAGCCGGGAACAGCACTGGTATCGATTGTTCCCACCGCCGCCGCGGCGAGGCCCTGCTGGAACTCGGAGTCCGTTCCCAGCGGGGAAGCCAGCTCCACAAAGCCCTGCTCCTGGACAATATTGCGGTCCAGCCAGATGGCAGGAACAGCCACGGCGGCAAGCAGTATCGCCAGGAGGGTGGCGAAGGCGGAAACAAAAGTGCGCACAGCAGATCCTTCGGGTCGATGGCGGTCAACCCATCCTAGGCGGGGATGCTGGCCGGATACTGTCAGTCCCTGATGGTAGAGCTTATGGATATGGTTGAATGACCGCCGCACAACCGACGAAGGACCCCATGCCCGCAGTTCCAGCCCCGCAAGGGAATCCGCATGTCTGAACAGGCGTCGCTCCCGGCCCCTGGTGAGCAACTGGCAGCGCCCACCACGCTGCCCGCGACGGCGGCCGAGACCACTCCGGACAACCCCTGGCCCCTCCAGTTGCTGTCACAGAAACTGAAGGCCCACATCGACCGGACCCCGTCGGCCTGGGTCGAGGGGCAGGTTATTGAACTGAACCGGCGCGGCAGCAATGCGTACCTCACCTTGCGTGATGTTGATGCAGAGGTTTCCCTTCCTGCCTCGGTGTGGACCAAGGTGCTGGAGCGCCAGAACCTGCCGCTGGAACGCGGGTCCCGGGTGGTCGCCCTGCTGAAACCAGAATTCTGGATCAAGACCGGCCGCCTGAACATGCTGGTCAGGGATATCAGGCCGGTGGGCCTGGGTGACCTCCTGGCCCGGATCGAGCGGCTGCGCCAGGCCCTCTCCGCCGAGGGGCTCTTCGCGGATTCCCGGAAGAAGCCCCTTCCCCTGCTGCCGCACCGGATTGGCCTGATTACCGGGCGTGACTCCGATGCAAAAAAGGACATCCTCCGCAACGCTGCCCTTCGCTGGCCGGCGGTTGAGTTTGAAATCCGGGAAGTGGCCGTCCAAGGCAATACCGCGGTGTCCCAGGTGGTCCGCGCGCTGCGGGAACTGGACGCCCGTCCCGAGGTGGATGTCATTGTCATCGCCCGTGGCGGAGGTGCCCTTGAGGATCTGCTGCCCTTCAACAGCGAGGAACTGATCCGCGCCGTCGCCGCTGCGGCCACCCCCGTTGTCAGTGCCATTGGCCACGAGGCGGACAGGCCCCTGCTCGATGAGGTCGCCGACCTTCGCGCTTCCACCCCCACGGACGCAGCGAAACGGATCGTGCCGGAAGTCTCCGAAGAACTCGCAGGCGTGCGCCAGGCCAGGGCACAGCTGCGCCGGTGCATGGAGCGCTTGGTGGACCGGGAAGCCGACCGTCTGGCGTCCCTTCACTCCCGGCCGGTACTGGCAGCGCCCGAGGGAATGGTGTCCGTCCGCTCCGAGGAGATTGAACGTTTGCTCCGGAGGTCCTCCGCAGCGGTGAGCTCCACAGTGGTCCGCGCCGCGGACCAGCTGGAGCACCTCAAAGCCCAGGTCCGCGCGCTGTCCCCGCAGAAAACGCTCGACCGGGGGTACGCCGTCGTCGAGCTCGCCGCTCCCGAGGCCGCGCGCCGCAGCAATGAGGGGCACGCCGTGGTTCGCCGCCCGGCGGAGGCGCCGGCCGGAACACCCCTGTCCGTCCGCGTGGCGGAAGGCCGCTTCGGCGCCACCTCCACCGGGACACCTGGGTCCACGGGAACACTTCAACAGCACCTACCGGAAACCGGAGAACCCAATGACTGAGCCAACGCCAGCGAACGACGTCGCAGGACTGAGCTATGAGGAAGCCCGCGAACAGCTCATTGCGGTGGTGGGCCGGCTGGAAGCAGGAGGCGCCAGCCTCGAGGAATCCCTTGCTCTCTGGGAACGGGGCGAGGCGCTGGCCGCACGGTGCGAGGAATGGCTGGAAGGCGCCCGAAAGCGGCTGGCCGCCGCCCGCGACCAGCCGTTATAAGGGTTAAGCACTGTAGGAGCCGAACCCCTGGCAGCATCAGGACCGGGCGACCAATTCACGCTCGGTGGCGACGTCGAATTCGGCCTTTGGCCAGCTAAGGTTCAGGCCGGACATCGCTCCCAGCAGGAGTTGTTGAACCGCGATCCTGGCGTACCACTTCTTGTTGGCAGGGACCACGTGCCAAGGTGCGTCCGGGGTGTTCGTTTCGTCGATGGCAGCCTGGTAGGCATCCAGGTAGTCCTGCCAGAACGCCCGCTCGTCGAGGTCGCCGCGGTTGTACTTCCAGTGCTTGGCCGGGTTGTCCAGCCTGGCCAGCAGCCTGGCCTTCTGTTCCTCCCCGCTGATGTGGAGCATCACTTTGACTACTTTTGTCCCCGAATCCGTGAGCCGGGCCTCGAACTCATTGATGGCCACGTAGCGGCGCTTGATCTCATCCGGGCTGGCCCAGCCGTGAACGCGGTGGATCAGGACGTCCTCGTAGTGGGAACGGTCAAATACACCCACCATGCCGGCTGCCGGAACTTCCTTCTCGATGCGCCAGAGGAAGTCGTAGGACTTCTCCTCCTCCGTGGGGGCTTTGAACGCTTTGAACTGCACGCCCTGCGGGTCCATCGCCGCCATCACGTGATTGACGATGCCGCCCTTGCCCGCGGTGTCCATGGCCTGCAGGATCAGCAGGACACGCTTGCGGCCGCCGAAACGGGACTCGGCAAACAGCTTCTCCTGCAGCTCGGTCAGCTCGTCGTCCAGGTCCGCCAGGAGCACCTTGCCGTCCTGCTTGCCGCCGGTGAAGCCGGGAGTGGAGTCGGGATCGACGTCCGCCAACGAAAATCCTTCCCCTGCCCGAAGAGTTTCGGCGGGATGCTGTTCGAACTGGACGACGCCGGCCATGGGAATCCTTTCCGCGAAGTGTCACGGGCCCGAAGCGCCCGTGACCACAGGCTAGTTCCCCTGATACCTGCTTAGGAAGTCCCCCATCCGTCCCACTGCCTCTTCGATGTCCTTGACGTTGGGCAGCGTGACCATGCGGAAGTGGTCCGGGCGCACCCAGTTGAAGGCGCGGCCGTGTGAGACCAGGATCTTCTGCTCCCTGAGCAGGTCCAGGACAAACTTTTCGTCGTCCCTGATGTGATAGACCTCAGGGTCGAGCCGGGGGAAGAGGTAGAGCGCTCCCCGTGCCTGCTGGGTACTCACCCCGGGGATGGCGTTCAGCATGTCGTAGGCCTTGTTCCGCTGTTCCAGCAGGCGTCCGCCGGGCAGGATCAGATCGTTGATGCTCTGGTAGCCGCCGAGCGCCGTCTGGATGGCGTGCTGGGCGGGAACGTTGGCGCACAGGCGCATGTTTGCCAGGAGGCTGATGCCCTCAAGGTAGTCCGCCGCATCCTTCTTAGGGCCGGAAATGGCCATCCAGCCGGCACGGTAACCGCATACACGGTAAGCCTTGGACAGACCGCTGAAGGTCAGGCAGAGAACGTGGTCGCCGGTGAGCTTGGCCAGGTTCACGTGGACGGCGTCCTCGTAAAGGATCTTTTCGTAGATCTCGTCGGCGAAGATCACCAGGCCGTGCTTCTCGGCGAGGGCCACGATCTTTCGCAGGGTCCCTTCGGGGTAGACGGCGCCGGTGGGGTTGTTCGGGTTGATGACCACGATCCCCTTGGTGCGCGGGGTGATCTTGGCTTCCATGTCCTCAAGGTCCGGCTGCCAACCGGATTCCTCGTCACAGAGGTAGTGCACCGGCTTGCCGCTGGCGAGCGCCACGGATGCGGTCCACAACGGGTAGTCCGGCGTGGGGATAAGGACTTCGTCGCCGTCGTCGAGCAGCGCCATCAGGGACATGGTGATGAGTTCGCTGACACCGTTGCCCAGGTAGATGTCGTCCACGTGGATATTCTGGATCCCGCGGGTCTGGTAGTACTGCGAGACCGCGGTGCGCGCAGAGAAGATACCCCGGGAGTCACTGTAGCCCTGGGCATGCGGGAGGTGGCGGATCATGTCCACGAGAATGGCGTCCGGCGCCTCGAAGCCGAAGGGTGCCGGGTTGCCGATGTTCAGCTTGAGGATTCTGTGGCCCTCCGCCTCCATCTGCTGGGCGGCCTGAAGAATCGGTCCACGGATGTCATAAAGGACGTTATGAAGCTTCGTGGACTGCTTGAATTCTGCCATCCATCAAATATGCCACAGTGGGGATGTACTTCAGCTGAGACATCAGCCACACACGCCGGTGCAGGAATGGGCGGCATCGCGGGAGGCGCCACCGCTAATGGAAGCACGACGGCGGCTGCCGGACAGGGAGTCGAGGAAACCCCAAATCCGGCAGCCGCCGTCGTAATGGCAAAGCAGCGGCAATTCCTACTTAACGATGCCCTTGTCCTTGAGCCAGGCGGCAGCAGCTTCCTTGGCGCCCTGTTTCTGGCTGCCGCTGACGGCCCGGTTGAGGTTGATCAGGTCCTCTGTGGTGAGGATCCTGGACACCGAGTTGAGCGCTTCCTTCGCCTTGTCCGTCATCTTGGCCTTGTTGTACAGCGGGATGACCTGCTGGGCGATGAAGTTGTTCTTCGGGTCCTCGAGAACCACGAGGTCGTTGTCCGCGATGGACGGCGTGGTGGTGTAGATGTCCGCCACCTGCACCTGGTCCTCGAGCAGGGCCTTGAGGGTTACCGGACCGCCGCCGTCGCTGAAGGGCTCGAGCTTCTTCGGCTCGCAGTTGTAGTTCTTTTTCAGCCCGGGCAGGCCGTAGGCGCGCTCACCGAAGGTGGCGGGTGCGCCCACCACGATTTCACTGCAGACCTTCGCCAGGTCCTCAATGGACTTCAGCTGGTATTTTTCGGCGGTCGCCTTGGTGACTACCATGGCGTCCTTGTTTTCGGCCTTGGCTGCGTCCAGCACGGCGAGGCCGTCCGGCAGCTTGTCCGGGAGGGCCTTGGCGATATCGTCCGCCGAAATCTCGGTTGCTTCCTTGTCCACGTGCAGCAGCAGGTTGCCGGTGTAGTCCGGTACCACGTCCACTGATCCGTCCTGGACCGCTTTGAAGTACACCTCGCGGGAACCGATGTTCGGCTTGGTGGTTGCAGTGACACCAGCGGCACTCAACACACCGGCGTAAAGTTCGGCGATGATCTGGCTTTCCGGGAAATCGGCTGAACCAATCACCAGCGAGGTGGCTCCTCCGGACGCGGTACCGCTGCTGGCCGGGGTCTGGCTCAGCGGGTCGGAGGAACCACCGCAGGCGGAGAGCACCACGGCCAGGCCAAGTCCAGCGGCCAGGCCGCCGAATGTCCGGCGGCCAAGGCCTTCCAGTTGGCTTTCTTTCATGATTTACCTCCTTGTGCCACAGCCTCCGCGAGGACGGGGCCTGTGTGATCGACCGCGGCCTGCTGGCCGCGGCGGGACTGCTTCGAGGGTCCTGGGGTCAGGAACAGCCTCTGGAAAAGGGACAGGGCAAGGTCGACGGCGATGGCGAGCACAGCGATGAGCAGCGACCCTCCCAGCATCTGCGGGAAGTCGCTGAGGACGAGCCCGTCGAACAGGTAGCGTCCCAGGCCTCCCAGGTTGATGTAGGCCACCACTGACACTGTGGCAATCACCTGCAGTACGCCGGTGCGGAAACCGCCGAACATCACCGTGAGTGCGTTAGGCAGTTCGGCCCGGAACAGGACCTGCAGTTCGGTCATTCCCATGGCGCGGGCGGCATCCACCACGTTGCGGTCCACGCTCGAGATCCCCGCGTAGGTGCCTGCCAGGAGGGGCGGCACGGTGAGGATGACCAGGGCCCAGATGGGCGGCATCAGTCCGATTCCGGCCAGCAGGACAAACAGCGTCAGCAGGCCGAGGGTGGGCAGGGCGCGCAGGGCACCGGCGATGGCAACCACGGCCACCCTGCCCCTGCCCGTGTGCCCCACGTACAGGCCGGCGGGGATGGCGATGGCGGAAGCGATCAGCATCACCAGGCCGGTGTACTGGAGGTGTTCCGCCAGCCGAGCGGGAATGCCGGCGCTGCCGGTCCAGTTCGAGGGGTCGGCCAGCCAGGCGAAAGTATCGGTGAAGACGTTGCTCACGCGTTTCCGCCTCCGGTCTTTGGCTCGGCCAGTCGCAGGGCCGCGTCAGTTGCGTCTCCTGTCCTGGAGATGCCCGGCAGGCTGCCCCGCTCACCGGCCCGTTCCCACGGGGTGAGGATCCGCTCGAGGATGACCAGGATGGCGTCCATCAGCAGGGCAAGGACCAGGATGGCCACGATGCCCACCACCACTTCGGTAACAAAGTCCCGCTGCAGCCCGTCGGTAAAGAGCATGCCCAGGTTGCCGACGCCCAGCAGTGCCGCGACGCTGACCAGGGAGATGTTGCTGACCGAAACCACCCGGAGCCCGGCGAACATCACGGGCAGCGACAGCGGGAGGTCCACGCGCAGGAACCGGGCCAGGGGTTTGTAGCCCATGGCTACGGCGGCCTCGCTGACGTCATTGTCCACCGAGTCGAAGGCGTCCAGGGCAGCGCGCACAAGAAGGGCCACCGCGTAGATGGTCAGGGCCACCACCACATTGAGTGGGTCAAGGATCCGCGTGCCGAGAATCGTGGGCAGGATGATAAAAAGTGCCAGCGAGGGAATGGTGTAGAGCAGCGAGGAGGCCGTGAGGACCACCGAGCGGAGCACCGGGTGGCGGCGCGCCAGCTGCGCCAGCGGGATGGAGATCCCCAGCCCCAGGACCATGGGCACCAGGGCGAGCACCAGATGCTGGCCGGCCCGTTCCAGGACCATGCCGCTGTTGGCCAGGAACCAGTCCATCAGAGCGCAGCCTGCCTGACCTGGCGCGCCTCTTCGATGAGCGCCAGGACTTCACCGCCCCTGACGACGCCGAGGACTTTGCCTTCGGAGTCCACGGCAACACCCAGGCCCGACGGTGAGGACAGGGCCGCGTCCAGTGCGCGCCGCAGGCTCTCCCCCGGCCGGAAGAGCGACCCGCCGGGAATGATTCCCGTGCCATTTCCCGGCCCGGTCCAGCCGAGCGGACGTCCCGCGTCATCCACCACAAGCTGCCAGCCTGAGCCGGGTTCGGGTTCAAACGCACCATTGGCTCCGCGGACCATTGTCGGTGCCTGGTGCACCATGACGCCGTCGGACGCTGTGAATCCCAGGTGGCGGAAGCCCCGGTCCCGCCCCACGAAGGACGCCACAAAATCATTCGCCGGAGCCCGCAGGATCTCCTCGGCGGTGGCGTACTGCGCCAGTTTTCCGCCGGTAGCAAAGACGGCCACCCTGTCGCCCAGGACCGTGGCCTCATCGATGTCGTGGGTGACAAAAACGATGGTCTTGGCCAGGTCCTTCTGCAGCCGCAGCAGCTCCTGCTGCAGTTCGTCGCGGACTACCGGGTCCACTGCACTGAAGGGTTCGTCCATGAGCAGGACCCGCGGATCCGCGGCCAGGGCCCGTGCCACGCCCACGCGCTGCTGCTGGCCGCCTGAGAGCTGCGAGGGGTAGCGCTTGCCCAGTGCACTGGCCAGGCCGACGACGTCGAGCAGTTCCGCCGCGCGCTTGCGTGCCTCGGACTTCGGGACCCCGTTGAGCCTGGGCACTGTGGCGATGTTGTCCAGCACCGAGCGGTGCGGCAGGAGGCCGGAAGACTGCATCACGTATCCCATGGAGCGGCGCAGTTCGGGTGCAGGCACGGAGGTGACGTCCTTGCCGTCAACGGTGATGACACCCGAGGTGGGCTCCACCATCCGGTTGATCATGCGCAGCGAGGTGGTTTTTCCGCAGCCGGAGGGCCCCACAAACACGGTGATGGCGCCCTTGCTGATGGACATCGTGAGGTGGTCCACGGCCGGCTGCCCGCCCTGGTACTGCTTGGTGACGCTCTGAAACTCGATCATGGCCTGGTCCATGGTGTGGACTTACCTGTTCTGTTGGACGGCTTCGAAAAATCAACGCGAAATTGTCACAGCACGCTGATAGTTACGGTAGCCCAAACCGGTCCAGGCAACACCTGCTTCACGCCCGGTTTCCGGCAAAGGAATCCCTACTGTAATCATTCGGGGCTACCGTGCCAGTGGATGGGGCCGGCGTTAAACGGCCCAGAGGCGCGGCTGCGCGGCAGGCGTACCGCAGGATGCCCACCCGGCCTACAGTGGGGAGGTGACCAACTTGGAAGTCTCCCCCCAGCAGGAAGTCTGTCCGCCGGCAAGCCCGGAAGGGAGTTCCGGCCCCTG
Organism: Arthrobacter sp. SLBN-100; assembly: GCF_006715305.1. Lineage (NCBI taxonomy): Bacteria > Bacillati > Actinomycetota > Actinomycetes > Micrococcales > Micrococcaceae > Arthrobacter > Arthrobacter sp. SLBN-100. Next base: position 1,494,565 of record NZ_VFMY01000001.1, read on the forward strand.
CCTGCAGTTGTGGCCGGAACGTCAAGTGCCGCTGGGCGGGGTGCGGGCCATGAACGTGCGGCGGACGCTGCCCCAGCGCGGGCTGCCCACCATCGGGGCCTGGTGCTTCCTGGACAGCTTTGGCCCTGACCGTACCGCCATGTCAGTGCTTCCGCACCCGCATATCGGACTCCAGACGGTGACCTGGCCGCTGGCCGGCACCATCCGCCACCGGGACAGCGTGGGAAGCGACGTGGTGGTCCGTCCCGGCGAACTGAACATCATGACGGCCGGGCACGGGGTATCCCATTCCGAGTTCGCCGTGCTTCCGACCGACGGCGGCCTGCCGCTGCAGCGCGGGCTCCAACTGTGGGTAGCACTGCCGGATGGGCAACGGCACCGGCAGCCGGGGTTCGAGCAGCACCGCAACCTTCCCCGGCGGGCCGGGGACGGCTTTACCGCCACGGTGATGGTGGGCGAACTGGGCGGGGTCGTCTCCCCGGCCACGATGTACTCGCCCATTGTGGGAGCAGACATATCGTGCGGGGGCGCTGCACTGGTCCCCCTGAATCAGCATTTTGAGCATGGCATCATGGTGCTCGACGGCGGCCTGGCGGTGGACGGGCAGGATATCCCCCCGGGGCCGCTGGGCTACCTGGGCATCGGCCGCCGGGAACTGCGGATTGAGGCGTTGCCGGGCACGCGGTTCCTGCTGATCGGGGGCGAACCCCTCCAGGAGGAGCTGCTGATGTGGTGGAATTTCGTGGGCCGGACGCACGAGGAAGTGGAGCAGGCACGGGATGACTGGGAAGCCCAGGCCGCCATGTCCAGCGCGAAGGCCGCGGCGGCACGGTACGGGCTGGTCCCGGGGCACGGTCCCGATGCCGGCGCCGAGGCCGGCCGGATTCCCGCTCCGCCGCTGCCCGCCGTCCGGCTTACCCCGCGTAAGCGTGGTGTGTAGGTCTTCAGGCCTTTTCCGCCAGCAGCTCCAGCACGCCGAAGACCGGTTCCTGGTCCAGGACGCGAACGTCGGCCCCGGCTTCCGCCAAAGACCGGCGGAAAGCGTCCTGCAGCGGTGCCACGTTCATGCCCAGCCCGCCGCCCAGGATCACCGGGCCCGGGATGTCCAGCTGCTGCAGCACCTGCACGGCCAGCGCAGCCAGGTCCTGGCCCGCCCGCTCCAGGTATTCCTGGCTTGCCGGATGCCCCGCCGCTGCCGCTTCCACCACGTGCCGGGCCTGCTGCGCCCAGAAGCGGCGGCCGGTGTCCGGGGAATGGAACAGCGCGATCAGCCGGTTCGGATGGTCCACCCCGCAGGACTGCAGCAGGGCGGCAGTGAGCTGGTCAACCGGAAGGCCCTGGTTCATGCGCCGCAGGCTGTGCCGCACCGCCTCGCGCCCCAGCCAGTAGCCGCTGCCTTCGTCCCCCAGAAGGTAACCCCAGCCGCCTGCCCTGGCCTCGCCGCCGTCGGCATTCCTGCCCCAGGCCGCTGAACCGGTGCCGGCAATCACCGCCACACCCGTGCTGGCATGGCCGGCAGCGAGCAGCAGTCGCGAATCGTGCACCACCGTGATCTGTGCACCCGGGGCATGCGGTTCAATCAGCGCAGCGAGGGCCGCCGCATCCTCTTCCGTATCGATGCCGCCGGACCCGGCGTAGACGTGGGAGACCCCTTCGCCGCCGATCCGCGCAAACAAGCTGGCGAGGTTGCGTGCGGCCTCATCGCGGGTGACGTTCTGCACGTTCGAACTGCCCGCCGATTCATCCGCCACCGGGATGCCGTCCTCGAACCGGATGCCGTGCGTCTTGGTCCCGCCGATATCCAGGCCGATGACCACACCGCGGGGCGCACTGAGTGGCGGGGTCAGCGGATCGGCGGGCAGGGCATCGGGCTTTTCGATGTTCGTCACGTCACAAGGTTACTGGTCAGGAGCGCGGAGGACTTTCGTGGCCTGTGCGGGGCAGCCGGGACCGCCGTTGCACCAGCCCGGCCAGCAGTTCCGGCCCTTGGGTGAGGACCAGTTCGCGGAACAGCCGGACGCCCAGGGGCTCCAGGTCGGGATTTCTTTGGCGCCAGCTCAGGCCCACATCGCGGAAGGCCAGGGCCGAGTCAAGGGGCACCTCCACCCAGCCCAGGTTTCCTGTTTCGCCGCTGACGTCCCGTCCGGGAGCATCCCCGCCCGGAGGCAGGATACTGACTCCGAGTCCTGCCGAGACGAGGCCCCTGACGGTGTGCGTGTCCTGGCTTTCGAAGGCGATCCGGGGCCGGTATCCGGCTTCCCGGAAGAGTGCATCGGTGAGTGAGCGCATCCCGTACCCGGGGCCGAGCGCCACAAACGGGTCGGAACGGATGTCGGCCACCGAGGCCAGCTTGCGCCCTGCGAGCGCGTGGGTGTGATGGACCACCAGGCGCAGGGGCTCGCGGTAGAGGAGGGCAGAGGCGAGGTTCCGCCCTTCGGGGGCGACGGGCGCGGTCAGTGCCAGGTCGGATTCACCGGCGGCGAGCTGGGCCAGGCAGGTGTCGCGTGCTCCCTGGGTCAGTGTGAAGACGGCGCCGGGGTGGCGGCTCCGGAAGGCGCTGATGAGGAGCGGCAGGGTTGACTCACCGAAGGTGTGCTGGAAGGACACCGGGATCCTGCCGCGAACCACGTCCGATTCGCTACGGACCAGGTCCAGGCCAGCTTGGAACTCCGCCAGTGCCCGCTCGATGTAGGGCAACAGGGAGCGGGCAGCGGGAGTGAGGCGGACTCCCCTGCCCTCCCTGACCAGCAGTTCGGTTCCGACGACGGCGCTGGCCCGCGACAGCGCCCTGCTCACCGTCGACTGGGGTACTCCGAGGAGTTCGGCCGTCTCGGTGACATGCTGTGTCCTGCCCAGCTCGGACAGCAGCGGCAGGAGCGGAAGAAGCTGCACCAGCTGCTTATGGTCGGGCTCCAACAGCGGCCTCCTGGTTGCGGTCCATGCAGGGCCAATTGTTCCGTATTTGCTATGAGTCTTGCACAAAAGATGCATTGGAGGCTTCAGTCCGGCCGGGGCTACGCTTGCCGGATGCAGCGCAGTGTCCCCCACCCCCGTCCCCAGGATTCCGACGGCGGCTGGCACGGACACGCGAAAGGTTCCAGGGCGTACGGCCGGATCATCCTCGGCCTCGCCTTTGCCGGGGTAGCAACCTTTGCCCAGCTGTATTCCACCCAGGCTGTCCTGCCGATCCTTGCCGCGGACCTGAACGTCACCGCTGCCGAGGCCGCACTGACCATCTCGCTGGCCACTGTCGGGCTGGCGGTTACGGTTATCCCCTGGTCCTTCCTGGCGGACCGGATCGGCAGGGTCAAGGCCATGGCCTGGGGCATCACGGTGGCCACGGTCCTGGGCCTGCTGGTTCCCCTGTCCACCAGCTTTCCCTTGCTCCTGGGCCTGCGGCTCCTCGAAGGCATGGCCCTGGGCGGCATTCCGGCCATCGCCATTGCCTACCTGAACGAAGAGGTGACCAAGGCGCACGCCGCACTCGCTGCGGGAAGCTACGTTGCCGGCACCACGCTGGGCGGCCTTGCCGGACGGCTGGTGGCAGGCCCTGCCGGGGAACTGTGGGGATGGCGCGCCGCTGCCCTGGCCGTATCCGTCCTCGCAACGCTCGCCGCCGTCGCCTTCCTGGTGCTTGTGCCGCGGGCCCGGGGGTTTACGGCTGCCAAGGCAGGACTGCGCGGCGCTGCCCGCACCCTCGGCGGCCATGTGCGCAATATCCGCCTGCTCGCGCTGTACGTCCAGGCTTTTTTGATGATGGGCGGCTTTGTGGCCGTGTACAACTACCTGGGGTTCCGGCTTTCCGGTGAACCCTTCGGGCTGCCCGCCACGGTGGTCAGCCTCATGTTCCTGGCCTACCTGTCCGGGACCTTCACGTCCCGCTGGGCAGCAGGACTGACCATGCGTTTCGGGCGCCGGAACGTACTGCTTGCCGGGCTTGCCCTCTCGACGGCGGGCCTCGCCCTCACGTTCACCGCGTCGCTGGCGCTGATCCTGGCGGGGCTGGTGGTTTTCACGGGCGGCTTCTTTGCGGCGCACAGCATCGGTGCGGGGTGGACGGGTGCCATTGCCAGCACCGGCCGGGCCCAGGCGGCCTCACTGTACAACCTTGCCTACTACCTCGGGTCAAGCATTATCGGTTGGGCCGGAGGCCTGCTCTTTCAGTCCTTTGGCTGGAACGCCCTGGCCGCCGCCGTCATGATCCTTGCCTGCCTCACAGCGGTGACTGTCGCCGTCGTCCATCCGAGGGAAGCAATACTTCCCAAGGGAGCAGGCGCCTGAATGCCGCCGCGGGGCGTCTAGGATAAACGCAGGAACATTGTGAGGAGCCGCCGTGAGCACGAATGCCAGGAACACCAGGCCGGGAGTGCACCTGGAGCCCCTGGATGCCATTGACGAGCGCCTGCTGGCGGCCTTGGTGGCGGACGCGAGGATCTCCAACAAGCAGCTCGCGGAACTGGTGGGCATAGCGCCCTCTACTGCGCTGATGCGGACCCGGGCCCTCTCGGAGCGGGGCATCGTGCAGGGTTATGAGGCGAAGCTCAACCTTTCCTCCATCGGCAGGTCGGTGCAGGCCCTCGTTGCGGTGCGGCTCCGGGCGCATGACCGGGACCAGATCGACCGTTTTACAGCCCGCGTTCCGCACCTGCCGGCAGTGCTGTCCACATTCCATACGTCAGGCTCGGTGGACTACCTGCTGCACATCGCGGTCGCCACCACTGAGGACCTGCGCGACTGGGTGCTGGACAACCTGGCCACAGACCCCGTGGTAGGCCATACGGAAACCACGCTGGTGTTTGAACACATCCAAGGCAACCACGGGCCGCTCCCGGAGTAGTCCGGCCAGCCCCGGCTAGCCCTGGGTCCGCTGCCGCACCACATGGCCTGGCAGTGCCTGGCGCAGCGTGAGGGCCGCCATGATGAACGCCGCCACACCGCAAAGCACCACGAAGCCCGCAACAGATTGTTCCAGGCCGAAGACACTCGAGGCCCAGCCGAGCCCGAGCACGGGCACGGCGCTGCCCAGGTAGGTGATGACGTACAGCGAGCTGATGGTCTGGGCCTGCCGGGCGGGCTCCACACGGCCCGCCACATCATTGAAAACGGTGCGGAAAGCCAGTCCTTGGCCCACGCCTGCGGCAAGGCTTGCAGCCACCAGCAGTACCGCACTGCTCCAGGCCCCTGCAGCGCCGAGCAGCAGTACGGAAACGCCCAGGACCGCCAGACCGGCGGGCACCAGGAAGCGGCCGCGAACGGTGGACAGCTGCGTCAGCGCCGATGCCGCCAGCGTGAGGCAGGCGAGCAGGCCGATCAGGGGGCGGCTTTCGACCGCAAGGATCCGGGCAAAGTAGCTGGGAGCCAGTGAGAGGCAGAAACCGAAGACCGCAAAACTGAGGAAGCCGACGCCGGAGGCGAGCCAGAATGCGCCGCGTGCCTCCCGCGTGACGGAAGGACGGCGCGGTGCCAGCAGCTGCAGCGGGCTGGGTCCTGCCGGCGGCTGGATGGCGGGGCGGGCCCGAAGCAGGTACAGCGGGACCAGGAGCGCAGCGAGGACTGCGGAATGGACGTAGTAGGGCGCCGAGGTGGCCCCGGGAAGAAGGGACAGCAACCCGCCGATGACGGGGCCCGCGGCCACTCCCCCGGCTGACGCCAGCAGGGTGAAGCGGGAGGCCCACTCCGGGCGTGCGGGAAGCAGCTCACGCAGGGCCGCGGCGCTGGCGCCGGTGGCAAGGGCAACCGCAGCTCCCTGGAGCGCACGTGCTGCGCACAGCGCGGCCAGGGTGTGTGCTTCGGCGAACAGCCAGCCGCCGGCAAGGCCTGCAACAACAGCCAGGATGAGGGCAGCCCTGCGTCCGATATGGTCCGACCAATGACCGGCCAGCATGAGTACGGCCACCAGTGCCAGGACGTAGGTGGTGAAGGCGGCCGTCACGTCAAGCGGGGACAGCCCCAGCTGCACCTGCAGCAGGGGATACAGGGGCGTGGCCAGGTTGGCGCCAACCAGGAGCGTGAAAATGACGGCGCCGGCCAACACCAGGCGTGCCGTGGTGGACGCGTCCCACCCTGCCGTGGTGGCTGACGCCGGACGCATGCCGAGCTCGCTGAAGACCGTCATTGGGCCGCCTTTGCTGCTGCCGCGGCAGGTGGTCCTTGTGGGAACCTGGCGCGGATGGATAGTGGATAGCTCTAGGGTGGAGCAAGATCGCCCTATTGGACGGCGATGGCTGTCAGAATTGAGCACGATCATCAAAATATTGATGCGCGAGTGATGGAGAGTGATCATCTGAACAGCTTGGACGCCACCGACCTGAAAATCCTGCTGGAACTCATCCGCGACCCGAGGATCCAGATCGGGGAGCTCAGCGATTCCCTCGGCGTCGCCCGGAACACTGCCCAGTCGCGGGTCCGGCGCCTGCTCCGGGCGGGGGTGCTGCGGTCCGGCGGACGGGAGGTGGACCTGGAGGCTGTGGGGTACGACGTGGTGGCCTTTGTAACCATCGAAGTGTCCCACCGCGAGCTGGACGGGGTGGTGGCCGCCCTGCGGCTGATTCCGCAGGTCCTGGAAGTGCACGAAATTTCAGGGCGGGGCGATGTCTGGTGCCGGGTGGTGGCGACCGATACCCATAACCTTCAGGCTGCCCTGCGCCAGGTGCTGAGGATCAAGGGCGTCATCCGGACGGAAACCGTCCTGGCGCTGCACACGCATATCCCCTACCGGACAGAACCCCTGATCAGCGGCCTGGCCAAGGCGTCCACGGCCGGCCAACACGTGCGCGCCAAGCCCTCACACTCCGGCAGCGAAGAGGCGGACGGCTAGGATTTCGGGAATGACGATCATTGACAACGCCGTTTACGTCAACGGCGTCCGGCACGCTGAGCCTGAAAGCTTGGAACAGACCTTCGAAATGCTGGCGCAGCACGGCGGAATGGCGTGGATCGGCCTCTACCGTCCCACGTCCACGGAAATGGCGGCGGTGGCCACCGAGTTCGGGCTGCACGCGCTGGCGGTGGAGGACGCCATTTCCGCCCATCAGCGGCCCAAGCTTGAGCGTTACGGGGACAATCTGTTTACGGTGCTTCGGCCTGCCCGGTACCTGGACGTCACGGAAACGGTGGAGTTCGGCGAACTGCATGTCTTCACGGGCAGGAATTTTGTGGTCACGGTCCGGCATGCGGAGACGGCGGGTGTGGCCCGGGTACGCCAGCGGCTGGAAAGCAGGCCGGATTTGCTGCGGCACGGGCCCGAGGCCGTCCTGTATGCCTTGCTGGACCGGGTGGTGGATGACTATGGCCCTGTGGTGGCGGGGCTTGAGAACGACATTGACGAGATTGAAGACCAGCTGTTCAGCGGGGACACCGCGGTATCGCGGCGTATCTATGAACTTGCGCGCGAGGTGATCCAGTTCCAGCGCGCCATCCACCCGTTGCCGGATATGATGCACCAGCTCAAGCGGGGGTTCGAAAAATACGATGTGGAAACCGAGCTCCGCCACAGCCTGCGCGACGTGGAGGACCACGTGGAGCGTGTCATCTCCCGGGCAGACTCCTTCCGGGACCTGCTGCAGAACGCCCTGACCCTGGACGGCACCCTCACCGCCAACCGGCAGAACGAGGCCAGCGCAGAACAGAACGAACAGGTGAAGAAGATCTCCTCCTGGGCTGCCATCTTCTTCGCTCCATCCTTCGTGGCCGGCGTCTACGGGATGAACTTTGACCACATGCCGGAACTTCACTGGGTCCTGGGCTACCCGCTGTCGATCGTTTTGATGGCAGCCACGGCCGCGGCCATGTACGCAATCTTCAAGAAGAAGGGCTGGTTGTAGGCGCTGACCGAAAGGAATTCTGTGGAGCTAAGGGGATTCGAACCCCTGACCTCTTCGATGCGAACGAAGCGCTCTACCAACTGAGCTATAACCCCGGAACGAGCCGACCTGCAGTTGCTGTGCGGCACCGGTGACCCTAGGCTACAAATTTTCCGCGCCCAATGCCAACTGGCACGCAAAAGGCGGCCGGAACGCCCGGCCGCCTTAGCAAAGAGTCACGCGCGGCGGCGCTGCAGGACGTCGTCGAGATTGCTGAGCGCGCTCTGCGCCTTGGTCAACTGCTGGGCCTCGGCGGCCGGTGCGGCGGGGACGCCGGCGGCGCCCTGCTTCAGGGACGGCTTGCCCGTGGCCTTGGGCGCCTCGGGCAGCTCAAGGGGCTCGGGCGCCGGACGTTCGGCCTTTGCCGCCTCCACGTAAACGGGCTTGGGAACCTCCACGGGCTCCCAGGTGGTGCTCGGGGCGGCCTGCACGGCACTGGTGTCGCCGGCTGCCACCGCAACGGCGAGTGCCGCCTCGCGAAGTTCCATTGCCGTCAGCGGCCTGATCTTCGGCCGGCCGGCCTCGGCATCAAAAAGGGGGCTTTCGGCACGGGCGGGCGCAGCCTGGGGCTTCGGCGGAACCTGGGCGGCTGCGGGCCTCGCTGCCGGTGCGGCCATGGCGGAGCGGAATGCAGCGTTCACCTTGGCCTTGCGGTCGCGGACAGCGAGCCTGCGGAGCAGGACCACGGACGCCACGGTCAGGGCGGCGCAGGCCAACGGAAGCACGGGACTTCCCAGCCCGAAAGCCAGCAGCACGGCAGAGACGAACGCGGTCAGCAGCGAAAGCAGTCCCGCCAGGGCAAGCGCCGTGCGGCCGTACCGGATTTTGAAATGGCCCGTTGCGGCTGTGCTGCCTGACGGCGCAGCGGATCCGGTACTCTTCCTGGTGTCCATGGCTTTCTCCTGCTGGGCGACGACCTTCAAGACCAGCCCCGCTCGAGGGTCCGGCACATCCTCGGCAGGTGTGTCTGCCAGGAAGTCGCCGGCGGCCTGGAACTGGTGCCGGCGGTTCCGGAGGACGTAGGGGGCAACCCATACAATCCAGAGCACGACGGCAACCACAAGGATCACGGAGCTGCTAAGGGGGAAGTCCACACTCAAAACCGTATGAGCAACACGACGGCTGCAGCCGCATTAGCCACGGTGTGTCGTGGCGCGCCTGGCAAATCATTGGATTTATGACGTCCGGGAAGCCAGCCATCGGTTCAGCAACCCCTCCGGAACCTCCTCGGAGGTCAGTGCAAACGAGCGGTGGTCAGCCCATCCGCCGTTGATATGCAGGTAGCGTGGCCGGTATCCCTCATCCCGGAATCCCAGCTTCTCCACCACCCGAAGGCTGGGCCCGTTCTCAGGGCGGATGTTGATTTCCATCCGGTGCAGGCCCAAGGTCCTGAAGCAGTGGTCCGTCACCAGCGCCACGGCCGTGGGGGCTATCCCCTGCCCCGCCCGCGCCTGGTCAACCCAGTATCCCAGCGTCGCCATCATGGCCGAACCCCAGACGATCGACGAAACGGTCAGCTGGCCCACGATCACGGAATTCCGAACTTCCGGCACACGTTTGGTAATCACAAATGGAAGTGCGGTGGCCTGGGCGGCCTGGGCGTTCAGGGAACGGACCATTTGGCGGTAATCGGGCAGCCCGCCGGCCGGATCCGGGTTCGAGGCTTCCCATGGCGCCAGCCATTCGCCGTTGCGGGCCCGCACTTCCGTCCACTCTTTTTTGTCCCGGTACCGGATGGGCCTCAGGACCAGGTCGCCGCATTCCAAGGTGACGGGCCAGATAGGGCCGGGGCGCACGGGACTACTTGGACAGGCCGGCGGTGAAGCCCGGCAGCCACTCCCGGAGGCCGGGACCAAGATCGTCGCTGTCAATCGCGAGCTGGACACAGGCCTTCAGGTAGCTCAGTTTGTCCCCGGTGTCGTAGCGGCGTCCCCGGAAGACCACACCGTAAACGCCCTTCCCCTCGCCCTCTCCGGACGCGAGTTCCTGCAGGGCATCGGTGAGCTGGATTTCGCCGCCGCGGCCGGGACCAGTACGTTCCAGGACATCGAAAACGGCGGGATGGAGAACATACCGGCCAATGATTGCCAGGTTGGACGGCGCTTCCCCAGGGGCCGGCTTTTCGACCAGCCTGTTGATGCGGACATAGCCCTCACCGTCGATCTCCTCGATGTCGGCGGAGCCATAGGCGCTGATCTGCGACGGCTCCACCTCAATGAGGGCAACGACCGAGCCGCCCGTTTTGGCCTGCACGTCGATCATCGTGCTGAGCAGCTCGTCCCGGGCATCAATGAGGTCGTCTCCCAGGAGGACGGCGAAGGCTTCGTTGCCGACGTGCTGCTTGGCGCGGAGCACCGCATGGCCCAGGCCGTTCGGGTCACCCTGGCGGACGTAGTGGATGTCGCCAAGGTTGCTGGCCGCCTGGACGGACGCCAGTTTTTCGGCATCCCCTTTGCCCTCGAGGGTGGACTCCAGCGACGGAACGCGGTCGAAGTGGTCTTCCAGGGCCCGCTTGTTCCGCCCGGTGATCATCAGGACGTCGTTGAGGCCCACATGGACGGCTTCCTCGACCACATACTGGATGGCGGGCTTGTCCACCACTGGAAGCATTTCCTTGGGCATGGCCTTGGTGGCAGGCAGGAACCTGGTGCCGAGTCCGGCTGCTGGTATCACGGCTTTGCGAACTCTCGGGTTACTGGTAGTCACCCGACTAATCTAACGTCAGCGTCAAGCAATCAGTAATTATTGAAGGGCTGCCGGACCCGCGGCAGCAGCAAAGCCGCCCGATTGGCGAGTGATGGAGGAATAGACGTGCTGGAGGACGCCAAGGCTGTCAAGAACAGAATCCGTATGGAACACCGCCAACGCCGGGCAGCGATGACTCCGCAGCAGCTTGAGGTGGCAGGCGCTGCCCTGGCACGTCACGGCGCAGCCTGGGCGGAGTCCCTGGCTGGTGGCGCTCCGGCCACAGCCTGCGTCTACTTCGGGGTGGGCATGGAACCTCCGACGCTTCCGCTCATCAGCAGGCTCCATCACAACGGCCACAGCGTCCTGCTCCCCGTCTGCGAGCCGGGGCGGGAACTGGCCTGGGTCTTCTGGGACCCTGACGCGGGCTTCGAGCAGAGCCGGTTCGCTCCGATCCTCGAGCCCAGGGGTGAGCGGCACGGGCCGGACGTGGCAGCAACCGCTGCCGCCCTCTTTATCCCCGCGACGGCAGTGGATGTGACAGGCAACAGGATCGGGCAGGGCGGGGGTTACTACGACAAGTTCCTGGGCCATCTGGCCACGGCCGGGAAGAATATCCCGCTGGCCGCCGTTATCTACGACGAGGAACTGCTCCCCGCGGGGCAGATTCCTGAGGAGGAGTTCGACCGTCCCGTTCCGGCCATCCTGGCGCCGTCAGGATTCCGGGCTCTTGCGGGCGGCTGAGTCCTCCTCTGATGATCCTGCGGGGATGATAGAATTAGCACTCAGGCCCTGCGACTGCTAACGGACGGACCCTCCGGCCGGGCAGCACGGGACCTCTCGTTTTGCCCAAGAGGAGGAGCACCAGTGCCAACGTATGCGTACGCCTGCAAAGATTGCGGCCATGCCTTCGACATCGTCCAGTCGTTTTCGGACAGCTCTTTGACCTCGTGCCCTGAGTGCCAGGGGACACTGCGCAAGAAATTCAACAGCGTGGGTGTCGTCTTCAAGGGATCCGGCTTCTACCGCACGGATTCCCGGGACTCCAAGGGGAGCACCGTCTCGGCAACCACCCCCGCCGCGTCCTCAACGCCGACTCCGGCTGCGGCACCTGCCGCTTCCGCTCCGGCTGCCGCAGCCAGCTAGGAACAGCTCAGCAGGACCGCCCGACGCCGGCCGTCCGGTTTGTCCACATAGGGCGCCTTGCGCCTGTTGCCGGCATTCCCGCCGGCCGTAGCGTTGCCGCATGCCTGCAAACCTGCTCCGTCCCGGCGGGGGCTCTTCCCGCTACCCGCGCGGTGCCCGGCGCCCGCGTGGTTTCGGCCGCCGCCCCGCCGGGCCCCGTCTTGCCGGCTGGCTGAGCCGGAACCGCCGGCTGGCCGTTGCCCTGCTGCTGTGCCTGGCGGCCGCGATCACCGTCCATCAGCTCACCCCCGCCCCCGCCTACACTGTCACCGCGATTGCTGCCGCGAAGGACCTCCCGGCCGGCTCGGCAATGGGGCCGGCTGACCTGGCGCGCGTGCAGGTTCCGCCGGACATGATGGCTGCGGGTTTCCTGGATCAGGAAAGTCAAGTGGCCGGGAAACAGTTGGCGGCTCCGCTGCGCAAGGGCCAGCTTCTCACGGACGCCCAGCTGCTCGGTCCCGGGCTGCTGGCCGGCACACCTCCGGGTTCAGCAGCGGTGCCCCTCCGCATGGCGGACCCGTCATCCATCCAGCTCGTCTCGCCCGGGCAGCTTGTCAACGTGGTGCTGACGGCCGCCAACGGCTTCGACCAGCAGGCGCCGTCAGAAGTCCTGGCAACAGGCGTACCCGTACTCTGGACCTCCGGCAAGGGCGGCCAGAGCGGGCAGTGGCTGGGTACTGCCGAAACGGATGGACTCATCGTGGTAGCGGCAAGTGCGGAGCAGGCGGCGCGGCTGGCCGGCGCCTCAACGCAGGGAAAACTCTTCTTTGTCCTGGTGGGCCCATAAGTCGAGGTGCTGCAGCAGTGGTGCATACACCATGCTGCGGCGGATGCCGGGCCGCGGCCCGGCTCTCAGCCCCAGTGCGGCGGCTTCTGTTCCTTCAACCAGGCATCGTGGTCGTCTTCCACGTCGCCCCAGCGCCGGGGGTCATCTTCGGCAGCCCTGGTGGGCAGAACGCCGGCAGTGTCGGCCTGGGCCTGGTCCTGGTTCTGGTCCTGGCCGTCCTCCGGCGCAGGGCGGGCCGGGACGGACGGTCCCTGCCCGGAGTCATTGTTTTTGTCTTCGGTGGCCACGGGGACCGCCTCCTTGCTTTCCTGATGCTTTACCTGCAGGTGGCCCTGTTCCCCGCCGGGCACGTACTGGTCCGGGCCGTTATTACGCCGGGACCGCAGCTCTCGGGCGTCGATGCCGTTGAGAGCCTGATCCACGTCGTCGTCCAGGAACCCGGGTGAGGTGGCCGCCCGGCCCGGCAGCACAACCCGCTCAAGGCCCAGGTATCCGGCGATCCGGTCGGCGCAAGCGGACGGATCAGTGAATACCTCAATGGTCCACAACGGCATGTACCGCCAGCCCAGCCGCTCCAGCAGCTGCGGGCGGAGCCGGCTCCGTTCACGCACGCTCATGGTCCGGTATTGTTCGGTGCCGTCGGACTCGATGGCCACCGGCCACGGCAGGTCTGCGTCCTCCTGGCCCACGGTGCCCAGCGGATCGGCAGCGGCCACAACGTCGATGGCACCATCGTACTGGTGCCATACCCGGGCGCCGCGTGCCCGCAGCCTGTCCCCAAGGTCAGCCACCAAAGGGTCGGCGCCCAGGGCCTGCTCGCTGGCGGCAGCGCGCGACGCGGGAGTTCCGAGGTCCGTGTTGCCGGAGATCTCGCGGTCCAGCAGCGAGTACAGGTCCACCGCGCCGTGCGCCAGCCGGGTGTGGTCCAGGTCCTCGGGCCGGAAGCAGGTGAGCACGTGCATGGACCGGCGTGCCCGGGTCATGGCTAACGCAAACTTCTCCCTGCCTCCCTCTGCCGAGAGCGGACCGAAGTTGTGCAGCGCACGCCCGTGGGGGGTGCGGCCGAAGCCCGGAGAGAAGATGACGTGGTCGCGCACCAGGCCCTGGGCGCGTTCCAGGTCAACCACCCGGAAGGACTCCGGACCGGCGCCGAAGAATCCTGCCAGGCCCGGGTGGTTGGGCAGCTGCAGCCGGATTGATTCTCCGATCCGGGCAGCATGGCGGAGGCTGGCGGTGACCACCGCCAGGGACGTGCGGGGACGGGTCCGTGCGTGTTCGAAGACCAGCTGCACCACGCGGTTAACCTCTGCCACCACCGACTCCACGCCTTCGTGGTCCGCACTGGGAAGTCCGGTGCCGTCCGGCAGGTACTCCACCAGGAGCGCCCGGTCCAGGCCAGTAGCGGACTGGCCCTCGGGCAGCCGGCGGAGGCCGCCGTCGTAGAAGTTTTTGCTGAGCTGCAGGACCAGGTCCTCGTCCACGGCACGGTAGACGAAGTTGAGCCGCCACACGGGAAGCACAGCGGACAATGCCTTGAAAGCACTTTCCACCCGCTGGTGGGCCGTCTCCCCTGCCGCCAGCCGCTCCACCCCCACGGTGAAGGTCCGCGGGCTGGCGATCATGGCGTCACCAAATGCGATTACCTGGCGGGCGCGGGCGATGGACGGAAGCACGGCCTGGAGCGAGGTGGCCTCGGAATCCAGGATCACCACGGCGTCGAAGTGCTGTTCCGCGGGCAGGAGGCCGGTCATCAGGTAGGGGCTGACGGACCAGACGGGTACCAGGGTGCCGATCAGGTCGGGTGCCTGCGCAGTGAGCGCCGGGAGCGACACCCTGCCGTCCTTGAGCAGGCTCCGCAGCAGGTCGGCCTGCCGGGGGTGGGCGGCGATGGCGGCCCGCCACCGTTCGGCCAGGTCCCAGCGAAGGCGTGCCGCGCCGCTGGCGATATGGGCGTTATCCGCAAGCCGGTATTCGGCCTCAAGCTGCCGCAGGGCGTCACCGTCAGACATGGCCAGGTAGTCGTCGCCGCTGATCATGGCTTCGAGGGCCGACTGCCACCATGCCAGTTCAAGTTCTGCCGCCACCGAATGGGCCGGCACCTCGCGCTCCGCCAGGTCGGCCAGGAGCTCGCCCAGCCCGTGCTCGCGCATGTTCTCGATCAGGAGGGTGCGCTCAGGCAGGGTCTTGAGGGTATCGGTGTCCGCCACCAGCCGTTCGAGCCGCTCCATGAGCTCCTCGTACCGGACGCCAGACAGTTCGCCACCGGCCCCGGTGTGCCGGAGCGCTTCACCCAGCTGGGCCAGCTCATGGTCCAGGGCACGGTACATGGCACTGATTTCGGCGAGCCCGGACGGAACCGCGGGGTGGCGCTGGGTGGTGGCGTAGCCTGCCCACAGCGCGCGCTGTTCCTGCACCAGGACCAGGGAACTGTGGAGATCGGCAATATGGACGCCTGGCCGGACGTACTCCTTGGCCACCCTGCGCAACCGCGACCGCTGCATGGCGGTCAACTCGATGCCGCGCTCCCGGCGCCAGGCTGACGGCGCGGTGGCTGAAATGAGGTCGGTGACAGGCCTGTCGAAGATATCCGGGGTGAACTTGTCCAAGCTTCCCCGCACAGCCATCAGGAGCTCGAGCTGTTCACCCCATTCGGCAAAGGACTCACCCAGGCGGATTTCGGCGTGCTCGGCCACGGCGTTCATCCGTTCACGCAGGGCGGGCAGGCTCTTTTCAACGGACCGGACCAGGTCCTGCGCCTCTTCTGTTTCCTTGCGGGTAAGGAGCCGCGCTCCATGCCAGGGGCTGGTGGTGGACGCCTTGCTGAAGCTTCCCAGCTCCGCTGCCCGCCGGAGCCGGCCAGCCAGCTCGTCGCGGTCCCTGATGCTGTCCAGGACGCTTCGCTTCAGCCGGACTGTGGTGGCAGGCGCCGGGTGGATCGACGTGAGCTCAGCCAGTGACTGCATGGCCTGGTAGGGCGAGCAGCCCCAGCGCTGGCGGACGTTGTGCAGCGACGCCACGTGGTCCATCAGGGCGTGCCGGTGCTCCGTCAGGGTGTTGTGCAGGTTCCCCAGCTGCGGTTCGAGGGATTTTTCGTTCCGGACAATGGACCGGAGCAACTGCCCCTTCAACTGTTGGGGAGTAACGTTCCCGGACAACTGGAACAGGATGGACTCAAGGCCCAGGGTTTCCAGCTGGCTGGACACTTCGTTCAGGCTGGCGCGGCGGTCGCCCACAACCAGGACGGTCTTTCCGGCGTCCACCAGGGCGCCGATGGTGTTGATGGCGGTCTGGGTCTGACCCGTCCCGGGAGGGCTGCTGACCACCAGGGAATCACCGGCACGGGCAGCGTCGATAACGTACTGCTGGTCGACGTCGGCATCGAGAAGGAGCATCTCGTCCCCGGGGTGCCTGCTGTCCAGCGGCGGGAACCGCGAGGGGTCCGGCTCCTCCACGTCCACCACTTCACCGCCTGCCGCAGTGGCAAGGGCGGACACGATGGGGTTGGAGTCGTTGATCCAGTGGTCGTCCAGGTTTCCGGAGAGGTCTGCGAACGTGGACACCAGCAGGTTGTGCTGGGCCTCGGCCCCGTGGATGGGCCTGATCAGCGCCGCCAGCCGGTCCAGGACGGGCTGCGGATCGAACCGGGCGGTGCTATAGGCGAGCCGGGTCACGGCGTTGACGTCGAAGACAATGCCGTGGATGTTCTTCAGGTGCCGTACCAGCGCGGGGTTGATGTGGGCCTGCTCGGTCAGCTGCAGTTCGTAGTCGTCTTCGCCGGGACGGACGGTGAGGGAAATCGCCGTGAGCATCACCGGCGCGGAGATGCGCTGCGGTTTGCCGCCGACGGCGGACGTCCATACCACCGTGCCTGCCGAAAGGTATCCGGCGTCGATGCCGCGATCGTTGGCAAGCTCAAAAATCTTGGACCGGATGTTCCGGGAGGCGCGGGCGGCCACGACGTACTGCTGGCGGTCCCGGATCAGGGTGGAGAGCCGGGTCCGGCGCCCGGCCATCAGCTGGGCCAGGCCGGATGGGTGGGCGTGGGTCAGGTCGATGGAGCCTTCCGGCGTCTTGGTGAAGCGCAGCATCGTGTCCGCCCCGGTGACGGGTTTAAGCCCGGACAGCCATTTACGGAGCTCCTCGGAGCCTTCCGGGTGGCCTTGACCAACTGACACTACTGCCTTCTTTTCTGCGCTTGCGCCTAACGCCCTGGACCATACCGGCATAGATTCGAGCGTAGCCGCTCCGGCGCCGGACTGAGAGACCGCAACACTGGGGCAGGCTAAATTGCGGAGGATTTCGCGGATGAAACAGCAGTGGCCGGCCCCTTAACCGGAGGCCGGCCACTCATGCTGCTATTCCCACTCGATGGTTCCCGGGGGTTTGCTGGTGACATCGAGCACCACGCGGTTCACGCCTTCCACCTCGTTGGTGATGCGGTTCGAGATCCTGGCGAGGAGTTCGTACGGCAGCCGTGACCAGTCGGCCGTCATGGCGTCCTCGGAGGAGACGGGACGGAGCACGATGGGGTGGCCGTAGGTGCGGCCGTCACCCATGACGCCCACGCTGCGCACGTCGGCGAGCAGGACCACGGGCATCTGCCAGACTTCGTTGTCCAATCCGGCATCGGTCAGTTCGGCGCGTGCGATGGCGTCCGCCTTGCGCAGCAGGTCCAGGCGGTCCTTGGTGACTTCACCGACGATGCGGATACCCAGGCCGGGACCAGGGAAGGGCTGGCGGCCAACTATCTCCTGCGGCAGGCCCAGCTGGGCGCCGACGGCACGGACCTCATCCTTGAAGAGGGCGCGCAGCGGCTCCACGAGCTCGAACTGCAGGTCCTCGGGAAGCCCGCCCACGTTGTGGTGGCTCTTGATGTTCGCGGCACCTTCACCGCCGCCGGATTCGACGACGTCCGGGTACAGCGTGCCCTGGACCAGGAACTTGATCTTTTCGCCATGCGCAACAGCCTCGGCGATGATGGCCCGTTCAGCTTCTTCGAAGGCCCGGATGAATTCACGGCCGATGATCTTGCGCTTGGTTTCGGGATCGCTGACCCCGGCAAGGGCCGAGAGGAAGCGTTCCTGCTCGTTGGCCACGTAGAGGTTGACGCCGGTGGCGGCAACGAAGTCGCGCTCCACCTGCTCGGCTTCGCCTTCGCGCAGCAGCCCGTGGTCCACGAACACACAGGTGAGCTGGTCGCCCACTGCACGCTGGACCAGGGCAGCGGCCACGGCGGAGTCCACGCCGCCGGAGAGGCCGCAGATGACCCTGGCATCGCCGATCTGCCGGCGGATGCGCTCCACCTGCTCCTCGAGGATGTTGCCGGTGGTCCAGTTGGGTTCCAGCCGGGCGCCCTTGAAGAGGAAGTTTTCCAGGACCTGCTGGCCGTAGGCGGAGTGCTTGACCTCGGGGTGCCATTGGACGCCGAAAAGGCCCTTGTCCTCGTTGGCGAAGGCAGCCACTTCAGCACCCGCGGTCGTCGCCAGCACTTCAAAACCGTCCGGTGCCTCGTGGACGGAATCGCCGTGGCTCATCCAGGTGTTCTGGTGCTGGGGCATGCCCTCCAGGACCGAGCGGCCTTCACCGATGATGGTGGTCTGGGTGGAGCCGTACTCCCGCAGCCCGGTCTTGTCCACCTTGCCGCCCAGGGCGTTGGCCATGGCCTGGAAGCCGTAGCAGATGCCAAATACGGGGACACCGGCTTCGAACAGGTCGGCACCGACGCTCGGAGCGCCGTCAGCGTAAACGCTGGAGGGACCACCGGAAAGGATGATGGCGGCAGGGTTCTTGGCCAGGAGCTGCTCGGTGGTGTAGGTATGCGGAACCACTTCCGAATACACATTTGCTTCCCGGACGCGGCGGGCAATCAGCTGCGCGTACTGGGCACCGTAGTCAACAACCAGCACCGGCTTCTGGGAAGTCTGGGATGCAGTGGGAGTAGTCACCGTACTAGCCTACTTGGCGCCGTTGCACCGGCGCACCTTGAGAAGCCGCGCTGTGACGCAGCACTCCCCGCCGGGCGAAAGCCCGGACCGGCAGCGCCGCAGCGGGCTATCAGTACCGCTGGGGTGCCTGGGGATGGGCCGCGAGCTCGGCCTCCACCTCGGCATGGAACTTCTTCTCCACAATGAAGGACAGGAACGGGATAACGCCGCCCAGTGCCAGCAGGATCAACTTCAGGAACGGCCACCGCATCAGCGACCACAGCCGGAAGTTGGAGACCAGGTACACCACGTACATCCAGCCATGGACAATGAGGACGGCCACGGAGAGATTGACGCCGCCCAGCACGCCCTGGGGTTCTGCGCCGGCGAATCCGAAGCCGAAGGGCTGGCCTGTGACAGCGTTGGTGCCGCCGGCGAAGAGGTACTGCCCGAACCCGTAGCGGACGATCAGTTCGGCGCAGAGGAGCAGCAGCATGGTGCCGGTCAGGTAGGCCATCACCTTGTAGAACTTCAGGGCGGACCGGATCTGCGCTTCGGTGCCGCCGAAACGGCGCTTCTTGCCGGCGGCCTTGCCGCTGGTGTTGCTGCCTGCGTTGCTGCCTGCGTTTCTGCCTGTGTTGCTGCCTGCGGCCGAGGCGGGGCTGGCCGGTTTGGGATCAATCATGGCTGTACCTTTTGCTGGTTCTGTTCAGGGTGCTGGTGCTGGTTTGGTTCCGCGGGTGGATGGCTGTCCCCGGCGTCGTCGAGGGCTTCTTCGAGGTCCCGGTGGTAGTCGTCCTTGACCAGACGCCACCAGATGAAGAGGGCGAAGCCGGCGAAGACAACCCATTCAAGGGAGTAGAAGAGGTTGAGCCAGTTGATTTTCTGGGCGGGCGGCTGCGGGCCGATCTGGAGGGGAAGGATATCTCCCTGCACCGCCGCGGCGCTGACGTCAGCGCCGCCGGCCACTTCTGCGGTGGCAGCGACGAAGCCGGGGTAGCTGCTGACTTCCCAGTGGTTGATGAGCTCCGCCACCGACACCGCCGTCGCCTGCCCGGGCGCCGCTGCGGTACCGGCCACTGGTGCCTCGGACGGAAGGAGCCGCCCTGTGAGTTCAATAGTGCCCGACGGCGGGGTGCCGGCATCAGCGGGATCGGCCACCCATCCCCGGGCCACCGGGATCCACGTCTGCGGAGAGGCGGCAACGCCGCTGAGGGCCGGGGCTCCGGAGACGGCGAAGGCGGAAACCACCCAGTAGCCGGTCTTGCCGTCGTGCAGCCTTCCCGGCACCAGGACCTGCTTTGCGGGATCGTAGCTGCCCTGCGCACTCACCATCTGGTCGGCGTCGGTCCCGGGGAAAAAGTCCCCCGGTTCAAGCGTTTCGGTGAGGGGCTGTACCTGCTCGGTGGCCGGATTGACCGGCACTTCCGGCTGGGTGGAGCGTCCGAACTGCCATTGGCTGAGCAGCACGAAGACCCCGGAGATCACGATCGCAAAAACAAAGCCTGCGATCCATCGGGGCTTGAGGGCTGTTTTCCACACGTCTTAACCGTACTTCGTCCCTCTGTAGAACAACTAAACGCCCAGTGCCGGGACGGCCATGGGCTCCTGCCCGCACCGCAGGGAGCAGGCACGGGGCCAGTCGTCAGTGATCGAAAAACACCAGGCTGGAATTGATGAGCTCCGAGATAACCTCGGCGTCGTAGGCACGGCGGAGCGATTCGCGGAAGGACTCCTTGGACAGCGAACGTGCCAGGGTGGCCAGGACTTCGAGGTGGTCCGAGAAGGAGCTGGCAGGGGTGGCGATCAGCAGGATCACCGTGGCCGGGCCGTCGGCGGCACCGAAGTCCAATGCGTGCCCATACTTGGCAATGCCGACGGCAATTGAGGTGCGGGACACGTATTCGCTGCGGGCATGGGGCAGGCCGATGCCGCCTGGAAGCCCGGTGGCCAGCTGGTGCTCCCGGGCGTTGACATGCGCAAGGAACCCGGGCAGGTCCGAGACCCGGCCGGCGGCGAAAAGCCGTTCCGCAAGCTGGGTGGCGGCGTCTGCCTTGTCCGCTGCCTCCAGCTCAAGGATCACCATGTCGGGGGTGGTGAGGTCGGCATCGTACCGGTCAAGTGGTTCCGCCAAGGCGTATCCCTTCAGTGAGGAGCTGGTGCCGCGGGCCCCTCAGCGCAAGGGCACGATATCTTCCACGCCCAGGCGGGCGGCGTCTGCGGATTCGTCGTCCGGCTGTTGCTGGCTCAGGCGCTCGGCCTCCACCCGTGCGATGTAGTGCCTGATCTCGTTTTCGCGTTGGGCCTCGCTCCAGCCAAGGACGTCACCCATCAGTTTAGCGACTACGGGAACCGCTGACACACCGCGGTCCCACGCCTCGATGGAAATCCGGGTCCGGCGGGTGAGGACGTCGTTGACGTGGCGCGCGCCCTCGTGGCTGGCGGCGTAGACGGCTTCAGCCTGCAGGTAGTCATCGGCTCCGGGGATCGGTTCGGCGAGGGCCGGGTTTTCCTTGATGATGGCCAGGACTTCGGGGGTCAGCGAGCCGTACCGGTTGAGCAGATGTTCTATCCGGGCCACGTGCACGCCGGATTCCTCCGCTGTGCGGTTCCGCCGGTTCCAGGCCGCCTTGAAGCCGCTCGCGCCCAGCAGCGGGATGGTTTCCGTGCAGCTCGGCGGGACGCGTTCGTCCATGGTCCGGGTGGCCTCGTCCACCGCGTCCTTGGCCATCACCCGGTAGGTGGTCCATTTGCCCCCGGCCACCACCACCAGGCCGGGAACAGGATGCGCCACCACATGTTCGCGTGACAGCTTGGCCGTGGAGTCGTTTTCCCCCGCAAGCAATGGGCGCAGGCCGGCATAGACCCCTTCCACGTCTTCGCGGGTCAGTGGCCGCTTGAGGACTTTGTTGACGTGCTCCAGGATGTAGTCGATGTCCTTGCTGGACGCCGCGGGATGGGCTTTGTCCAGGTGCCAGTCGGTGTCTGTGGTGCCGATGATCCAGTGCCGGCCCCAGGGAATGACAAAGAGCACCGACTTCTCAGTCCGCAGGATCAGGCCCACAGTGGACTGGAAACGGTCGCGGGGAACCACCAGGTGGATCCCCTTGGATGCGCGGACCTTCAGCTGGCCGCGCTCGGTGACCATGGCCTGGGTTTCGTCGGTCCAGACGCCGGTGGCGTTAATGACCTGCTTGGCCCGGATGTTGAACTGCGTCCCGTCCTCATGGTTGACCACCTTGGCGCCCACTACCCGTTCGCCTTCGCGCAGGAAGTCCACCACGGCCATCTGGTTTACCGCGTGGGCACCGTAGTAAGCGGCTGTCCGGATGAGGTTGGCGCAATATTTCGCATCATCCACCTGGCCGTCGTAGTACCGAATGGACCCCACGAAGGCGTCGTCCTTCAGGCTTGGCGCCGCGCGCAGCGTTCCCCGTTTACTGAGGTGCTTGTGGAACGGCACTCCCCTGCTGTGGCCGCTGGAGACGGACATGGCGTCGTACAACGCGATTCCGGCGCCAACGTAGGGCCGTTCGAGAAAGGGCTTCGTCAGCGGATACAGGAAGGGCACTGGCCGGGCCAGGTGGGGCGCGAGTTCGGAGAGCAGCAACCCACGCTCCTGCAGCGCCTCTTTGACGAGCGCGAAGTCGAGCATTTCCAGGTACCGCAGGCCGCCGTGGATGAGCTTGGAGGACCGCGAGGAGGTTCCGGCCGCCCAGTCATTGGCTTCAACGATGCCGACGTCCAATCCCCGGGTGACAGCATCCAGGGCAGCTCCAGTGCCCACGATGCCACCACCAACAATGAGGATGTCCAGCTCCTGGCCGGGGTCCGCCGTCGCCCTCAGCCGCTCAATGGCAGCCTTCCTGGCTGCAGGCCCCAAGGCTCCGCCGTTATCAGGAAAACTCTTCATCGAACGCCTCCAGTGCCGCTAGTCCCGGTCGTGGAACCACACTACTTCGTTGCGGCACGCTTGGGCAGGGCAGGCAAGGGCTGGCCCTGCTGCCCCGCGCGTCAGTTCCCGGAGTACGGAGAAACGACGACGTCGACGCGCTGGAATTCCTTCAGGTCGGAGTAGCCGGTGGTGGCCATGGAGCGGCGGAGCGCACCGATAAGGTTGGACGTTCCGTTGGTGTGGTGGCCGGGGCCGAACAGGACCTCTTCGAGGGGTCCGACCGTACCGACGTTGACGCGGTCGCCGCGCGGCAGTTCGAGGTGGTGCGCTTCCTGGCCCCAGTGCCAGCCCTTGCCGGGCGCCTCTTCAGCGCGCGCCAGTGCATGGCCGAGCATGACGGCGTCGGCGCCCATGGCAATGGCCTTGACGATATCGCCCGAGCTGCCCATGCCGCCGTCGGCAATAACGTGGACGTAACGCCCGCCTGACTCATCCATGTAGTCGCGGCGGGCGGCGGCGACGTCGGAGATGGCTGATGCCATCGGCGAGTGGATGCCCAGGGCGCGGCGGGTAGTGGTGGTGGCGCCGCCGCCGAAGCCCACCAGGACGCCGGCCGCGCCAGTGCGCATGAGGTGCAGGGCGGGGGTGTACCCGGCTGCCCCGCCTACGATAACGGGAACATCCAGCTCGTAGATGAACTGCTTGAGGTTCAGCGGCTCGTGGTCCTTGGACACGTGCTCGGCGGACACGGTGGTGCCGCGGATAACAAAGATGTCGACGCCGGCAGCCAGGACAGTCTTGTAGTGCTCCTGGGTGCGGTGCGGGGTGAGGGATCCGGCCACCGTGACGCCGGCGGCGCGCATCTCAGCCAGGCGGGACGTGATCAGTTCGGGCTGGATGGGTGCCTTGTACAACTCCTGCATCCGGCCCGTCACCGCGGGGCTGTTGACCTCGTCTTCGAGCGCGCCGATCTCGTCGAGGATGGGCTGCGGGTCCTCGTACCGGGTCCAGAGCCCTTCGAGGTCCAGCACACCCAGGCCGCCGAGCTTGCCCAGGGCGATGGCTGTTGCCGGGGACATCGCGGAATCCATCGGGGCTGCGATGACCGGCATGCCGAACTGGTAGGCATCGATCTGCCACGAGACGGAGACGTCCTTGGGGTCGCGGGTACGACGGTTGGGGATAATTGCAATGTCATCCAGGGAGTAGGCACGACGCCCACGCTTGCCACGGCCAATCTCGATCTCGTAAGTCACTGCTCTAGATTATCCCAGCCGGGCTGCTGTCCTTGTCTAGAGTGACGTGATGGGCGCACGGTGGGTTTTCGACGGTCATATTGCCGGAATAGGCACCTCCTCCGGCCTGCGGGTGGTTGTAGGAATGTGGCAGGAGGGACGTCGTGCCGCCGGTGACTTTCGGCTTCAGCAGTGTCCCGCCACAGCCCACCCTTGCCAGGGTGCGCACTACGGTGGTGGAAGCTACACCCCTTCGGCAGGGCCCACGCCAGCAGGGTTCCCTGGCCGAGCGTGCGAGGTTAGGGGGCTGGTGGGGACGCCCAGCTGCGACTCGAACATCCTGAAGTAGCGCCCCCGCAGCGCCACCAGTTCGCTGTGCGTGCCCTGTTCCACAATCTGCCCGTCTTCGAGCATGTACACGATGTCCGCCTTCTCGATGGTGGCGAGCCGGTGGCTGATGGCGATGATGGTGCTGCTCCGGTCCGCGAAGAGGCGGGTAAAGATGCGGTGTTCGGCAAGGGCATCGATGGCTGACGTTGGTTCGTCCATCACCATAAAGGAAGCATCCCGGTAGAAGTTGCGAGCCATGGCCAGCCGCTGCCACTGGCCGCCGGACAGCCCGCTGCCTTTGCGGCCGCGGGGGTCCTCCATCCAGTTGCTGACATGGTTGTCCAGGCCGTTGGGAAGTCTGTTGATGAAGTCCAAAGCCTCGGCATCGCCGGCGGCCCTCCTGATCCGCGTATCGTCCCGGGGTGAGTCAACGTCACCAAAGTAGATATTCTCGGCGGCAGTGGCGAACTCGTACTTGAGGAACTCCTGGCTCAGCACTGCCAGGTGCCGGTGCCAGGACGTGACGTCGACGGCGGCGAGGTCCACGCCGTCGAGCATTACCTGCCCCGAATCCGGACGGTAGAGGCCCGCGAGGATCCGGATCAGCGTGGACTTCCCGGCGCCGTTCTCCCCCACGATGGCAATATGTTGGCCTTCGCGGATGGTCATACTGATGCCGCGGATCACCTCGATGTCGCTGCCCGTGTAGGTGAAGCGGATGTCGTTCAGCTCAACGGTTTTCGGCGCTTCCAGCAGTGGCGGGGCATGCTCCGAGTGCACCGGCAGCGCCATAAACAGCTCATAGTCCTTGAGGTTTGCCAGGTCCTCGTCGATGGAGCTGAGGGAGGAGACCAGGTTGTTGGCCGTGGACAGCGCCCGGCTGACAATCTGCTGCACGTAGAGGAACTGCCCCACCGGCTGTGCGCGGGCGATGATCTGCCCCACCACCCAGATCAGCGAGACAACCTCCGCGCCGTACTGGAGGGCGTCCGCGGCAAGCTGCTTGGGGATGTACCGGCGCTGGAAATCAAGACGGCGGCGCTCGTCAGCGTCGCGGAGGCGGGAGCGAAGATCCATCAGGTAGCCGACGACGCCGTACAGGCGCATCTCGGCAATGTGCTGTGGCCGGAGCAGGTTTTGTTCGATCATCCGGCGCTGCCGCCGGGAGTCCACCTGTGTGTTCCAGTGCGCGATCTGCTCCCTCGACAGCCTGAACTGCAGGTACACGCTGGGCACGATGGCCACCAGGACAATCACGGCGATCCACCAGCTGACCAGCAGCAGTGCACCGACGGCGAGGACCACGGAGACGAGCTGTGTGAAGATGGCAGCGATCCGGTCCAGGACGCGGGCGTATGAATCGGAGAACCTCTTGGCGCGGTCGTACAGGTCAACGGTTTCTTTATCGTCGTAGCGCCAGAACTCGAGGGCGAGGAACCGCTCGTACATCTGGTCGCCCACGATGGCGCCCACCTTGAAGCTCATCAGCTGCTGGATATAGCGGTCCACGCTGTTGAAGGCACCCCAGAACAGGCCAAGCGCGGCGGTGATGATGACGTAGACAATTGCCAGCTGCCCTGCACCGGCGTCACCGGCATAGGCAGCCGCCAGCGCCGTGGTGGTGAGCGCGGCGAAGTAGGTGGTTACCAGCGGAAGCACGGCCGAGATCAGGGAGCTGAGCACCTTCATGACCACCGCGCCCGGTGAGGCCCGGAAGCTGACCCGCAGTACCTGGGCCACTGCGCGGGCGTACGGGCGAAGGGCAAGCCTGCGCTGGGAGTCCGTTTTGCGGCTCAATTCAGCGGGGTGACGCGGTGGGGGCATGCCTCAAGCCTAGGGCGCGCCGCTGCTTTGCCGTAGCCCGTGATCCGGAGCGCCGTAGCCCGTGATGCCACTCGCAACAGCCCGCCCGCCGGGATGCCTCCAGTAAAGAAGTGCATGGCTATGAGGAAGTGAAGCAGCGGTGACAACGGTGTCCAAACACGTTCTACAACAGACGGAAGCAGTTGAAGTCAGCCGGGCTATTGACCAGTCAGAAAGATAGTTCGTTGACTTGTCTCCTGGACTTAACTTACGCTCCGTCTCGTATTGACATCGTTGTCAAACCGAACGCGCGACGAAGGGCGATTTCAGAAACATGCACACAAAACAGAGACAAAACCTGCAGGTCCTTTCGGCCGTGACACTGGCGGGCTTGATGCTGGCGGGAACATTGGCCGGCGCCGGAGCGGCGATAGCAGGAAAGTCCGACGGAAATCTTCCCGCCGGCCCAACCACAGGCAGCACCGCGGGCCAGGAGCCGTATCGGCCCGCGTACCATTTCTCGCCTGCAAAGAACTGGATGAACGATCCCAACGGAATGGTTTACCACAAAGGGGTCTACCATCTTTTTTTCCAGCACAACCCGTCCGGAAACACCTGGGGCAACATGTCCTGGGGACACGCCACCTCCACTGACCTGGTGCACTGGCAGGAGCAGCCGCTGGCCATCGCCACGGATGACCAGGAAGACGTGTTCTCGGGCAGCGTTGTGGTGGACGAGAACAACTCATCCGGTCTCGGGACTGCAGAGAACCCGCCCCTGATTGCGATTTACACCAGCGCATACAAGGACGCTTCGCCGCACCACGGATTGCAGGCCCAGTCACTGGCCTACAGCCTGGACGACGGACGGACCTGGACCAAGTACAGTGCCAATCCCGTCCTCAACCGGAACTCCGCCAACTTCCGCGACCCAAAGGTCTTTTGGTACAGCACTCCCGACGGCGGCGGCTATTGGGTGATGGCAGCCGTGGAGGCTTTGGACCACAAAGTACTGCTCTACAAGTCCACCAACCTCAAGGACTGGACGGCACTGAGCGAATTCGGGCCGGCCAACGCCACGGGCGGACTCTGGGAATGCCCCGACCTCTTCCCGCTGGCCGTTGACGGAGACCCGAACAACGTCAAATGGGTCATGGTGGTCAACATCAATCCCGGCGGCGTGGCGGGCGGCTCCGCGGGCCAGTACTTCGTGGGCACCTTCAACGGCACCACCTTCACCTCGGAGACCACGGAACCCAGCGACGCATTGCCCGCAGGCACACCCGTCGCGGGCTTCAATGACGGCACGTACAACGGCTGGACCGTGAGCAATGAACCCGGCAACTGGAAGAACGGACCCTTCGCCGGCGCTCCGGCAGCAGGAAGCCTGCCGGGCCAAAACCTTGTCAGCGGATTCGTGGGCGCAGGCTTGGTCAATTCCTTCAACGACGGCGACTGGCCCCTGGGTTCCATGTCCTCGCCCGAGTTCGCAGTGGACAGCGACTACATCAACTTCCTCGTGGGCGGAGGCCAGCATCCGCGGGTCTCCGACAAACTGGACAATACGCCCCCGCCGGGAGACCTCTTGTTCAATGGCTTCGAGGTCCCGGACGGCAGTACGCTCGCAGAAGCCGGCTGGACCGGAACGGGCGACCTCTCGCCGTCGTACCAGCCTGCCACCGCCGGAGGCGACTATTACATCGGCGCCAAGCGCATCAACACCTTCGAAACCGGCGCCGCGCCGGGCGACGACCGGCAAGGCACCCTGACCTCCCCCGAATTCACCCTTTCGCGGAACTTTGTCAGCATGCTGGTGGGCGGCGGGCACCGGGACGCTGAGCCAGGGCAGGTACTGGAGGCCCAGTTGCTGGTGGACGGGAACGTCGTGCGCACCCTCGACGGGGACGACGCCGGAGCGCTCAACTGGAAAGGCTGGGACGTCTCAGAATTCACCGGCAAGCGGGCGCGGCTTCGAATTGTGGACCAGGCGACCGGCGGCTGGGGGCATCTCACCGTTGACCACGTCATGCTGACCGATCAAGCCGCTGTGCCCCGCTCGGACGAAACCACCGTGAACCTGGTGGTGGATGGCAAGGTTGTGCGCACAGCTACGGGCGCAAACAGCGAGGTGCTGGACTGGGCGTCCTGGAACGTAGCCGAATTCCGTGGCCGCCAGGCAAAGATCAGGATCGTGGACAACAACCGCTTCGGCTGGGGACACATCCTGGCGGACGAGTTTATGGCCGCCCCTCAGCCGGCCAGACCGCGCATCAACAGCTATGACTGGCTGGACTATGGCCGCGACTACTATGCCTCCGTTTCGTTCGGCAACATGCCGGAGGATAAGCGTGTGATGCTCGGCTGGATGAACAACTGGGACTACGCCAACAGCATCCCTACTTTCCCGTGGCGGAGCGCGATGTCCCTGCCGCGCGAGATCGGGCTGACGCAGACGCCGGAAGGCCCCCGGCTGAGGCAGCAGGCAGTGAAGCAGGTGGACGGACTGGCCTCCGCGCCCAGTTACCGGAATACCGCAGGCGGGGCCATCGCACCGGGAACCCACGCCCTACCGTCCCCGGCGTCGGGAGATGTGCAGCGGATCGATGTGACCTTCGCTCCGGGCAGCGCGTCGAAGTCCGGGATCACGGTGCTCGGGAACGGAACATCGTCCACGGTCATCGGCTATGACGCCACCGCGAAAGAGGTCTATATCGACCGCGGGAATTCAGGCAACGCCGGCTTCCACCCGCTGTTTACATCGGTCGATTCGGCGCCGGTCAACGTGGATGAACAAGGAAATGTAACCCTCCGGATCTATGTGGACAGGTCCTCGCTGGAGGTCTTCGCCCAGGGCGGACTGCGGACCATCACCGACCAGGTCTTTCCGCCAGACGGAGCCAAGGAAGTGGCGCTGTTCGCCGAGGGCGGCGTTGCGCAGTTGAAGTCACTCACTGTCACCCCAATGAAACAGGCGATGTTCCTGGAATCCCTCAAGGCGCTCAACGCCGGAGGGAAGGCCCGGGGCTAGAAGGCAGGCTTCGGCAGGCTCAGCCACCGGTATCCGGTATTCGAGCCTGCCGAAGCCTCCAGCGGGACTATTCCACCGGTTGCAGCCAGGTCAGGACTGAACCGTCCCCTTCGATGTGTCCTGCGAGCTCGGCATTAAATGTGGCTCCGTACTCAGCGGTGATGTGCGACTGGAAGGCGTCGTCGTCCCGGTACACCTCGAAGACAAAGTACTCACGCGGGTTGGACTCCCGGGTATAGGGAAGGAAAAGTTCGTTGCCCGGTTCGCGGCGCACGTGCTCCGCCAGTTCCCGCATCATCTCCGCGACGCGCTCTTCGCTTCCGCGCTTAACGGTGAATTCGGCATACAGGGTTTTGGCCATGGATTTCCTTCTTTCGGTGGAGGGTCAGTTCGACGGCGGCAGCTCGCCCGAGCCACGCACGATCAGTTCGGAGGGAATGACGTAAGTCTGCGGAGCGCGGTCGTCGCCGTCCATGCGGGCGAGCAACCGCTCGGCGGCGAGTTTCCCGATCCGCTCGGGATGCTGCGCGATGACGGTAATTCCGGGTTCCATCATGTCGGCGAGCGCGAAGTCGTCGAAGCCCACCAGCGCCACCTTCTGGCTGGCTCCGCGTTCGCGGAGCGCCCTCATGACGCCGAACGTCACCAGGTTCTGGCTGGAGAAGATGGCTGTGGGCGGGTTGTCGGAGTCAAAGAGCTCATGCGCGGCCCGGCGGGCCAGCTCCTCATCATGGAGGCCCTCGCGGACCTGGACACTTGACGTGGCAACACCGGCCCGGGCAAGTTCTTCCATGAATCCCCGCCGCCGCTCCCTGGCGGTCTGGATATCCGGGCGGTCGCCCAGGTAGGCCACCTTGGTATGTCCGTGTTTCAGCAGGTGGGCTGCGGCACGCGCGGAGCCGGCTGCGTTGTCCGTCACTACGGCGTCGGCGTCGATCCCCACCGGCTCACGGTCGATGAAGACGAGCGGCAAGTCGCGTGAGTGCTCCGGGATGACGTATGCCTGGCTCCGTGCGATCGGTGTGACCACCAGGCCATCGACCCGCCGCCCGAGGAAAGCGGCAACCAGGGCCTTTTCCCTCTCCGGATCGTCATCGATGCTTGCCGCGAAAACGGCGATGCCCCTCGCGGTGAGCGGGTCCTCCAACGCGCGATGGATTTCGCTGCTGAACGGGTTGGCGACGCTGGGGAGGAGCAGGCCGATGGACAAGGTCTTCCGCCCGGCGCGCCTTAAGCTTCCCGCGGCCATGTCCAGCTGGTAGTTCAACTGTCGGGAAGCTCCCAGGACCCGCTGGCGGGTGGCTTCGGAAACCCCGGCCTCGTCATTTATGACCCGGGAAACGGTTTTGATGCCGACTCCCGCCAAGGCTGCCACGTGGCGCATCGTAGGCCGGTCCTTATTCATCTCTACTTGATAACGATCTGACATCGTTGTCACAACCTCGCTCTTCATGGTCCGTTCTTACTTGACTCTACAGTGTGATGCTGATTACCTCTTGTTTGACATCGTTGTCAGGCACGGTCAGTGCCCTACCACAGGAGATTCAATGTTGAGTTCCAAGACCCCGCGGACCACCGCCACCCGTCTGCTCGCAATGGGGGCCGTCCTGACTCTCGGCGCCCTCAGCTTGTCGGCATGCGGTGGCAGTTCCTCTGCCGGCGGATCCACCGAGGGCAGTTCGGCCGATAAAATCGGTGTCTCGCTGATCGTCAAAACCACGTCCAACCCCTTCTTTGTTTCCATGCAGGACGGCGCCAAGAAGGCGGCAGCGGCCGACGGCGTGGACCTGAAGCTCGCGGCCGGCAAAGCCGACGGCGATGAGGATACCCAGATCCAGGCCATCGAAAACGCAATCTCCAAGGGCGACAAAGGTATCCTCATCACCCCTAACGGTCCGTCCGTCGTCGATGCCCTGAAGAAGGCCAAGGACGCCGGCCTGTTCGTCATCGCCCTGGACACTCCGCCGGACCCGGCCGACGCGGCCGACATCACCTTCGCCACCGACAACTTCGCCGCCGGCGAGCTGATCGGCAAGTGGACTGGCACGCAGCTTGCCGGCAAGAAGGCCACCATCGCCCTCCTGGACCTGTTTGACGACAAGATCGTGTCCGTGGACTACAACCGCGACCAGGGTTTCCTCTCCGGACTCGGCATCGACACCGCGGACGCCAAGAAGAACGGTGACGAAGCCAAAACAGGCAAGTACACCGCCGGCAAGGGTGGCGAGTACGAGATCGTGGGCAGCCAGGCCTCCGGAGGCAACGAGGACGGCGGCCGCACCGGCATGGAGACCCTGCTGTCCAAGAACCCGAACATTAACGTTGTCTACACCATCAACGAGCCGGCAGCCGCCGGCGCCTATGAAGCACTGAAGTCAGCCGGCAAGGAAAAGGACGTGCTGATCGTCTCGATTGACGGCGGCTGTGCCGGTGTCAACAACGTCAAGTCCGGCGTCATCGGCGCCACAGCCCAGCAGTACCCGGTGAAGATGGCCGAACTGGGCGTCAAAGCCATCGTGGAACTCGCCAAGACCGGCAAGAAGCCGGAGAACTCCCCCGGGCTGGACTTCTACAACACCGGGGTGGAGCTTGTCACGGACAAGGCCGCTGACGGCATCAAGAGCATGACCACCGCTGACGCCACCCAGATCTGCTGGGGCAAGTAAGTCCGGACTGTGACAGGAGCAATCGTGACCAAGCAACAGACAGCAGGCCCGCCGGTTACCGGACCGGACCTGGCCGAAGAGTTCCTTGACCGCCAAACCCCGCTGAGCCGGATCCGCAATGTCCTGCACCGCTACCCGGCACTGAGCCCGGCGATCGTGCTGCTCGTCGCAGTGGTGGTGTTCGGCCTCCTCAATGACCGCTTCCTCCGGTTCGAGAACCTTTCCCTGATCACCCAGCAGGTTTCCGTCGTCGGGACCCTGGCCATCGCGCAGACCCTCATCATCCTGACGGCAGGAATCGATCTCTCCGTCGGCGCCGTGATGATCCTGTCCTCGATGGTGGTGGCGCAACTGGCGGTCAGCAACGGCCTTCCCGGCCCGGTCGCACTTCTGGGGGGACTCGTCGTCGGGCTGGCAGCGGGTGCGGCCAACGGCTTCCTGGTGACCAGGTTCCGGCTCCCGCCGTTCATCGTGACCCTGGGAACCCTGAACATCTTCATCGCGCTGACGCTGCTGTACTCGGGCGGTTCCACTGTCCGCGGCTCCAGCATGCCGGGCCTGCTCACCTGGATGGGCAGCACCTTCCCGGTGGGCCCGGTGCGCATCTCGACCGGCGTGGTGATGATGCTCCTGCTCTACGTGGCCGTTGCCTTCATCCTGGGCAAGACCGCCTGGGGACGGCACGTTTACGCAGTGGGCGATGACAAGGAGGCCGCCCGTCTGGCCGGTATCCCCGTGAACCGCGTCCTGATGAGCGTTTACCTTGCAGCGGGCGCCGTCCTCGCGATGGGGGCCTGGATCCAGATCGGCCGCACCAACGCAGCAAGCCCCAACGCGGGCGTGGACCTGAACCTGGACTCGATTACCGCCGTCGTGATCGGCGGAACCAGCCTCTTTGGCGGCCGCGGCTCAGTCTGGGGCTCCCTCCTCGGAGCGCTGATCGTGGGCGTGTTCCGCAACGGGCTTTCCCTGGCCGGGCTGGACGTGCTGTTCCAGACCCTCGCCGTCGGCGTCCTCATCATCATCGCTGTCTCCATCGACCAGTGGATCCGAAAGGTGAAGTCATGACCTCCACCGGGCTTGAATCCCCCGCCACCAAAACCCGGCAGCCGATCCTCAAGGCGCGCAACCTCGTCAAGACCTTCGGCAAGGTTGTTGGCCTGGACGGCGTCAGCCTGGACCTCTACCCCGGTGAAGTGCTGGCCATCATCGGTGACAACGGCGCAGGCAAGTCCACGCTGATCAAGTGCCTCACGGGCGCCGAAGTGCCGGATTCCGGCGAGCTTCACCTCTCCGGGAAACAGGTGCACTTCAAGCGGCCGCAGGACGCCCGTGCCCATGGAATCGAGACCGTTTACCAGAACCTCGCCGTGTCGCCCGCCCTCGATGTTGCGTCCAACCTCTTCCTCGGCCGGGAGGAACGCCTGCCCGGACCGCTCGGAAAGGTGTTCCGGGTCCTGGACACCAAAGGCATGCGCCGCAAGGCGAAGGAGGAGCTCACCCGCCTCGGAATTTCGACGCTCCAGGACGTCACCGTCCCGGTCGAGAACCTTTCCGGTGGCCAGCGCCAGGCCGTGGCCGTGGCCAGGGCAGCAGCGTTCGGTTCCAAGGTGGTAGTGCTGGATGAGCCGACGGCGGCGCTCGGCGTGCGGGAGTCCAACCAGGTCCTCCAGCTGGTCCGGGACCTCCGGGACCGTGGCCTTCCCGTCATCCTGATCAGCCACAACATGCCGCACGTGTTCGACGTCGCTGACCGGATCCACATCCAGCGCCTCGGCAAATGCGCTGCCACCATCACCCCGAAGTCGCACAGCATGACGGACGCGGTGGCCATCATGACCGGCGCGGCCACAGCCTGACCATCGTTCAACCGCTACCCCCCATTCTCCTTCCGGTTCGCGGACCTGTTCGCCTGCCCCGGCGGCAGGTCCGCGCCCGGCTTCACGAAAGTTTGCTCACATGCTCCAGGCCACTGGCCCCGGCGCCAACGCCGACACTCCCGATGTCATCGTGGTTGGCGAAGCCCTTGTCGACGTCGTCAGCACCTCCAAAGGCAGGGTGGAGCACCCCGGCGGTTCTCCGGCCAACGTGGCCTACGGCCTGGCAAGGTTGGGCGTACGAACCAGTCTCCTGACCTCAATTGGCGACGACGAACGCGGCGCCCTGATCGAGCGTCACCTCGGCGGCGCCGGAGTCGCGCTGCTGCCCGGGTCAAAGTCAGCAGGCCGGACGGCTTCCGCCACTGCCACGTTGGGTACTGATGGCTCCGCCAGCTACGAATTCGACGTTTCCTGGGAGCTGCCGCCGGTACACCCCGCCTACTTCCCCAAGGTGCTTCACACCGGCTCGATCGCCAGCTTCCTGGCGCCGGGAGCCAGTTCCGTCAGGGGTCTCCTGGATCAGGCGCACCGCGAATGCCTGGTTTCTTACGACCCCAATATCCGTCCCGCCCTCTTGGGCAGCCACGCGGAGGCCCTCGCTATTTTCGAAGACCTGGCTCCCCTGACGGACGTCATCAAGTTGAGCGACGAGGACGCCCAGTGGCTTTACCCGCGGCTGCAGTTTGAGGACGCCGCTTCGCGGATCCTGGAACTCGGTGCAGGCCTGGCCGTGATCACCATGGGCCCGGCCGGTTCGCTGCTGGCAACACCGGCCACTCGAGTGCAGGTTCCTTCCGTTCGAACCGTAGTGGCAGACACCATCGGGGCGGGCGATTCCTACATGGCAGCCCTGATCTATGGGCTCCTCTGCCGGAGCACCGATGGGTTGGCGCCTTCCGTCCTCGAAACCTTGGGCAGGACAGCCTCGAAGGCCGCCGCGATTACGGTCGGGCGGCCGGGGGCCAATCCCCCGACCCTCTATGAGCTTTCGCCGGAACTCCAAGCGGCCGTATAGGGGGCTTAAAATGCGGGAGGAGGTGGGGAAATTCCCCACCTCCTCCGCAGCATCAAACCGTCAGGATCAGCGTGATCCGTAGTTCGGCGCCTCGACGGTCATCTGGATGTCGTGGGGGTGTGATTCCTTCAGCCCGGCCGGGGTGATCCGGACGAACTTGCCCCGGGCCTTCAGCTCGGCCACGGTGGGGGCACCGGTGTAGAACATGGTCTGGCGCAGGCCGCCCACGAGCTGGTACGCCACGGAGGCCAAGGGACCCCGGTAGGCCACACGGCCTTCGATGCCTTCGGGGATCAGCTTGTCGTCGCCGGAGACGTCCGCCTGGAAGTAGCGGTCCTTGGAGTAGGAGGTGTTCTTGCCGCGGGACTGCATGGCACCGAGGGATCCCATGCCGCGGTAGGACTTGAACTGTTTGCCGTTGACGAAGATCAGCTCACCCGGGGACTCGTCGCAGCCGGCCAGGAGGGAGCCGAGCATCACGGTGTCAGCGCCGGCAACCAGGGCCTTGCCGATGTCGCCCGAGTACTGCAGGCCGCCGTCGGCGATCAGCGGCACACCGGCCGGGATGGCGGCCTTGGCGGATTCGTAGATGGCGGTGATCTGGGGGACGCCCACACCGGCCACCACGCGCGTAGTGCAAATGGAACCCGGCCCCACGCCCACCTTGATGCCGTCGGCACCGGCGTCGATCAGGGCCTGGGCGCCTTCCCGGGTGGCGGCCTGGCCGCCGATGACGTCCACATGCGCCGCCACGGGATCGGACTTGAGGCGGCGGATCATGTCCAGTACGCCCTGCGAGTGGCCGTTGGCGGTGTCCACGAACAGGGCGTCGACGCCGGCATCGACCAGTGCCATGGCGCGCTCCCAGCCGTCCCCGAAGAAGCCGATGGCTGCGCCCACGCGGAGCCTGCCCTCGTCGTCCTTGGTGGCCAGCGGGTACTGCTCTGCCTTGGTGAAGTCCTTGGTGGTGATCAGGCCCTTCAGCCGGCCCTGCTCATCCACCAGGGGCAGTTTTTCGATCTTGTTGGTGGCCAGCTTGTGCGAGGCCTCTTCACGGCTGATGCCCACGTGCCCGGTGACCAGCGGCATCTTGGTCATCACGTCGCTGACAAGCCGCAGCGGGAAGTCGGACTCGGGGACAAAGCGGGTGTCGCGGTTGGTGACGATGCCCAGCAGGCGGTTGTCCTCGTCAACCACCGGCAGGCCGGACACACGGTACTGGGCGCACAGGTCGTCCAGTTCGCGCAGTGTGGCCTCGGGGCGGATGGTCAGCGGGTTGGTGATCATACCCGATTCGCTGCGCTTGACGCGGTCCACCTGGTCCGCCTGGTCAGCGATGGACAGGTTGCGGTGCACCACGCCCAGGCCGCCCTGGCGCGCCATGGCGACGGCCATCCGGGACTCGGTCACGGTGTCCATGGCGGCGGAGAGCAGGGGCGTCTGCACGGTGATCCGCTTGGAAATCCGGGAGGACGTGTCGGCTTCGGAGGGGATGACCTCGGTGTGGCCTGGAAGGAGCAGGACGTCGTCGTAGGTCAGGCCGATGAAGCCAAAGGGGTTGTGTTCGGGCTCGGTCATGAGTGCGCCTCTTACCTTGGTTGCGTGCGGGTAGGGGTTGCAGCCGATGACCAGCCCGTCATTACGGGACTGGCCTGTGCAGAAGATTGTGAAGACCACCGCGTCATACGGCAATCCGGAGGTCAGAAAGTGTTGAGTAAATATTAGAACCTCGGCGCCGATCCCCCTATTCCATGCGCCCAATGTGAGCAACCGCACGGCCCCCACCCACCGGCGGGCGTGGGCCCCGCGACCAGCTCCCCGCGGTCAGCTCCAGCCTGTCGCGGCGAGGAGGCGCTGTTCAAACATGGGGATCATGGTCTCAACGTAGGTCCGGGTGAGATGGTTGTCGTCCTTATAGACGTACACATTTCCCACCACCCCCGGGCAGATGCCGCGCGCGCAGATGAAGTCGCTCAGGTCCATCAGGTGGAGCCCCTCGACTTTGCCCCGGTAGCCCTCCAGCGGGGACGGGTCCGCCAGGGATTCCGCCAGGGGAACGCTGCACTCGTGGGCATCCGCGCCGTTGCGCTGGACGCACTCGGGCATGTTGAAGGTGAACCGCGGGTTGTCCCGGATCCCCACAATCTCGATGCCCGCGTCGGCGAACGGCCGCACGCCGTCCAGGTACGCCGGCACCTCGGTCTCGAATGGCGCTTCCTCATGCGTCAGCGATGCCACGGTGAACACCGCCTCCGGCCGGTGTTCCAGGACGTAGGCGGCGCTGGCCTGGTTGTACGCGTTGCATTCGGCATTCCGGGTTTCCGATTCGGCGCCGAAGCGGCAGGCCGGCATCAGCAGCGTCACCAGTTCCCAGCCGCGCGCGGCCGCGATGGGGGCGAGGGCGCCCAGGTACTGCTGTGAGTGCGAATCACCCAGGACCACAATGCGCTTGGTCACTTCCCCTTCCGGGACTGCCTGCCGGCAGCCCTCCAGGATGGGATTGCTGGTGGCATTGGCGCCGACGCACGGAGCCTGGATGCCTGCCCAGTCATTGTCCAGCGCGGCGGGGCCCGGGATGATCCTGGCATCGGCAGCGGGTACCGCGGCGTTCTCCGGACTGAGCGCCGCCGCCCCGGGCGTGAGCTCCCGCGGCTGCGCCGCCGTCGCGCTTTCCTCTGCGGTAAGCGTGGTCTGCCAGACGGCCACGGGACC
The DNA here is from genome assembly GCF_006715305.1 of Arthrobacter sp. SLBN-100. Lineage (NCBI taxonomy): Bacteria > Bacillati > Actinomycetota > Actinomycetes > Micrococcales > Micrococcaceae > Arthrobacter > Arthrobacter sp. SLBN-100. Next base: position 1,531,572 of record NZ_VFMY01000001.1, read on the forward strand.
TGCCAGCAGGGCGCCGCAGGCAATAATCACGACGGCGGTGCGCCGGGCCCGCAGCTTGGGCCAGTGCCAGTCCCGCAGCGGCTTTTCCACGAAGCGGGTGGTGAGGACGGCCAGGACCACGGACGCTCCAACGATTGCCAGGCCCTGGACCAGGTTGGGCGCCTCGACCCCGGTGGCGGCGAGCGCCAATACCAGGACAGGCCAGTGCCACAGGTACAGGGCGTAGGAATTGTCCCCCAGCGCCACCAGCGGTTTGCTGCTGAGGAACCTGTCCACGCCGAAGCGGCTGCCGGTTTGCCCGGCGGTGATGATGGCCGCACCGGCCAGCGTGGGCCAGAGCGCCACGTATCCGGGGAAGGAACGGTCCACGGTCAGCAGCAGTCCGCAGGAGACCATGGCCGCCAGCCCCGCCCAGCCCAGCACCACCCGCAGCCCTCGTCCCGGTTTGAGGTAGGGCAGCGCAAGGGCCAGCAGGGACCCCAGCGCGAACTCCCACAGGCGGGCGCGGGTATCGAAGTAGGCATACGCCTGGTTGCTGGCCGTCTGCTCCACCGAGTAGGCGAGCGAAAAGGCGAACGCCGCGGCGAAGACCACCGCCAGCAGTCCACGGTAGGTCACGCGGGCGCCGCCCGGAACCCGGCGCAACAGCGCCAGCAGCCCCGCAGCGCTGGCGAAGATCACCGGCCAGAGGATGAACACCTGGCCTTGGATGGAGAGCGACCAGAAGTGCTGGAGGGGGCTGGCGCCGGCGTGGTCCTGGGCGTAGTAGTCAACGGCGGTGTCGGCGAGCAGCCAGTTCTGGCTGTACAGCAGCGACGCCCAGGCCTGGTCCAGCACCTGCGGCCAGCGGCTCTGCGGCAGGATCAGCCACGTTCCGGCAAGGACGCCCAGGATCACCACGACGGCGGCCGGCAACAGCCGCTTGAACAGGTGCAGCCAGTGCGCCAGGAGTCCGAACGGGCGCCCCGCTTCGGCTTTCCGGACGAACGAAAGTGTGAGCAGGAAGGCAGAGATCAGCAGGAAAATGTCCACTCCGCCGGATACCCGGCCCAGCCACACATGGTAGGCCACCACCATCAGCACGGCGAGCGCCCGGAGCCCCTGCACCTCGGGCCGGAAGGTTGGCTTCCGGCCCTTGGTTGTGGCTCCGGGCAGGGGTTTGGCTGCAGCCTCTGTTCTCGCTACCGACACAAATAGACCTCACTGGCGCATGGACAAAACATCGATTCTATCCAATTGGGGTATTTTCCCTGCCAGGTACCGCGCGTCGCGGACGATCCCCGGGAAAGTTGCCGATGCCACGGAGTACATAAAATTCTGTCCCAGCAAGAACAGGCCCGGCGAGTTCAGTACTACGCCGCGGTGCTGCTGCAGGCCTCCCCCGGCGTCCAGCAACCCAAGATCAATCCAGTCGAAGTCGTCCCGGAAACCGGTACACCAGATGATGTTTGCTACCTCCGGCCGCGATCCGTCAGCCAGGACCGGCCGGCCATCGGCGACACCGGCAACCCGCGGCACGAAATGGACGCCGGCAGCCGCGAGATCCTTGGCTTTGGTCCGGATCAGTGGGGTACCCTGAGCTTTGAGAGCCGGTGCGGCCTTGCGGCCCACGGGCGTGCCAAGGCTGAGGACGTGCAGGCCGGCGAACCGCACGATCGGCAGGAAGAAGCGCGCTGCAGTGCGGCCATGCTTCACGGGGATTTCACTGGGAGCCCTTGCGGCTACGAAGGTGGGGTGGGTGCGGCAGACCTCACGGGCGATTTCGGCGCCTGAGTTCCCCAGTCCCACCACCAGGACAGGCCCGTCCTGCAGCTGGCCCGGATTTTTGTAGGCGCTGGAATGGAAATGGACTATGGCCGGTGACACATCGGCGGAGAAGGCCGGGACTTTGGGCCGGCGCTCTGCTCCGTTGGCCACCACCACGTTCCGGGCTTCCCAGCGGTTGCCGTTGGAGGCTGCGATGTAGCGCTCCCCGTCCTGCCAGAGACGCTCCACCCGGACGCCGGTGCACACCGGGAGGTCCAAGGCGGCGGCATATCCTTCGAGATAATCGGCTACCTCGTCCTTGGTGGGGAAGGACAGCGGATCGGCGGGGAACGGGAATCCGGGCAGGCCGTTGTACTTGGCCGGGGTAAACACGCGGAGCGAATCCCACCGCTGCCGCCATGCGTCCCCGACCCGGGGGTTCGCGTCAAGGATGACAAACTTCCGACCCTGCTCCTTGAGGTGGTAGCCGATGGCAAGGCCGGCCTGTCCCCCTCCAATGACCATCGTGTCCAGCATGCCGGTCACGTTGCTGTTGTTCATGGCTTTGCTCCTATTTCACTGGCAGGGATTCCTGCGGCTGAGCCTTCCTGTTGTCCCGCTGGCATGGCCGCTCCGACGCGCCTTTCCGGTTCCCTGTAGCGCAGCCACCAGGCAAGCATCAGGGCAGAGGCCAGGACGTAGGCGAGGTGGAGGACCCAGATGGGTCCGGCCGGGAGGTGGAACACATAAACGGAGTGCACCGCGTTGGCCACATTGCTCAGGACCAGGTTCCCCAGGCTGTAGGAGGCAAGGTCCCGCGTACGGGCGGCTTTGGCCAGCATGGGCAGCATTCCTGCGGCAAACAGCACCGTGGAAAGCGTGCCGGCAAGGACTGGAAGGTTCATGCTTTGAGGCTATGGCCGGGGCCTGCTGCTCCGCGTCGCCCAAATCATGCAAATTGTACTCAGGGCTTGATGGGTATTTTTACGCAGTCCCGGCGTTATCCCGCGATCCGGTGCTCAAAGGCATACCTGGTGGCGGCGGCCCGGGAGGACAGGCCCAGCTTCAGGAAGATATTGCTGATGTGCCGGGCCACGGTCTTCTCACTGAGATAGAGTTCGGCGGCGATGGCGCGGTTCCCCTTGCCGGTGGCAACGAGCCGAAGCACTTCGGTTTCCCTCGGGGACAGCGGTCCCCTGGCGCCATCTGCGCCTTCCCGCATGAGCGACGCCGCCCAGGCTGCCGCGGGCGCTGCACCCAGTTCCAGCAACTCCGCGTGTGCGGCCTCGAAGTCCATGAGCGCTGACGGTTCGTCGCCAAGAGCGCGGCAAGCACAGCCGATCAAGACCCGGCAGCGCGCGGCTTCATACGGCACACCGAGTTCGCGCCACAGCTTCCAGGCCTGCCTGATGGCTGGTGCGCCGCCCGCCGGATCACCCTCGGCGAGCCGGACGGCCCCCTCGGCCTGGCCGGCCACCGCACGGACCATGGGCATGGGGCATTCCCGGGCGAAGGCTGCCAGCTCGTCGGCGCCGCGCCGTGCCGCTTCCACATCTGAGGCGGCGAGTTCGATCTCCACCAGGGCAGGCAACAGATGGCGGCGGGTGGCTGTGTCCGCAACGCCGGCGGCCCTGCGGATCATGGACTGCGCCTGCTTCGCGTCCCCGCGCGCCAGGGAGAGGAGCGCAAGGCCAGGCTGTGGCTCGTAGCCGCTTCGGGCCGCTTCCCGGTAAGAAGCCGCGGCCGCGTCCAGGTCGCCCCTGAGCCGTTGCACTTCTCCCTGCTGGTAGTAGCCCCCGTAAAGCGCCTGCGGATCGCCCTGGGTGGAACGGCCTTGAGCTATGGCCGCCGCCTCCAGCGCCTCGGCCCAGGCTCCATGCAGCCGAAAGAGCTCGGCCCGGTGCGACTGGCACTGGCCGCTGAACGTCACCATGTCCGAGCGGGTACGGCACCAGCGGTCAAGCGCCGCCGTCCATTCCAGGGCCCGTTCCAGGTCGAAGGCCAGGTGGCAGTTGCCAATGACTGCACAGTAGGCAATTCCGGCCGGGACCGCGGACAGTTCTCCCGCTGTCACGGCCACCATAACCTCGTCGAACATTCGAAGGCCCTCGTCGTTGCGCCCCAGCATAAGTGTCGCCTGGCCCATACCGATGAGGGCCAGCGCCGACACGTCTTTGTCCTGGAATTTCTGGCCAATGTCCGCAACCTGGGCGAAGGTCTGCAGGGCACCGGCAGGGTCGCCACTGTAGAGCTTGCCCAATGCCACCGGCACGAGCAGGAGCCCTTGGACGGAGTGTGGCGCGTCCAGCTCATCCGAGAGCCTTTGCCCGCGGGCGAACCAGCCGCCGGCCCGGGACGTTTCCCGCAGATGCATCAGGTGCATCCCCATCCAGCCGGCGCAGCGGACGGCACCAACGATGTCGCCGACAACCAGGTACTCTTCGTGGGCGCGGGTGAGGGTTTCCAGTCCTGCGGCCGTATTGCCGGTCAGTATCTCGGCGGTGGCGAGCCGTTCCAGGTCAGGTGCAGGCAGCCCGCCCCGCTGGTCGGCGTCGCGGAAGTTTTCATAGGCCTCGGTCCAGCGGTTTTCGCGGAATGCTGACCTGCCCTGGTCGATGCCCGTCTCAGCTGACACCAGGCCTCCTTTCGGATACCACCCGCCCAGCCGGGCCCCGTCGCCGCGCCCTGCACGCAACGGCACTTAAGCGCCACGGTACGCCCGCGGCACGGGTGAGACAAGCGCCTGGTTACGAACGCAGCAGCGCGCGCAGCGTCTGAATGGTGTCCGCCTCCGCCGCCGTTTTGTCGTCGCGGTAGCGCTTGACGCGCGCGAAGCGAAGTGCGATTCCGCCCGGATAGCGCGGGGACTGCTGCACGCCGTCAATCGCGATTTCCACCACGGTGACGGGTTCCACCCAGACGGTGCCCGCGGTGCGCCGCACCTCCAGCTCCTGGAACCGCCCGGTCTGCCATTGCAGCAGCGCGTCCGTGAGGCCTTTGAAAGTTTTGCCCACCATCACGTAACCGCCGGGTTTCCCGAACTCGCCCGTGGGATCAAGCGCGCCCAGGTGCAGATTGGAGAGCAGCCCGGTGCGCCGTCCCGACCCCCACTCGCAGGCAAGCACCACCAGGTCGTAGGTGAGCACCGGCTTCACCTTGATCCAGTTGGAGCCGCGACGGCCGGCAGCGTAGGCGGAGCCCACCGCCTTCACCATCACACCCTCGTGGCCGGCGGCGAGCGCATCGCGGGACACCCGCTCGGCAACAGCAGCGTCGGCCGTGACCTCCCCGGGAATCCGGTGCCCGGGGGCGATGCGTTCGAGCACGCTGATGCGCGTGGACAGCGGTTCGTCCAGCAGGTCGCGCCCGTCGATGTGCAGCACGTCGAAGAACCACGGGTGCAGCAGGGTGGTGCGCGCCGCGTCAGCGCCGAAGCGGGACATGGTCTCCTGGAAGGGCCGCGGCCCGCCGTCCTCATCGAGGGCGAGGGTCTCGCCGTCGAGGATCACATCGCGCACCGGCAGCCCTCGCACCACGTCCACCACCTCCGGCAGCCGATGGGTTACTTCAGCCAGGGTGCGCGTGTAGATGCGGACATCGTCGCCGACGCGGTGCACCTGGATGCGTGCGCCGTCGAGCTTGTATTCCACTGACGCTTCCCCCGTGACCTCCAGCGCCGCGGGCACGCTGGCTGCGGTTGCGGCGAGCATGGGCTGCACCGGACGGCCCACCACGAGGCCGACGGCGTCCAGCTGGGCCGCCGTGCCGGTGAGCGCCAGCAGGGCGGTTCCGCCCAGATCCCCGGAGAGCATGGCCGCGCGGCGTACGGCGTCCACGGGCCGGTCTGCGGCGCGGGCCACGGCGTCCGTCAGCACACCCTCCAGCGCACCGGTCCGCAATTCTCCAAGCAGCACGCCGGCGATGAATGCCTGCTCTCGTTCCGTGGCTGCCGCGGTGAGCGTCCGGAGGGTCGCGGCGCGCTCGGCGGTGGATCCGGCGCCGGCAGCCCCGAGCAGCCGGTCGAAAGCAGCGTCGAGGTCGGCCACAGTAAGACTGGGCTCAACAGCCGGCTCCCCCATCGCCGCTGACATGCCGCGCCAGCCTATCCCTACCCGGCCCTGGCGCGGCTTGGCAACCAGCAAGCCCAGCGCCGTCGCGATCTCGGCGGGTTCCAGCCGGCGCAGCAGGTCTGCCAGTGCCTCCACCTTCGCAAGCCGGGAGCGGGTGGACGTCACGGCATCCGCGGTCTTCACAAGCTCGTCGAGCAGCATGGGATCAGTCTGCCACGAGGACTCTGGACAGGGCCCGGGGGCTGCCCCACACTGGACCCGTGGGAATCATCGTTGCGAACCTGTTCCTTACCCTGGACGGCGTGTATCAGGCGCCCGGCGGCCGGGAAGAGGACACTGAGGGCAACTTCACCTTCGGCGGCTGGCAGGCGCCGGTGTCCGATGACGAGGCCGGCGCGGCCATCGGCGAGGAGATCGCCAAGATTGACGCCCTGCTTCTGGGCCGGAAAACCTATGACATCTTCGCCGCCTACTGGCCCCACCAGTCCGACGAGATCGGGGGCACGCTCAACCGGGTGCCCAAGTTCGTCGTGTCCCATAGCCTGGCCGCTCCCGGCTGGGCGGGCACCAAGGTGCTGCCGGATGCCACGGCTGCGGGAAGGCTCCGCGAAGAGTACGGCGAGGTGCACATGTTCGGCAGCGGCGTCCTCATCCGTTCACTGCTCGCGGCCAACGTGCTGGACCGCCTCCACCTCTGGCTCTATCCGGTGACCTTGGGGCAGGGCAAGCGTCTCTTCGACGCCGGGACCATCCCCGCCGCCTTCCGCCTCGCCGAGCCCGCGCGCAGCTTTCCCAAGGGGTCGGTGTCGCTGGTGTACGAGCGCGCGGGCGATGTTGAGACACGGGACATGGCGGCCACGTAGCCCGGGAACCTTCGCCGGACACCAAAAAACCGGCCCAGCGGGATGCTGGACCGGTTTTTATGGGGACTGCAGGCTAGTGGCTGTGGCCTGCGTGCTCGTCTTCCTCGGCAGGCTTCTCTGCTACAAGGGTCTCGGTGGTGAGAACCAGGGCAGCGATGGACGCTGCGTTGCGGAGGGCTGCGCGGGTGACCTTGACGGGGTCGATCACGCCGGCGGCGATCAGGTCCTCGTACTCGCCCGACTTGGCGTTGAAGCCGTGGTTGGTGTCGAGGTCGGCAACCTTGGACGTGATGACGTAGCCGTCGAAGCCGGCGTTCTGGGCGATCCAGCGCAGCGGCTGGACCAGCGCGCGGCGGACGATGCCCACAGCAGCGGCGGCGTCGCCTTCGAGCGCCTTGACGGCAGGGTCCTCATCCAGTGCCTTGAGGGCGTGGATCAGGGCAGAGCCGCCACCGGCCACGATGCCTTCTTCGAGGGCAGCGCGGGTGGAGGACACGGCGTCCTCGATGCGGTGCTTCTTTTCCTTCAGCTCAACCTCGGTGGCTGCACCGACCTTGATGACGCCGATGCCACCGGCCAGCTTGGCCAGGCGCTCCTGGAG